>CALHUA010000048.1 GCA_938039915.1 uncultured Anderseniella sp.
TCCACAATTCATAAACACGCTATGCCCGGCTTATGAAAACCACAGCCAAACAATATTTCCATATGCATATGGTTTCCGACGCCACCGGTGAAACGCTGAACACCGTAGCCAGGGCGGCAACCGCGTATTATCCAGGCTACCAGCCTATAGAACATATCTACACTCTGGTCCGGACATCCAAGCAACTCGACAGGATGATCGGCGAGGTGGAAAAGCAACCCGGCATCGTGTTGTACACGATTGCAGATGCCAAGCTGAAAGAAGACATCGAACAGCGCTGTGACGCCTTGTCGATTCCGTGCATTTCAATTCTTGACCCTGTTATCGCCAGTCTTGCCACTTACCTGAATGCAAAATCCAAACCCCATATAGGCGGACAGCATGTCCTCAATGCTGAATATTTCCAGAGGATCGATGCCCTGAATTATACCATGGCTCATGACGACGGCCAGCTGACCCAGGATCTGGAATCAGCCGATGTGGTTTTGCTCGGCATAAGCAGGTCGTCCAAAACACCTACCAGCATCTATCTGGCCAATCGCGGCATCAAGACGGCGAACATACCGCTTGTACCGGGCATCCCGACACCCCCGGGATTGAACAAGCTGCAACATCCGCTGATCGTTGGGCTGATTGCCAGTGCAGACCGTATTTCGCAAATTCGCCGCCACCGGCTGCTGACGTTGAACGAAGGCCGCGATACATCTTATGTGGATCGCAAGGCGATTACGGAAGAGTTGTTGGCAATGCGAAAACTATGCAGCGCAAACAACTGGCCGATTATCGATGTAACGCGGCGGTCAATCGAAGAAACCGCTGCCGCGGTAATCAATCTGATGGCAGATCCGAATGCCAAGTCTGCATGAACGGGGGTCAGGGTCCAAGCTCCATGAAACTGATCCTTGCATCAAACAGTGCGGCCCGCCGGCACATGCTGGCCAATGCAGGTTACCGGTTCGACGCGACCGCCGCCAATATCGATGAGCGCGCCTTGAAGATCGCACATCTGGACGCTGGGCTGCCTGTTGATGATCTGGCACTTGTGCTGGCCGATGCCAAGGCGCAGGCAGTGAGTGCCGACCACCCAGCAGATCTGGTGATCGGATCGGACCAGGTGCTGACTTGCGACGGGAAAGTTTTCTCCAAGGTGAGCGACCTGTCCCAGGCCGCAGACCAGCTCGCTGAATTGCAGGGGAAAACACATGTTCTGGTTTCAGCGGTTGCGTGCTGGAGGCACAATCAACCGGTGTTCCAAATCTCGGAAACCGCTGACATGACTATGTTTCGACTCACTACAAAGGACATAAACATGTATCTGACCGATGCCGGACCATCAATCCTGGGATCTGTCGGATGTTATCAGATCGAGGGCAAAGGCATTCGGTTGTTTGAAGATATCCAGGGGTCCCATTTCACCATAATGGGCATGCCGCTGACCCCCCTTGTCAAATTTCTCAAGAGCCAGAGCGACTTGTTATGAATATGAACACGAGTAATAGCGTTTGCATTTTGGGGCACGGCATCACCTATTCACGCTCGCCGCTCATCCACAATTACTGGATCAGCAAGTATGGAGTCGATTCCAGGTACGGTATCTGTGATTTGCCCGAGGAAAAACTGCCTGCTTTCCTGTCCTCGATCCGCGAAGGAAAGTCAGCCGGCTGCAATGTCACGACCCCGTACAAGCAAACAGTTATTCAGTATCTGGATGCCATCGACGATGCCGCGTCTACTATAGCCAGTGTTAACACCATCTACTGTCGTGGGGGCCAGCTCAGGGGCACCTCGACCGATGGTGCCGGATATATCGGGCACCTGAAAAACACGCAACCGGACCTGGTGCTGAAAAACGCCAAAGTCCTTGTCCTCGGTGCCGGTGGCGCGGCCCGCAGCATCGCGGATGCGCTGGTAAAATGCGGCTGCTCGGAAATTTACATAGCCAATCGAACATTGGCCAAGGCTCGTGACATTGCCGGACTTCAACCGGATATCATCAAGCCATTGCCATGGGATGACATGCAGTCTGTTACGGGGCAGGTGGATTTGCTGATCAACACAACGTCGCTCGGCATGGTCGAACGGCAACCATTGGTATTGCCGCTTGAAAACACCAGACCGGATTGCGTTATCAGCGACATTGTCTATGCGCCGCTGGAGACCCGGTTGCTGGCCCAGGCCCGTGAACTCGGACGTCCGGTTGTTGACGGACTTGGCATGTTGCTGCACCAGGCCGTTCCGGGATTTCAGTTGTGGTTCGGCATCGAGCCGCAGGTCACGGACGAATTGCGGGCGCTGGTTGAACAGGACTTGCTGTCTCATGGCTGACAGACCCGTTTTCAAGGCAGCGCTCACCGGATCCATCGCCATGGGCAAATCGACAGTTGCAAACATGCTGCGCGACGCAGGCGTTGCAGTGTTTGATGCCGATGCTGTGGTGCATCAGCTCTATGCGGAAAATGGCAAGGCAGTCGAGCCCGTTGGCCGGCTGTTTCCGACAGTCATCAGGAACGGTGCAATTGACCGCGTGGCACTGTCAAAACTGGTGCTGAACGATACGCAAGCGATGAAAAACCTGGAAGCCGTTGTTCATCCCCTGGTTCGCCGCGAGCAGGCAGCGTTTCTGGATGCAGTAAGGTCATCTGACAACAAGATTGCGGTGTTCGACATTCCCTTGTTGTTTGAAACCGGCCGCGCAGAAGAATTTGATGCGGTTCTGGTGGTTTCAGCACCTTATGAAATCCAGCGTGCACGTGCGCTGGCCAGGCCTGGCATGAGTGAAGAAAAGTTCGAAGCCATTGTGGCCAGGCAGGTGCCCGATGGGGAAAAACGCGCCGCGGCCAGTCATGTGATTTCCACAGACGTGCCGATGGCCGATACACAGGCACAGGTTCTTGCTATTGTAGGCGAGCTGCAATCTCTTGCCGGGGACATCTGACATGCGCGAAATCGTGATGGATACCGAAACAACAGGCCTTGACCCGTTTTCCGGTCATCGCATCGTGGAGATCGGGGCCGTCGAACTTCTCAATCACATCCCGACCGGCACGGTCTATCACCAGTACATCAACCCGCAGCGTGACATGCCCGAAGAGGCTTTCAATGTGCACGGATTGTCGGAGGAATTTCTGGGATCCAAACCGGTCTTTAAAGATATAGCGGCAGATTTCCTCAAGTTCATCGATGACGGCATCTTGATTATTCACAATGCACCGTTCGACATGAAGTTTCTTAATGCCGAGTTTTCCTGGATCGACACCGAACAACTGTCCATGGACCGGGTGATCGATACGCTGGCGCTTGCCCGCAAACGCTACCCGATGGGTCCGAACAGCCTGGATGCCCTGTGCCGGCGCTACGGCATCGACAATTCAAAGCGCGACAAGCACGGCGCATTGCTGGATTCAGAACTGCTGGCCGACGTCTATATGGAACTGATCGGCGGCCGTCAGACAATGCTGGGCCTGACCAGCGACGCGCAGAACCAGGAGAAGAAAGTCGAGGTCGGTCAGATCAAGGTGAGCGCCCGCCCGGCGCCGCTGCCCGGCCGATTGAGCCAGGCGGAAATCGACGCCCATAACGAGATGGTGTCCGGCCTGGGCGAAAAGGCGTTGTGGCAAAACGCCGGTAACACCTAGATCTCCGTCCTAGCAAAGAACAGCTATAACTGAATCAAAACAAGGTTCTGTGTCACGCATCCGCGCTTGCAGCTTCAGCGGCAACGCGCTGCTGATACATGGCCGCAAAGTCGATTGGGTCCAGCATCAGCGGCGGAAAACCGCCATTGCGGGTGACATCAGCCACAATCTGTCTGGCAAACGGGAAAATCATGCGCGGGCATTCGATCAGGACAATCTGGTGCAGCGCATCCTGCGGGATGTTCTCCAGCCGGAAAATGCCCGCATACAGCAGCTCCGTAGCGAAAACCACCTTGTCCTTGCTCATGGCCTTGGCATCGAGATGCAACTCAACCTCAAAGTCGGTTTCGGCAAGAGGCTTGGCATTTACGTTCACTGAAATGTTGATCTCCGGCTGGCCTTCCTGACCGGCCAGCGAGCGCGGCGCGTCAGGGTTTTCAAACGACAGATCCTTCACATACTGACCGAGAATTTTCATCGATGGCGCGGCACCTTGCGTAGACCCGTTGCTGCCGGAACCTTCCGGTAATGCAGCTTGTGCTGCTGGTTCTTCTTTCTTGCTAGCCTTCTTAGCCGCTTTTGCCATGTTCAATCTGCCCTTCAGGTCTCAAAGTCGTATTTGTTACAGAACGCGTGGCTATCACGGCATCTGCATTCGTGCAAGTTATCATGCTGGCCGCCATAAGGTCGATGCGGCCATTATCACCAGCATTATTGCTGACGTTGGGTATTGCCAGGTTTTTCTGAGCCATTTTTTGCTGTCTCGTCAATCTCGACCGCTTCAATATCAATGACTTTACCACCGGTGCGGTTTGGGCTGCTGGTGGAATGTGTCGATGACCACTGGGTCGATGTGACAACATTGGGTTCGATAAGTTTCCAGATTTTTGCTGCAAGCACCTCACGCACCGGCGGTATCAACAGGGCAAACCCCAATGTGTCGGTGGCAAACCCCGGTGTCAGCAACAACACGCCTGCGATCAGGACAAACAGGCCCTGGGCCAATGCGGCCACGGGCATTTCGCCGCGATTTGTGGAATTCTGAACTTTACGAAGTACATCCAGGCCCTGACTGCGTACAAGCATGGTGCCGGCGATGGCTGTCAGTATGATAAGCCCTAATGTGGCGGGAACGCCAATATAGGAACCAACCTGCAAAAACAGGCCGATCTCCACAATCGGGACGACAACAAAAGCTAGAAACAGAAAGAATCGCATTGGTAATCACGCTTGATCGATATGGTTGGCAAATTCACACCTTGGTGAGCTGTCAGGCATGAACACAATGCCGCAGCATTGTACCTTTGTACAATCAGTCCTTATATAACAGTATGTAAACCATTTGCAGGCGTCATTGCCGTCGGCAAACAAACCAACGACAGGAACTGGCAAACGCTATGAATCAGGTCTTTGACCCTTTCAACATCATTATTCTCGCAGTGGCTGTGATCATCTTTTTCCGGTTGCGCGCTGTGCTTGGCACGCGAACCGGCAATGAAAAGCCGTTCGACCCGTTTGCTGGTGAAAACGATGATGCGCAAACCTCGTCCTCGGATAATGTGGTGCCATTACCTGGTCGAAACAAGCCTGCACCTGCCAATGCACCTGTTTCCGACGACGACGATGACGAGGATGAAGACGAACGCAAACCTGTCTGGCAGGGCTTTGCCAGAAAAGGGTCCGCTGTTGCGAAAGGTATTGAGAACCTGGTCAAGGCCGACAACGACTTCTCGCCCCGTGAGTTTCTCGGCGGCGCGCGCATGGCCTACGAGATGATCGTCAACGCATTTGCCGAAGGTGACAAGCAGGCTTTGAAGCCGTTGTTGTCCCGAGAGGTTTATGACGGATTTGCAGCCGCGATCGATGAGCGCAAGAAATTGCAGCACACGCTGGAATCAAAATTTGTCGGTATCAACAAGGCCGACATCAGCAAGATCAGCATTGCCGGTGGCGACGCTCAGGTCAGCATCAAGTTTGTCAGCGATTTGATCACTGCAACTCTTGATGAGGAGGGCCGGGTGATTGATGGAGATCCGACGGAAATTCAGGAAATCACCGATGTGTGGACTTTTGAACGCCCGGTCAATTCACGCGATCCGAACTGGCGCCTGGTCGCCACCGAGGCTGACTGAGAACAAGGATGCATGTCGCAATCGGTTGCAAACAGCTCGTTATTGCCCTGTTGGCCGTCGTGACAACCATCTCGACAGCACAAACGGCACTGGCATTGCGGCTTGAACAAGTGTCATTCAGCAATCTGCCTGGCTGGCAACGCGACGATCACGGCGCCGCCTTGCGGGTTTTTGTGGGCGCTTGCGGCGAACTGACGACCAGCGGTGTCGGGTTTTCCCGCAAGGCGGTATTGTCGGGTACCCGCCGCGACTGGCTGGCGGTGTGTGAGCAGGCAAGGCGCGCCGATGTCTCACCTGTCATGGCCCGGCGGTTTTTTGAAGATCACCTGGTTGCCCTGAACGTGACCGGTGTCGATGGTCAATTTACCGGTTACTTCGAACCCGAGGTTGAAGGCAGCAGGCTCAGGGGCGGTGAGTTCACGGTGCCGGTTCTCAGCCGGCCCGATGATCTGGTTAAATTGTCCAAGTCTGCTGCGGCCAGGCTGGGTGTCGGCTATGGCCGGATTGCCAATGGGACGGCGCGGCCCTACTTCACCCGTCAGGAAATCGAGCAGGGTCAGCTGGCGTCCAGAAACCTTGAGCTTTTGTATCTCAAGTCCTGGACCGATCTGTTCTTCATGCAGATACAGGGGTCCGGGCGGGTGCGGTTGCGCGAAGGCGGCAATGTGCGCCTGGGTTATGCAGCCAAAACCGGCTTGCCCTATACCTCGATCGGCAAGGTCCTGATTGACCGCAATGAAATGTCGCGTGAAGGGATGTCCATGCAGGCATTGCGAGCCTGGCTGAAGGATAATCCCAACCAGGCACGACAGGTCATGTGGGAAAACAAATCCTATGTGTTTTTCCGGGAGTTGAACCATCACGGCACCGGAACCGGGCCGGTTGGCGCACAGAACCTGCCGCTGACAACACGCCGTTCCCTGGCGATTGACCGGCGCTACTGGGCGCTTGGCGTTCCGCTGTGGGTCTCCACGACAGTTTTTTCCGGCGGCCGTCTTGAAAATTTTGACCGGTTGATGATTGCCCAGGATACAGGGTCAGCCATCAAGGGCCCGGCGCGTGGTGATGTGTTCATGGGAACCGGGCATCAGGCAGGCTTTGATGCCGGCGCCATGGATCAGGCCGGATCCCTGACGGCGCTGGTGCCGCGAGCCCTGGCGGCCCGGCTGCTGCGGAAACACGGCAGATGAAGACTTCCGGCAGAACCAGACACGGCCCGCGTGCCGGCCAGTTGAAGGACGACGATCACGAGGTCTGGGAACAGGTAACCCGCACCGTCAAGCCGCTCAACAGACTTCCCTATGTAAATCCGGCTGCTGACCCCAAGCCGGCGCGGCCGGTTTCGGACCATGAGCGCACCCTCAAGAGCGTGCCCAGGCCTGCCGACCCGGTTCGCAAGGCTGCCCGCGCCATTGCGCGCCAGGTACTCCCGCCACAACCGCATAACAATCTGGACAGGCGGCATAAGCAGAAACTGTCGCGTGGCAATGTCGATATTGAAGCCCGGCTGGATTTGCACGGACACTCCGTGGAACGCGCGCGCATGTCACTGCTTGGTTTCCTGCACTCATCGCGTGAACAGGGGTTTCGCAATGTACTGGTGATCACCGGCAAGGGGGCCTCTCCGTTCACACGGCACACCCTGCATTCAACAGATGTATTTCAGGCTCCCGAACGTGAGGGGCGGTTGCGGGCCGAGTTTCCCCGCTGGATGGCGCAGCGGGAATTTTCATCCAGCATCGTCGGATTTCAACCTGCTCACCCACGCCATGGCGGAGGCGGTGCGTTTTACGTCCGCCTGAAACGAAAGGCCGGCCGGTCATGACGCCGTTCGGTGAAAAAATCCGCGCCTTGCGAAAGGACCGCGGCGTGACCATGAAACAGATGGCCAAGGCCATTGGCGTCAGTGCGCCGTATCTGTCGGCCCTTGAAAACGGCAAACGCGGTTTGCCCAGCTGGTATCTGGTTCAGCGTATCATCGCCTATTTCAACGTTATCTGGGACGAGGCCGAGGATATCGCCGAACTGGCACGCCTGTCACACCCTCGCGCCGTCATTGACACGTCCGGCCTGTCGCCCAAGGCCACCGAGCTTGCCAACCGTCTGGCGGGCAGTATTTCGCGGTTGAGCGAAGCAGACCTGCGACAGCATCTGCAATTGCTTGATCAATCTGATCCTGCAGACGACAAGCTCAAAGAATAAATTTCGACAGGTCCGTATCACGGGCCAGGTCGCCGATATTCTTTTCGACAAAGGCGCGATCAAGGACGACGGTTTCTCCACCCCGGTCCGTGGCGGTGAAGCTTATGTCTTCAAGTACCCGTTCCATGATGGTCTGCAGGCGGCGAGCGCCGATATTCTCCACCGATGAGTTCACTTCCGCTGCGATGTCAGCCAGGGCTTCCACCCCGTCATCGGTAACCTCCAGGGTCAGGCCCTCGGTGGCCATCAGCGCGATGTACTGCTTTACCAGGCTGGCCTCGGGCTCCACCAGAATGCGCACGAAGTCATCCCGGGTAAGCGCTTTCAGCTCCACCCGGATCGGCAACCGGCCCTGGAGTTCCGGCAACAGGTCGGACGGTTTGGCGACATGAAACGCACCAGACGCTATGAACAGGATATGGTCGGTCTTGACCGGTCCGTGCTTGGTGCTGACGGTCGTGCCTTCAATCAGCGGCAGCAGGTCACGCTGCACACCTTCGCGGCTTACATCCGCGCCCTGTCGGTCTGCCCTGGCGGTGACCTTGTCGATCTCGTCCAGGAACACGATGCCATTGTTCTCGGCAGCCTCGATTGCCTCGCTGACGATCTGTTCCTGATCGATCAGCTTGTCGGATTCTTCAGGCATCAGCAGGTCGTGACTTTCACGAACGGTGATGCGCCGGGTTTTTGTGCGCCCGCCCATGGCCTTGCCCAGCATGTCGGACAGGTTGACCATGCCGACGGATGAGCCCGGCATGCCGGGAATATCCATTGTCGGCATGCCTGAACTGTTGTCGACGACCTCGATCTCGATTTCCTTGTCGTCGAGATCGCCATTGCGCAGTTTGGTGCGGAAACTGTCACGTGTACCTTTCGAGGCATTCGGTCCTACCAGCGCATCCAGTACCCGGTTTTCAGCATTGGCCTGGGCATTTGCCTCCACGTCTTTACGGCGTGTTTCGCGGGCAAGGCCGATACCAACCTCAACAAGATCACGGACAATCTGCTCGACATCCCGGCCGACATAGCCCACTTCGGTGAACTTTGTGGCTTCCACCTTGATGAACGGCGCATTGGCAAGTTTCGCCAGCCGCCGCGCGATCTCGGTCTTGCCGACACCGGTGGGGCCGATCATCAGGATGTTCTTCGGCATCACTTCATCGCGCAGGTCCGAATCCAGTTGCTTGCGGCGCCAGCGATTGCGCAGGGCAATGGCAACCATGCGCTTTGCGTCCTGCTGCCCGACAATATGGCGGTCAAGCTCCGATACGATCTCGCGTGGAGAGAAGTCAGTCATGGTGGTGAAGTGTCCTACTTGGCTTTGTCGAGTTTCTCGACCGTCACGTTTTCATTGGTGAAAACACAGATGTCGGCGGCGATTTTCATGGCGCGCCTGGCGATTTGGTCCGCATCCATGTCGCTGTCGGCCAGCGCCCGTGCGGCAGCGAGTGCATAATTGCCGCCGGATCCGATGGCAATGATGCCGTTTTCCGGCTCAAGCACGTCGCCGGTGCCGGTGAGCACCAGGCTTGTTTCCCGATCAGCCACGATCATCATTGCTTCCAGGCGGCGCAGATACCTGTCGGTGCGCCAGTCCTTGGCCAGTTCCACGCAGGCACGGGTCAACTGGTTGGGATATTGTTCAAGCTTGGCTTCAAGGCGTTCGAACAGCGTCATGGCATCGGCGGTTGCACCGGCAAACCCGGCAATGACGTCACCCTTGCCCAGTGGCCGCACCTTGCGGGCGTTCGATTTGATCACCGTATTGGACAGGCTGACCTGGCCGTCTCCCGCAACCACCACGCTGTCGCCCTTGCGGACTGTGACGATTGTTGTGCCATGCCAGAGGCTGGCATCAGTGTTATGTGTCATAAATCAACTCTCAGTTGTATCCGTGATGGTTATTTGGGAACTGTCTACGGCCAATAAAAGACCCTGCCCGGTTAATCAAGCCATGGCTGGGGCCTTGCGTCGCCGTCGCAGCCTGCTAAAAGTCTGCCCAAACAGGCACACCAGAGTGAAGTTTACCATGCGATCAGCCAGTGTAACACGCAAGACCAATGAGACTGATGTCACCGTTGAGGTTAACCTTGACGGAACCGGTAAACGCACGATTGCGACCGGTATCGGGTTTCTGGATCACATGCTGGATCAGTTATCGCGCCACTCGCTGATCGACATGACCATCAAGACCGACGGTGACCTGCATATCGACATGCATCATACCGCCGAAGATACCGGTATTGCGCTGGGCCAGGCGATATCGAAGGCGCTGGGTGATCGTCGCGGCATACGCCGGTATGGCCACGCCTACCTGGCGATGGACGAGGCCCTGTCGCGCGCCAGTATCGATGTGTCCGGCAGGCCGTTTCTGGTATGGCGCACCGAATTCAGCGCCGACAAGATCGGTGAAATGGATACCGAACTGTTTCGCGAATTCTTCCAGGCCTTTGCGCAAAATGCCGGTATGACCCTGCATGTTGAAACCCTGTATGGCATCAACAATCACCACATTGCGGAAAGCTGCTTCAAGGCCGTTGCGCGCGCGCTGCGCGATTGCCTCGAAATCGACCCACGCATGCCGGATGTTGTCCCGTCGACCAAGGGAACACTGGGTGGGGAAGGATAATGTCATGCTGACCTACACTGCTCATCGCAAACAGGACGAACTCGCACCGGATCAGATCGATGACGGCAAGGGTGTTGTGTTCGTCAAGGACGGATTTTCCTGGCTCGCATTCTTCATTCCGCTGATCTGGATGCTGTGGCATCGCCTGTGGTTGCCGCTTATCGGTTATCTGGGCATCGTGGCGCTCATTGTTCTGGCCGGCTACCTGTTTTCCTGGCCAGACGATTTGACCGGGGCGATGGGTCTTCTGGCCAACCTGTTTTTCGGCCTTGAAGGCAATAATTTCCGGCGCCGGGCGCTTGCCAGACGCGGCTTCGAGGAGGTCGCCGACATCGTCGCCGACAATAGCGAAGAAGCCTCATACCGGTTTTTTGCCGCACGGCTCTCAGATCAGAACGGATAGACGGGGCATGCGGGTTGCAATAATTGATTACGGCTCAGGTAACCTGCGCTCGGCCCAGAAGTCGTTTGAGCGGGCTGCCACCGCGCTGGACAACGCCATCAGCATCGAGCTCGTTGACACACCGGAACAGGTGGCAAGTGCCGACAGGGTAGTGCTGCCGGGTGTCGGCGCCTACCGCGACTGTCACGACGGCATTCATGCCATCGACGGTATGTGGCAGGTCATCGAGGAACACTGTACTCAGAAAGCCCGACCGTTTCTGGGGATTTGTGTCGGCATGCAATTGATGGCCACGCGCGGCCTTGAACATACGGTAACACCGGGCTTTGGATGGATCGAAGGTGACGTGGACCGGATCGATGTCGGTGATAGTGACCTCAAGATTCCACACATGGGCTGGAACACGCTGGATGTTACGCGACCGCATGCGCTGCTGGATGGCATCGAAACCGGCGTCGATGGTCAGCATGCGTATTTCGTGCATTCCTATCACTTGCGCGCACGCAACGAGGCAGATGTTGTTGCAACGGCACAGTACGGCGAGCCCATTACCGCGATCGTTGCCAGTGGTAATATGGCGGGAACACAGTTCCACCCGGAAAAAAGCCAGACACTTGGACTGGCTTTCATTTCGAATTTTCTGACCTGGGCACCTTGAGGACCACCTGATCCATGATTCTTTTTCCTGCGATTGACCTGAAGGATGGCCAGTGTGTCCGCCTGAAACTGGGCGACATGGATCAGGCCACGGTTTTTGCCGATGATCCTGCCGCACAGGCACGGACGTTTCAGGAGCAGGGTTTCGAATATCTGCATATTGTCGACCTGAACGGCGCATTCGCCGGTACATCGGTAAATGGCGAAGCCGTCGAGGCCATCTTGAAGGCAGTATCGATTCCGGTTCAGCTTGGCGGCGGCATCCGGGATCTGGATGCCATAGCCGGATGGCTGGACAAGGGAATTGCCCGGGTCATTCTGGGCACGCTGGCAGTTCGCAATCCTGATCTGGTGCGCCAGGCCTGCCGGGAATTTCCGGGCCGTGTCGCGGTGGGTATCGATGCCAAGGGTGGTCATGTTGCGGTTGAAGGCTGGGCGGAAAGCTCCACCTTGAGCGTGCTGGAGCTGGCGTCCAAGTTTGAAGACGCCGGCGTTGCCGCCATCATCTATACTGATATTGACCGCGACGGCATTCTGGCGGGCCTGAACATTTCCTCCACACTGGAACTGGCCGAAGCTACGCGCATTCCGGTCATTGCCAGCGGTGGCCTGGCATCCATGGACGATATCAACCGGTTGACGCACAAGGACTGTGCCGTGCTGGAAGGCGCGATCAGCGGGCGGGCGCTGTATGACGGGCGCATTGACCCAGGCCTGGCATTGCAAACCCTGAAAGGTGCAGCTCATGCTTAAGGCGCGCATCATTCCCTGCCTCGACGTCAAGGACGGGCGTGTCGTCAAGGGGGTCAATTTCGTCGACCTGCGCGATGCCGGCGATCCGGTGCAGATCGCCAAGGCCTATGACGCGGCCGGAGCCGACGAGCTGTGTTTTCTGGACATCACCGCAACCCATGAAAACCGCGGTATCATTTTCGATGTGGTGCGCCAAACCGCCGAACAGTGCTTCATGCCGCTGACGGTAGGTGGCGGTGTTCGCGCCACCTATGACATTCGAAAACTGTTGCTGGCCGGCGCCGACAAGGTATCGATCAACACCGCAGCGGTGAAGGATCCGGATTTTGTGGCCGAAGCCGCCCGCAAGTTCGGTTCGCAATGCATCGTGGTTGCGGTTGATGCCAAAAAGGTCAGCGGCGACGATGAACCGCCGCGCTGGGAAATCTTCACCCATGGCGGGCGTGAACCGACCGGCATCGATGCGATCGGGTTTTCCCGCAAGGTGGTTGCCTTGGGGGCGGGCGAGATACTGCTGACCTCAATGGACCGGGACGGAACCGGAGACGGGTTTGACATCGATCTCACCCGGGCCGTGTCGCGTGCGGTCAATGTACCGGTCATTGCGTCCGGCGGCGTGGGGTCTCTGCAACATCTGGTTGACGGCATCCGGAAGGCCGAGGCCAGCGCAGTGCTTGCCGCCTCGATTTTTCACTTCGGAACCCATACGATTTCCGAAGCCAAGCAATTCATGGCACAACAGGGCGTGCCTGTGCGGTTGGTTTGACCGGCCACGCGAGAATTGGAGATGACAATGCAGACGCTGGACAAATTGCAGACACTGGCCCGCCTCGAGGAAACCATTGCGTCCCGGGCCGCGTCCGGCGATGGAGATACCTCCTATACGGCCGGTTTGCTGGCAGCAGGATCTGAAAAGTGCGCGCGCAAATTTGGCGAGGAAGCCATTGAACTGATACTTGCATCGCAAGGCAGGGATGCAAATCACACAACAGCGGAAGCGGCAGATGTGGTGTATCATATGCTTGTGCTCTTGAAGGCGACGGGCGTTTCGCTGGAACAGGTGATGGACGAACTGGACAACAGGTTCTCGCAAAGCGGTCTGGAAGAAAAGGCATCCCGCAATCCGGGTTGATATGACTGCCATGGATCAGAATACATCAC
>CALHUA010000049.1 GCA_938039915.1 uncultured Anderseniella sp.
CCTGAGCCTGAGCCTGAGCCTGAGCCTGAGCCTGAGCCTGAGCCTGAGCCTGAGCCTGAGCCTGAAGTCGAACCGGAACAGCCGAAGGGCTGGTTTGGCCGGCTGCGTGAAGGGCTGTCGAAGTCATCGAAATCGCTCACGACAAACATCACCAGCATCTTCACCAAGCGCAAGCTGGATGCGGACACATTGCAGGACCTGGAAGACGTGCTGATCCAGGCAGACCTCGGTGTGGCGATGGCAACCCGCATCACCGAGGAAGTGTCGCGTGGGCGCTACGACAAGGAGATCGACCCGGCAGAGGTGCGCCGGATCATGGCGGACGAGATCGTCAAGGTTCTGAAGCCGGTAGAGATACCGTTCAATTTTGATGCTGAAACCCAACCGTTCGTCATTCTGGTGGTGGGTGTGAACGGTGCCGGCAAGACCACGACCATCGGCAAGCTGGGCGCTATTGCGCAAGCTGAGGGCTTCAAGGTGATGATTGCCGCGTGCGACACGTTCCGTGCTGCGGCCATCGAGCAATTGACGGTGTGGGGCGAAAGGGTCGGCGCCACGGTGCTGTCCCGCCCGACCGGTGCCGATGCTGCGGGCCTGGCCTTTGACGCGCTCGAACAGGCTCAAGGAGACGGCACCGACATATTGATGATCGATACAGCTGGCAGACTGCAGAACAAGGCCGACCTGATGGGTGAGCTGGACAAGATCGTGCGGGTCATCAAGAAGAAGGATGCAGCAGCGCCGCACGCGGTACTGCTGGTGCTGGATGCCACCACGGGACAGAACGCCGTGTCGCAGGCAGAAGTCTTCACCAAGGTCGCCGGCGTAACAGGTATCATCATGACAAAGCTGGATGGCACCGCGCGCGGCGGCATTCTGGTGGCGATCGCCGAAAAATTCGGATTGCCGGTTCACGCAATCGGGGTTGGCGAAAAAATCGAGGACCTGCAACCGTTCGATGCGGAAGGCTTTGCCCGCGCCATTGCCGGGGCCGAGGAAGGACAAGACATTGAGTGAGGTTGCCGACAAGCCGAAAATAAATCCGGTGCTGAAACTGGCGCTGGAACTCGGACCACTGGTGGTGTTCTTTTTCGTGAATGCCAAGGGTGCTGCGCTGATCGAGCGGTTCGGTCTGGAACACATTTTCCCGCAGCCGATATTTCTGGCAACGGCAGTGTTCATGGTGGCGATGCTGGCATCGATCGCAGCCAGCTGGATCATCAGCAGGCACCTGGCCATCATGCCGTTGATCACCGGCGTCGTCGTGCTTGTCATGGGCGGCCTGACGCTGTGGCTGCAGGACGATACGTTCATCAAGGTCAAGCCGACCATCGTCAATGTGTTCTTCGGTGCAGTCCTGCTGATCGGACTGGCATTCGGGCGCTCCCTGCTGGCGTATGTGTTCGACGCCGCATTCGCCCTCGACAGTCAGGGCTGGCGAAAGCTGACGCTTCGCTGGGGCATATTTTTCTTTTTTCTTGCCGGGCTGAACGAATTTGTATGGCGCACACAGTCCACTGACTTTTGGGTTGCGTTCAAAGTCTGGGGAACGATGCCGCTGACCATGATTTTTGCTCTGGCGCAGTTGCCGCTGATGCAAAAGCACATGCTGCAAGACCCCGAAGACGAGCAGATTTGACCGTTTTTTGCATTACGTAGGGTAAGATTCACAATATAATGTGAGACATACGGATCAGAATAGTATATGTACCGAAAAGTGTGTACAGTTTGTGCACATGTGAAAATTTCGTGTGATTAACAACAAAAGCCGGGGGGCTTATATTATGGATGATCGTCCAGATTCAAGCAGTGTGTCGAATACCAACGAAAACATAGCGCCGGTCAGCTTCTGGTTAAAGCGCGCCGCTCAATATTCAGCTGATTTATATTCTGATCGCCGGGGAAAATCCGGCCTCACTCAGCGCCAATTTACCGTTTTAGAAGCAGTTTTTCACAATGAGGGCCAGAGCCAGACCACCCTGGTGAAGGAAACCGGCATTGATCGCTCAACGCTGGCCGACCTCGTGAACAGGCTGGAAACCCATGGCTATCTGTCACGCAAGCGCAGTGACAAGGATGCCAGGGTCAACTTCGTTTCCTTGACCGAAGCCGGCCGGGACATGCTGCTGAATGCACAGCCGCAGGTGTCGCTGGTGGACCAGGCACTCGTCGAAGCTCTGCCGGAACGCAACAGAGAAGCGTTCATTGCATCGCTTCAAGTGCTGTCGGAGAAGCTTGACGAAGCTGAATAGGCGTTCACATTTTCGTGAACTGCGTTACGTCTGAGCAAGCCCGCTGGCCGGTTATGGCTGGCGGGCTTTTTCGATTGCCGGTATGACCTGTTCGCGCAAGGCCTGCGGACTGATCGGCCCGGTGAACTTGTAGACGATCGTGCCTTCGCCATTGACCACAAACGTTTCAGGGACACCGTAGACACCCCAGTCGACAGCGGCGCGACCGTTCGCATCAACACCGACACTTGTGTAGGGGTTGCCCAGCGCATTGAGAAACCGCAGTGCGTTTTCGCGCTGGTCCTTGTAATTGAGACCGGTGAGAACGATGTCGTCACGTTCTGCCAGTTCGATGAGCTGCGGGTGTTCTTCACGGCACGGGCCGCACCAGGACGCCCACACATTGACCAGGGTGATCTTGCCCTGGGCCAGGCTCTGCGACGTGACGCCGGGAACTGCAACGCCATCGATTGTGAGGCCTTCCAGCGCCGGCAGGTCAAACGCCGGAGCCGGCTTGTCGATCAGGGCCGATGGCAGTTTCGACGGATCACCGCTTTGCAGGCCTGTCATGAAAATGGCGGCGAGGCCGGCGAAGACAAGCACGGGCACAAGGACCCATGAGCGGCTCTGTTTCGGTGGATTTTCGGAAACCTGGTTGCTCATGTTTCGACTTGTCCTGATGTAGGGCGGCGCCTGGCCCCTTCGTCATCAAGCTGTTTGAGACGCCTGGTCACGGATCGCGCGCGGGCGAAGATCCACAATGCCAGTGCGCCGAGTACAACAAACGTGATCGCATAGGATGAAATCACGAAACCCATGTGAGGAGCAGAAAAATCCATGCGCTCAAAGCCTCCTCATTGCAGCGCGCCGGTGCGGGCCAGCTCGGTCTGGCGGATGCGACGGGTGCCGATTTCAGAACGGATGGCAATCAGGTGCAGGGCCAGAAACAGGAAACTGTAGGCAAGCCCCATGATCAGCAGGGGTGTCAGGATGGACGGGTGGATCGTCGGACCGTCGGTCCGGAACACACTGGCCGGCTGATGCAGGGAATACCACCAGTCAACCGAGAACTTGACGATCGGGACGTTGATAAAGCCGACGATGGCGACGATTGCAGCTATGCGCGATGCCCGGCGCGGGTCGTCTATTGCCTGCCATATGGCCATGTAACCCAGATACAACAGCAAGAGTACGAACATGGAGGTCAGGCGCGCGTCCCAGACCCACCATGTGCCCCACATGGGCTTACCCCACAGTGATCCCGTGGCCAGTGCCAGAAAGCAAAACGCCGCTCCAATGGGGGCTGCTGCCTTTGCTGCAATATCGGCAAGAGGGTGGCGGAAGACGATGCCGATAATGCTGGCAACGGCCATCACCGTGTACACCATCAGGGCAGACCACGCGGCCGGCACATGCACATACATGATGCGCACCGTCTCGCCCTGCTGATAGTCGGCCGGCGCGCGTGTCAGGCCGAGAAACAGGCCGACGCCGAACAATGCGAGTGTAATTATCCACACCCAGGGCTGAACCGTGGTCTGCAGGCGCATGAAGCGGGTCGGATTGGCAAATCTTTCGATCGAACTCATAATATCTCTGTAACGTCAGCCATGCGCGCGTGCAATGGCACCATGGTCACATGCCGGTCAATCAGCGGTGATCAGCGCATGTAGCTGCGCAAGGCCGCAGCGGAGGCAAACGGCGTAACAACCAAAGCCGCCAACACAATGGCAACCAGAATGATCAGGGCGGTTGCGGAATTATCGATGCCGGATTGGGCGCCAGACGAAGCGAGAACACCGAAAATCATCACCGGCACATAAAGCGGCAGCACCAGAAGCGAGACCAGCAGTCCGCCCTGACGCAGGCCGACCGTGATGGCTGCACCGAGGCTGGCGAGCAGGGATAGCGCCACCGACCCGGTCACCATGGCAATGCCCAGCGGCACGATAAGTGCTGTATCAAGGTTGAGCAGGAAGCCGAACACCGGAGCCGCGATCGCCAGCGGCAGTCCGGACGTGAGCCAGTGAACCGACGCCTTGGCCAGTACGACGACCTCCAGCGGCGTTGACGAAAGCGCCATGATTTCCAGCGACCCATCATCATGGTCGGTCTGATACAGCCGGTCAGCGGACAACAGCACCGACAACAGCAGGGCTATCCACAAGGCGCCTGGTGCAATGCGCTGTAACAATTGCTGGTCCGGGCCCAGGCCCAGCGGTAACAGGACAATGACGGTCAGAAAGAAACCGATGGCCGTGCCGATGCTGCCGCCCTGCCGGATGGCAAGTGTGAAATCGCGGGCAACAACGGATTTGAACGCTGGCATCATTTCAACCGGCCCGTTCGCCAAGCGTGGCAAAATCCAGTACATCGCTGGATTTGACCGGCAAATCTATATGCGTGGAGGCGATGATGATGCCACCGCCGTCAAGATGCCGGGTCATCATGTCTGCCAGAAGAGCCTGTGATGCGGTGTCCAGTCCGACGGTCGGTTCGTCAAGCAGCCAGACCGGTTTTTCAACCAGTGCAAGACGGGCAAGGCCGAGCCGGCGCTTTTGACCGGCAGACAGACGCTGGGCCTGAAACTCGGCGAGCGCAGCAAGATTCATGGCTGTCATCGCGCCGGTGACATCTCCGCCGCCGAAGAAGCTGGACCAGAAGTTGAGATTTTCCGCCACTGAAAGATGCAGCTTGATGGCATCCTGATGGGCAATGAAATGCACATGTTCGCCAAGCAGGGCATCTGCGGGCAGCGATGGCTCTTCCACAGCCAGGGTGCCACCGGCAGGGTCGGCCAGACCGGCGATAAGACGCAGCAGCGATGTCTTGCCGGCGCCGTTGGGGCCACGCAACACCAGCATGCGGCCTGCATGGGCGGTAAAATCAAGACCGGCGAAAACCATCCGCCCGCCGCGTTCACATGCAAGTTGTTGCCCCACGATCCTCATGCGAGCGGTGTTTAACGCAAACAAACCGCAGTTGAAAGTGATGTTCTACGAGAGTGCCACTGGTACTTGACGAAAGATTTGTCTAGAAGACGGCCATCACACAAATTCCACGGAGCCAATACCAGATGACCGATCAGTCGCTTGACAGTTTCAAATGCCGCAAGACCCTCAAGGTGGGCAACAAGGCGTATGTCTACTATTCACTCAAGGCAGCTGAAAAAAACGGTCTCGACGGCATTTCGTCGCTGCCGTCTTCCCTGAAGGTTCTTCTGGAGAATTTGCTGCGCCATGAAGACGGGCGTACGGTCACCAAGACCGATATCGAGGCGATGGCCAAATGGGTCAAGGCCAAGGGCAAGTCCAAGCGCGAGATCGCGTTCCGCCCGGCGCGTGTGCTGATGCAGGACTTTACCGGCGTTCCCGCCGTCGTCGATCTGGCGGCAATGCGTGACGCGATGGTTGATCTGGGCGGCAATCCGAAGAAGATCAATCCGCTGGCGCCTGTCGACCTTGTGATTGATCACTCGGTGATGGTGGACTTTTTCGGCACAGCAGGCGCGTTCAAGAAAAACGTCAACATGGAATATGACCGCAATGGCGAGCGCTACAAGTTCCTGAAATGGGGCCAGGACGCATTTGACAATTTCCGCGTCGTTCCGCCCGGCACCGGCATCTGCCACCAAGTGAACCTGGAGTATCTGGCCAAGACCGTGTGGACCAAGAAGCAGAAAGTGAACGGCAAGGCGGCGACAGTTGCCTATCCCGACACGCTGGTCGGCACCGATTCACATACCACAATGGTCAACGGCCTGGCGGTGCTCGGCTGGGGCGTCGGCGGCATCGAGGCCGAAGCCGCCATGCTGGGACAGCCGATTTCCATGCTGATCCCGGAAGTGGTGGGTTTCAAGCTGACCGGCAAGCTGGCCAAGGGCACCACCGCAACGGATCTGGTGTTGCGGGTTGTCGAAATGCTGCGCGAGAAGGGCGTGGTCGGAAAATTCGTCGAATTCTATGGACCTGGCCTCAGCAGTCTGTCGCTGGAAGATCAGGCGACCATCGCCAACATGGCTCCGGAGTACGGTGCGACCTGCGGGTTCTTCGCGACATCCAATGAGACGCTGGACTACCTCACGGGCACCGGGCGGGCCAAGGCCCAGGTGGACCTGGTTGAAAAGTACGCCAAGACACAAGGCATGTTCCGCACCAAGTCCTCGCCGGACCCGGTGTTCACCTCGACCATCGCGCTGGATCTCGGTGACGTGGTGCCGGCGATTTCCGGACCGAAACGTCCCCAGGACCGGGTCATTCTGTCTGAGGCGACAACCGCCTTTGCCACGGCCATGGAAACCGAGTTCAAACAGGCCGATGAAATGACAAAGCGTCATGACGTATCCGGCGCCAACTACGACATTGGCCATGGCGACGTGGTCATTGCCGCGATAACATCATGCACCAACACATCCAACCCGACGGTGATGATCGGTGCCGGGCTTTTGGCCCGCAATGCCGCCAAGTTCGGCCTCAAGGTCAAGCCATGGGTGAAGACATCGCTGGCGCCTGGATCGCAGGTGGTGACGGAATACCTCAAATCTTCCGGTCTGCAGAAAGACCTGGACAAGATGGGATTTGACCTGGTGGGCTATGGCTGCACCACCTGTATCGGTAATTCAGGTCCGTTGCCGGAGAACATTTCCGACGCCATCAGGGAGAACAACCTGGTGGCCTGTTCGGTGCTGTCGGGCAATCGCAACTTCGAAGGCCGGGTCAATCCGGATGTGCGCGCCAACTACCTGGCCTCACCGCCGCTGGTGGTGGCTTACGCGCTGGCCGGATCCATGAACATCAACCTGACAACCGATCCGCTCGGCCATACGGCAAAGGGCGAACCTGTGTACCTGGCCGACATCTGGCCGGATGCCAAGGAAGTTGCGGAGTTCGTACGCAAGAACGTGACCCGCAAGGCCTATCAGAGCCGCTACAAGGATGTGTTCAAGGGCGATGCCCAGTGGCGCAAGATCAAGGTCGACGGCGGCATGACCTATGGCTGGGAGTCAACCTCCACCTATGTGCAGAACCCGCCTTATTTCGATGGCATGACGATGGAGCCGCAGCCGATTGAGAACGTGGTGAACGCCCGCATTCTGGGCCTGTTCAAGGATTCCATCACCACCGACCATATATCGCCTGCAGGATCGATCAAGGCTGAAGGCCCGGCCGGCGATTATCTGACCGAGCACCAGATCCGGCCGATCGACTTCAACTCCTATGGCGCCCGGCGCGGCAATCACCAGGTGATGATGCGCGGTACGTTTGCCAATATCCGCATCAAGAACCAGATGCTGTCGGGTGTCGAGGGTGGCTATACCAGGCACTACCCGTCCGGCAAGCAGATGGCGATCTATGATGCGGCCATGAAGTACAAGGCCGAGGACGTGCCGCTGGTGGTGTTTGCCGGCAAGGAATACGGCACCGGCTCGTCCAGGGACTGGGCAGCCAAGGGCACACGCCTTCTGGGCGTGCGGGCCGTGATCGCGCAGTCGTTTGAACGTATTCACCGTTCAAACCTGATCGGCATGGGTGTTCTGCCGCTGCAGTTCCAGGGTGACGACAGCTGGGAAGCTTTGGGCCTGAAGGGGGACGAGACCGTTACCATCAACGGGCTCGACGGCAAAATGAAGCCGCAGCAGACCTATGACGTGGAGATCACGTCCGGCGGAAAGACCAGAACCGTCACGGTCAAGAGCCGGATCGATACGGCAGACGAACTGGACTATTTCGCCAATGGAGGCATTCTGCCCTACGTATTGCGACAACTGGCGGCATGACGGGGATGTGTCATGAATTTGCGGTGTGATACAGTGGGTGTGTTGTCATTTTGATGAACATCAAAGACAACTCACTCACTCGTGAGTAGCAGTTGAATGGTAGTTGGGTCATAAGTCACCACATGGACAAATTGACACATATCTCCCGCCGGGGACTGCTTGCCGGTGGCGCGGCCGTAACAGCCGTTGCTGCGACGGGTACATCCCTGCCGGCACAGGCCTCCGGCGAAACCCCGGTTTTCGTGGAACTGTTCACCTCGCAAGGGTGTTCTTCATGCCCGCCAGCCGACGCCTTCATGGGAGAACTGATCCTGCGTCCTGGCGTTATCGGCGTGTCGATGAATGTCGATTACTGGGATTATCTCGGATGGCGCGACACACTGGGTTCGGCGGCATTTTCGCGGCGCCAGAGAGAGTACGCGACCCGGCGTGGCGACGGACGGGTCTACACGCCGCAAATGGTGATCAATGGCCGCGCCCATGCGGTTGGGTCACACAAGCAGGCCGTGATGAGGGAGATCGAGCAGCAGGCCGGCATTCCCGATACCTATTTCGTGCCGATCAAGGTTTCGTCGAAAGGTGGCGAACTGCATGTCGACGTGGCCGGCGGCCCGACGGACCGGATTATCCAGTCATCAACGGTCTGGGTGATGTCGGTGGAACCGAAAGTGTCCGTGGCCATCCGGCGCGGTGAAAATACCGGGCGCAACATCGACTACTACAATGTGGTCCGCCAGATGACACCGATCGGCATGTGGAGAGGCGAGGCGGCTTCCTTCAATCTGCCCAAGGCGCAGATCGTCAACAAGCAGAACAGCATGTGCGTGGTGGTTCTGCAGGTCGACGGCGGCGGCCCGATACTGGGCTGTTCCAAGATGGAAATGTCGGCCTAGACCAGCACGGGTTCAATCGAACCCGTGAAGCTGCGTCAAAGCCCTTCAACGATCACGAACTGGCCACTGGCCGCGCCTGCGCGCTTTTCACGGGCGGCGGTGTATTCCGGCGAATTGTAGAACGTGCGTGCCGCGTCCATGTCGGGAAACTGCAGGATCACGACCCGGCGGGTTTCATCGTCACCCTCCACGGTCTCAATTGCACCGCCGCGGGCAAGGTAGCTGCCGCCGTACTTGGCAATCGCGGCAGGCGCTGCGGCCTTGTAGGTCTCGTACTGGTCGGCATCGGTTACATCCATACGTACAACGACATAAGCAACCATGTAGGCATCTCCTTTGCGGGTAAAATCGGCTGTCCTGAAACTTCCTAAACGGCAAACTTTGCCGGATCGACATTGGCACCGCATATCACGGCACAGATTTTTTCATTGTCTTTGGGTCTGTAAATTCCCCTCATCAGGGCAGCCAGCACCGTTGCGCCGCCGGGTTCGGTCATGATGCGGTGATTGTGCCACAGCCACATCTGGGCATCCGCAATCGCCTCGTCGGTCACCAGCACACTGTCATCGACATGTGTCTTGGCGATTTCAAAGGCGAGCTTTCCGATTTCCGATGCCCCGAGCGAATCCGCTGCAATGCCTGAAACGTCGACCTTCACAGGTTTACCGGCAGCACGGGCCGCATGCAGGGCCGTACAGGTTTCCGGTTCCACAGAGACGATCCGCGTGCGCTTCCCATACCAGGCAGCAACACCACCGATCAGGCCACCGCCGCCGACAGCCACAAGAACCGTGTCGAGATCGGGGCACTGGTCTTCCAGCTCAAGCCCGAGTGTTCCCTGGCCGGCAAGCGTCGGATCGGCATTATAGGCATGAACCGACACCGCGCCGGTGCGGGCAATATGCGCGTCGCACAAGGCAAGCGCTTCGGCATAGTTTGCCCCGTCCTGAATGACTTCGGCGCCATAGGACCTGATGCGCGCGACCTTGGCCGGTGCGGAAATGGACGGTACGAAGATATGCGCCTCAAGCTCCAGGACCTGGGCAACATAGGCAACAGCCGCCCCATGATTGCCGCCGGAGGCCGCGGCAACGCCTGAGGCCTTCGCTGCCTCATTGCCGATCAGCGAATTGAAGGCACCGCGCGCCTTGAACGACCCGGAGTGCTGGAAGCACTCGAGTTTCAGGGTGACCGGTTGGTCGACGCCGGGAACGGCGACCTGCATGGTCGGTGTGCGGCAGATGCGCGATGAAATGCGGGCGTGGGCGAGCTCGATGTCTGTCTGGGTGATCATGTGCTTTGTCAGGCTGGATGAGGAGAAATGCTAAAGCGTGGAGAAGCCGGTGTCATAGTGGCTCTTTTGCGCGCGCGCGGCAACCAGTGCGTTGCGCATCAGGATCGCGACCGTGACCGGGCCGACCCCGCCGGGTACAGGCGTAATCCAGCCGGCGGTATCAAGACAGGCGTCGAAGTCCACGTCGCCGACGGTTTTTATCTCGCCGTCGGTTTCAACCTGATTGATGCCGATGTCGATCAGGGCAGCACCCGGCTTGATCATGTCTGCGGTCACCAGCTTCGGTTTTCCAACCGCCACAAAGACCGCGTCAGCGCGGCGCGCATGCATGGCAACAGACCGGGTCATGTGATGACACACCGTGACGGTGGCGCCTTCGGCCATCAGCAGGAACGCGATCGGCTTGCCGACAATTTCGGAATGCCCGATCACGACGGCCTCGAGACCTTCCAGCTTGAGCCCGGTCCGGCGCAGCAGTTCTACTGACGCCATAGCGGTACACGGGCCCAGTGACAGGTCCCGGTACACGATGTTGCCGATGGAGGCGGGATGCATGCCTTCAACGTCTTTCATGGGGTGGATGGCGGTCTGCAGGGTGCGCATGTTGAAATGATCGGGGATCGGGCGCTGCAGGATAAGGCCGGTGACCCGCGGGTCGGTATTGCAGGCATTGATTGCAGCGATGATTTCCTCCGTGCTGATCGTGGCTGCAAAGTTCCGTTCTTCAAACTGAATGCCTGCGCGTTCAGCAATCCGGGCCTGGTTGCGTACATAAAGTGCTGCTTCCGGCACGTCGCCGATTGTCATGGAGACCAGCTTGACCGGCCATCCGGCGGAACTAAGCTCGCTGACGCCAGAACCGACGTCGGCCAGGATTTCATCTGCTACGGGCTTGCCGCGCAGGAGGTTGTGCGGGTGCGGCGATGGGGTTGTGGCCAGGGCGGTCATGCAAGGTCCTGTCAGAAAGAGGCGTGTTGACTATAAACACTAGGCGCCTGGCCCGCATTCGTCTTGCTCATGAGCGTCATGCATTGATCTGCATGCGAAGGCCGCGGGCGTCGAGTTCGGCTATAACGGGGAAAGTCAGGTGGGTACGAGCGGCTATGCGCCGTGCGGACCAGCAACATGCGCAGGCATCCAGAATGTCGTCTTCTGCGGCTTGAGACTTGTTCCAGTGAGGATGCTGCAACCGGCCCAACGGAAAACCGCCGGCTGTCAGCAGCGCACGGCGGAGCTCAGCGCCATCTGCGGTTTTCTTGGCATGCGGCAACGGTCGTCCATTGTTCATGACGCAAAACGCCACTTCAGGATGAACTTCGAATATTCGGGACTGGAGGTGCGGTGTGATGGCGGCATCGACTTCACGCATTTTGGGAAACAGCATGAAGGCCTGCTTCGAGAATTTCTTGCCCAGCACCCGGGTATTGATGTCACAGGCCCGGCGGTAATCATCGGCCATGACGGCCTCGCGGCACGGTAC
>CALHUA010000050.1 GCA_938039915.1 uncultured Anderseniella sp.
GTAAATTTTGGCATATTGATAAACGCAAAATGCAAAGTGATAAATTTCATGCTTGATATCTCCGCCACCGACAGACGCCTGATTTATGCTCTCAAGCAGGATGGACGTGCCTCGGTCACCACATTGGCCGGCATGTTGCAGGTGTCGCGTGCCACCGTGCAGGCCCGCATGGAACGCCTGATGGGCACCGGCATTATCCGGCGCTTCACGATTGAAGTGGATGCATCTGCGGAAGTAGAGGTCATTCACGCCGTGATGATGATTGAACTGGAAGGCACCCTGGCCAGATCCGTTACGGTTGCCCTGAAGCGCCTGACGGAAATTGTCTCGCTGCACTCCACCAACGGCACCTGGGATCTGGTCGCGCATATCGAAACCTCCAGCCTGCCGGAGTTTGACCGCGTTTTGCGCGAAGTGCGCGAAATCAAGGGTGTGTTGAACAGTGAAACAAGCATCCTGCTGAACAAGGCCATCGCCTGAAGCTGGCGCACTTCACTTCAACAGCAGGCCGCCATCCACCACCAGGTCGATACCGGTTATATATGATGCGCCGTCCGACAGCAGAAACACTGCTGCTGTCGCCAGTTCGGCAGGTGTTGCGATGCGGCCGAGCGGCACGAAACTGCCGGCCTCGGCAATTTTCTCAGGTGTGTCCCAGCGGGCCTGCAATGGCGTCTGCGTGAGACCCGGATAGATGGCGTTGGAGCGGATATTGTCGCCGGCAAGCTGCATGGCAAGCGAGCGTGACAGGGCGCCGACACCGGCCTTGGCGGTCGAGTAGGCATCCTGTGGCCGCGGATCGCCACGCAGGCACTGGGTGGTGGAGAAATGCACCATCGCGCCTGCCTTCTTCTCGCGCATGTGCGGGACGACGGCACGGGCTGTGTGGACCATCGATTTGAGATTGATGTCGAACACTTGGTCCCACACCGCCATGTCCATGTCGAGCAGCGAGGCGTCGCGTTCAAACCACAACACACCTGCGACATTGGCAAGATAGTCGATATGTCCAAACCGCTCGACACCTGCAGCAACGGTGGCATTGACGAATTCAGGCTCGGTCAGGTCGCCCTGCGCGTACAGGCGCTGGTCAGGTGTTCCGCCCAGGTCATCCGGTTCGGGTTTCACATCCATCATGATCACTGAACCGCCTGCGTCCAGGATCATTTCGGCGATCTGGCGCCCCATTCCGCCGCCCGCCCCGGTAACGACTGCAACGCGGCTGGAAAAATCAAATGTAATCATATGCTCACTGTTTCTGCAGGTTGTGGTTGATGGCAATTATCGCGGTTTTCCTGTTTGCCATCAATGCCGCAGGACGCAACTGTTGACCGGCACGTCGCCATCGCTTGAAAACCATCTCCAAACAGCGCATAGAGGGCGCAAAATCACATGACTTTCTTCAATTGACGCGAGCTTGAACACCCGATGAGTGACCCTTTGCGAATTGGTATTGCCGGACTGGGCACCGTTGGAACCGGTGTTCTCGATGCGATTGCCAGGCATGGCGAGTTGCTGGCCGCGCGTTGTGGACGGCCCCTTCAGGTCACGGCTGTCAGCGCGCAGACAAGGTCGAAGTCGCGCGGCGTCCATGATGTCTCGCGTTTCACCTGGCATGATGATGCTGCGGATATGGCGGCCAATGGCAATATCGACGTGCTGGTCGAGTTGATCGGCGGCGAAGAGGGTGCGGCGCGCGCCTGTGTGGAGGCGGCACTGAAGGCGGGTCGCCATGTCGTCACGGCCAACAAGGCGCTACTGGCGCACCATGGTGTGTCCCTGGCCAGGCTGGCGGAGGCCGGCAATGTGGCGCTGAACTATGAAGCTGCCGTTGCCGGCTCCATCCCGGTGATCAAGGCGTTGCGGGAAAACCTGGCCGGCAATTCGGTGTCGCGGCTGTTTGGCATCCTGAACGGCACCTGCAATTTCATCCTGACGAAAATGGAACTCGAGGGCCGTGATTTTGCCGACGTGCTGAAGGAGGCACAGGAGCTTGGCTATGCCGAAGCCGATCCGACGTTCGACATTGGCGGTTTCGATACGGCCCACAAGCTGGCCATCCTCACATCTCTGGCATTCGGCACTGAAGTTGCACTTGAAGACATGTATATCGAGGGCATTGAAGACATAACGCTGGCCGATATCCGCAATGCTCATTCGCTCGGCTACAAGTTCAAGTTGCTCGGCGTGGCGAACCGCACCGAAGACGGTATTGAACAGCGCGTTCATCCGGCGCTGGTGCCGTTGGGGTCGCCCATCGCCGATGTCGGCGATGCCTTCAATGCAGTTGTGCTCGAAGGCGACTTTTCAGACACGCTGTTTCTTGAAGGCCGGGGTGCTGGCGGACATCCGACCGCATCATCTGTCCTGGCTGACATCTGCGACATCGCCCGCGGGACGGTTTTGCCGGTGTTCGGAGTGCCGGCAACCGGCCTCATGCCGTTCAGGCGTGCGGCCATGCGTGCCCATGAGGGAGGCTATTATGTAGCCCTGGACATGTTCGATCGGCCAGGCGAGTTGGCCGGAGTGGCAAAAGCCTTCGCCGACGAAGGCATCTCGATTGAAAGTGTCATTCAGCGCGGCCCGGCGATCAGCCGGTCGCAGGCAGATGCGGATATTGCGCCATTTGTGTTGATAACTCATGACACGCTGGAGAGCGCCATGCGGGCTGTACTGGACAAGATAGAGGCTGCCAAGCATGTTGCAACCCGTCCGCGCATGGTGCGGATTGAACGTCTGTGAGACAGGCTGAAACAAGAAGTGAAGATAAGATCATGCTGAACCGTATGTTGACCATTGAAATTGCCCGCGTGACCGAGGCTGCTGCGATCGCAGCGGCGACAATGCGCGGCCGTGGCGATGAAAAGCAGGCCGACCAGCTTGCTGTCGATGCCATGCGCACTGCGCTCAACGATATAGACATGGACGGCAAGGTGGTCATCGGCGAGGGTGAGCGCGATGAAGCGCCGATGCTGTACATTGGTGAAAAGGTCGGCACCGGCTCAGGCCCCAGGATCGACATTGCGCTGGATCCGCTGGAAGGCACCACGCTGTGCGCCAAGGCCATGCCGGATTCCCTGGCGGTTATCGCAATGGCGGTCGGCGGCAGCCTGCTGCACGCGCCAGACAGCTATATGAGCAAGATTGCCATCGGCCCCGGTTATCCCGAAGGCACCATAGATCTGGATGCAACGCCTGAAGAGAATTTGAAGGCGCTGGCCAAGGCCAAGGGCGTGAATACCGAGCAT
Source organism: uncultured Anderseniella sp. (assembly GCA_938039915.1). Lineage (GTDB taxonomy): Bacteria > Pseudomonadota > Alphaproteobacteria > Rhizobiales > Aestuariivirgaceae > Anderseniella. The sequence continues at coordinate 3,249 of CALHUA010000050.1, forward strand.
CTGACGGCCTGTGTGCTGGATCGGCCCCGCCATGCTGAACTGATTGCCGCGATACGCGCCACCGGTGCCGGTGTCCGCCTGATCAGCGACGGTGACATTGCCGGTGTCATTCACACCACCGATCCGGACAATACAGGCATCGATATCTATATGGGCGTTGGCGGCGCGCCGGAAGGTGTGCTGGCGGCAGCCGCACTGCGCTGCATAGGCGGCCAGATGCAGGCCCGTCTGGTGTTTCACAAGGCCACCGACCGTGACCGGGCCCTGAAAATGGGTGTCGAGGACCCGGATGCGAAGTTCGACATGAACGAGATGGCGTCCGGCGATGTGATGTTTGCAGCGTCTGGTGTGACCGACGGCAGCATGCTGGCGGGTGTGAAATTCGGCAAGGATCACATCACAACGGACACCGTGGTAATGCGTTCTGCCACCGGCACGGTGCGCTGGATCAAGAACCGCCGCAAGGTGGCATGAACTAGATGGGCCTTGCGCCTGAACAACCGAATGCCTTTCTGGGCGTTGAACGCTCCATCACCGGCAGGCGGTGGACACCGCGCCTTGAGAACGACCGGATGGCGCAAGCCATCTCCCAACAGGCCGATGTCAGCGATATCATGGGCCGCATACTGGCGGCCCGCGGTGTGCTGCCTGAAACCGCGGCGGGGTTTCTGGAACCGACACTGCGTGACCTGATGCCGCCCGCAGCACACATGATGGATGTGGATGCAGGTGCATCCCGGCTGGCCGATGCGGTCATGTCCGGTGAGGCCATCGGCCTGATCGGCGACTATGATGTTGATGGCATGACATCGTCCGCACTGATGGTGGATTTTCTCACGGCTGCCGGTGTGCCGCCTCGGGTGCACATCCCGCATCGCGTCGATGAGGGTTACGGCCCGTCCGTAGCGGCCGTGGAGGATCACAAGGCTGCCGGCGTTGAGTTGCTGATCACGCTGGATTGCGGGGTCATGGCCCACGACCCGCTGTTGAAGGCCCACGAACTTGGCATGGACACGGTGATCGTCGATCACCATCAGGCAGGAGATGAACTGCCGCAGGCGCACGCGGTGATCAATCCGAACCGCCTGGATGACACCTCGGGCCACGGCGCGCTGTGCGCTGCCGGCGTCGTTATGGTGCTGATCGGTGCAACGTCGAAGCAGTTGCGCACCCGTGGCTGGTGGAGCGATGCAAGGCCGGAACCTGACCTGATGGCGATGATGGACCTGGTGGCGCTCGGCACGGTGTGTGACGTGGTGCCGCTGGTGGGGTTGAACCGGGCCTATGTGCGTCAGGGGTTGAAGATCATGGCGCGGCGGAACCGGGCGGGGATTGCCGCTCTTGCCGACGTGGCCCGCCTGTCGAGGCGCCCGGATGCCCACTCACTGGGTTTTGTGCTCGGCCCGAGACTGAATGCGGCTGGCCGAATCGGCTCTGCCATGGACGGCCTGGCCCTGCTGACCAGCCACGACAAGGGCCATGCCATGCAACTGGCCCAGTCGCTGGAGGAGATGAACAAGAAGCGCCAGGCCATCGAACTGGCCACGGTGGACCGTGCCGTTGAACAGGCCGAAGCCATGCTGGGTAAAGCGGCAAAACTGCCGGTTCTGGTGGTGGCAGGCGAGGGCTGGCATCCCGGCGTGCTGGGGCTTGTCGCATCGCGCCTGAAAGACCGGTTCGACAAGCCCGCTTTCGCCATCGGCCTGCCGAGGGACGGATCGGCTGCTTCAGGGTCTGCGCGGTCCATTGCCGGCGTCAATCTTGGCGCAGCCGTGCAGGCGGCCGTAACAGCCGGTGTGGCGGTCAAGGGTGGTGGTCATGCCATGGCTGCCGGTATCACGCTGGAACAGGCCCGCCTGGGCGATCTGCGGGCGTTCCTGGAACAGCAACTGACTGCAGAGGTCGATGCCGTGGCCAGTGTTGACAATCTCACCATAGATGCCGCCATCGCCGCCTCGGGTGCGTCGACTCGTTTCATAGAAGATCTCGACCGGGCAGGGCCGTTTGGCCAGGGCAACCCGTCACCGGTGTTCGCCCTGCCATCGCACAAGGTGGTCTATGCAGCACGCGCCGGGGCTGACCATGTCAGATGTACGCTGGTTCAGTCTGACGGCACCCGCCTGAAAGCCATCGCGTTCAGGGCCATGGGCACAGAGCTCGGTGAAGTGCTGTTGTCGGAACGCCAGATGCCATTGCACCTGGCAGGCCGGCTCACCATCAACGACTGGGGCGGCAAGCGCGAGGGCCAACTCTTCATTGACGATGCCGCGGAAGTACCCGGCCGGTAACTGTCACGCACATTTTTTCGGTTTTTTCGTTTGAGTGCTTGCCAGCGGGCCGGAACCTAGATATACGGACGCCCGGTGGTGCGCGCCCTTCGTCTATCGGTTAGGACACTAGCCTTTCACGCTGGAGAGAGGGGTTCGATTCCCCTAGGGCGTACCACCGCCTTTTCCCTTTTCAAGTTGTGACCGTTTGTGCCAGTCCGGCAACATGCGGATCATCACGTCGTCGCGTCTGACGAAATGGTGCCAGATGGCGGCTGTGACATGGATCGCCAGCAACGGCAGCCAAAGATGGCTTGCCAGTTCATGGATGTCCTCTGCATCTCCCGGCACCAGCCAGATCGGCACGCCAGGAAGCGGCAGGACACCGAACAGGGCGACCTGACCGCGAAACTCAACTGCATGGGCTGCCAGGCCTGACAGCGGTATTAGCACCATCAGCACGTAGAACAGTACTTTAATACTGTTGGCGGCCCATTTTTCAACAGACCTCATGCTTGAGGGATAAGCAGGTGCTGCATGGCTCAGCCGCCAGCAAACCCGAAACGCAGTCAGGGCGAGCAGCGCCAGGCCTGTTGACACATGAAGTCCGTATCCGGTTGCTTCGGCAAACCGGTGCGAGGTGTTTTCAGCGATCAGGAAACCCCCGATCAGCAAACCGGCAGCAGACCAGTGCAGCCATTTCGATACAGTGTCATAATACGCCGGACGGTCTGTCATTTTGCGAGTTCCTGAAATTCCTTTATGCAGTGACGTTCAGAGCACCCGTATTCCGTCGTGGCCAGGCGGCCAATTGTCGATTTTCTCCGTGGAATTCAACTGTTCTTGAAGACGATCAGACCTTTATGCGCAGGAGCGCTGCCAGGGCATAAAACGCCAGATGAAAATGGCTGCTCTTTGATCGCGCAAAACCTTCGATCCGTGCCTTGTCGCGCGCGATCATGCCGCCGCTGTCATCGGGGGTGAATACAGTGACATCATGGTTGGAAACATCCTCAGTGCCGGTCTGGTCATTGCCCACGAGTACCTGGCCCACCGGCCTGTCCGGTTTTCCATCTGTCACTATATCAATTCGAATTCTGATCATGACCTGACCGTCTTCTGTAAATTGGTGATGCTGCCAACCGAAACAAGCCTGAAAAGTCCCGGTACCCGGCAGTCTTGCAGCAGTGTCCGTTCTCCGCCGGACAGCCTGAAAGCTAAGCCTCCTGAGCGACTTGTTTGCGGGTCGTTCAGGAGATTGCGCAGTCCGTTACAGCCTTGCTACCACTTGCCGACATTCTCCATGGACTTCCATGGTTCCTGAACCGGCAGATTGTCGCCCTTCTGCAGCAACTCGATGGAAATATTGTCGGGTGTACGAATAAACGCCATGCGGCCTTCGCGCGGGGGCCGGTTGATGGTCACGCCATTGTTCATCAGCATCTGGCAGTACTCATAGATATTGTCGACTTCATAGGCCAGGTGACCGAAATTGCGGCCCTCATCATACTCTTCCGGATCCCAGTTATAGGTCAGTTCAACGGGACAGTCCGGCGACTCGTCCGGCGCCACAAACACCAGGGTAAACCTGCCCTGTTCGCTTTCATAGCGCCGCGTCTCGGTGAAGCCGAGCACGTCGCAGAAGAATTTGACCGATGCATCGAGATCCGTGACGCGTACCATTGTGTGCAGATATTTCATGTGTGACCCTTTGGTATAAGGTTGGTGTTTGATGATGAATGATTTGAACGGCAAACGCGCCGCACTTGCAAGGCTTGTAGGCCAGGCAAACCGCATTGTGGTTTTTTCCGGCGCCGGTATTTCGACAGAGTGTGGTATTCCCGACTTTCGCTCTCCCGGTGGCGTGTGGTCGAGGTTCAGGCCGCTGGACTTCAAGACCTTCATGTCATCGCCCGAGGCGCGTCGTGAAGGCCTGTCGAGGTTTCTGAAAATTCGCGATGAAGTTGGTCCGGTCGAGCCGGGCAGGGGACATGCTGCGGCAGCGCGCTGGCACCGCGCCGGCAAGCTCGCCGGTGTCATCACCCAGAACATTGACGGCCTTCACCAGCGTGCCGGTGTACCGGTGTCAAGAACCGTGGAACTGCACGGCAACGGCACCTATGCTCATTGCCTGGAGTGCGGGCATCGCCATGAACTGGACTGGATCGCGGAACAGCTTGAAGCCCATGACGGGGCGCCTGCCTGTGTGGAGTGTGAAGGCATTGTGAAAACCGCCACCATTTCGTTTGGCCAGTCCATGCCGGCCGACGCCATGCGCAGGGCCGGCGAGATGACAAGGGACAGCGATCTTTTTCTGGTGGTGGGTTCGTCGCTGGTGGTGGAACCCGCTGCCAGTTTTCCGGCACTGGCGGCCCGGCTTGGCATTCCGCTGGTCATCATCAATGGAGAGCCGACCCCGGCTGACCGGCTGGCTGAACTGGTCATACATGATGACATTGGAGATGTGCTGGAGGCGGTTTGACCGAGCCAAACGGCCTTAGCTGTCAGCCGTCAACAGGTTCAGTGTTTCGGCATTCTCGGCGATAGCCCGCCTGCCATTGGGGCTCAGTTCGTAGATGCCTGTCTGGACCCGGTCAAACCAGCCATAGTGATTGGCAGACATGATCTGTCGGGCCTTTGCGACACCTGATGCCTCGGCCACGTGGGCTGCCTTGGTGGCGCCATTGCGGTGCAGGGTTCCGGCACAGCGCAGGGCGTCCTGCCGATATGCTGTCATGAGGGTTTTCCTGGTCGTACCTCCGGTATTGGGATCGCCGACACGGGTGGCAAACTCTTTCAGCAGCCTGGCCTTTTTGCGTTTCGACTGGCGCGGCTTGTAAGGTGCCGGGTCGAGGTGAATCTCGGCAAGACCGTCCTTCAGGCGCACCGTGATGAGGCCAAGTCCAAGCCTGCGGCACAGGGTCTTGTTGTTCTTCAGCGATTTCAGAAAAGCGCGACCCGAACCGCGCGGCACGCACACATAAACAGTGTCGCTCAGGGAAAGTCGGTCAATTGCCTGGTGGAACAGGGTCAGCGAAAAACCGGTCTTCAGTTCCACAATGACCGGGTTTTCCCCATCGCGGCAGGCAACCACGTCAGCAGCCCCCACTTCGCCCTTGACCTCATAGCCCTGGCCTTCCAGCAGCGCCTTGACGGGCGCATAGAGGTCAGTTTCGCGTATCGATGAAGGTGCCATGTGACCTGTTTAGCTGATTCATTTTGGTTGGTCGAACAGCTTTACTCAGCACTTCGTGCTTCATCTGAAGTGATATCGCTCACGCAAGCAGCCTTCGGCTGCGCTCCGCTAGGGCGGGCCTGACCGGCCCGAGGCCCAGTCGGGCCTAGTGGGAGTTCATCACAATATTCGTCCTGAACTCGAA
>CALHUA010000051.1 GCA_938039915.1 uncultured Anderseniella sp.
GCCGTGGTTGGGTATGCCGATGACATCGCCGGCGCGGGCGTCTTCGGCGATCTCGCGATCTTGCGCCAGAAAGAAGATCGGGCTGTGCACCAGGATGTCCTTGCCGGTACGCACCTGTTTCAGCTTCATGCCGCGCTTAAAGTGACCGGAGCACACCCGCATGAACGCCACCCGGTCGCGGTGGTTCTTGTCCATGTTGGCCTGCACCTTGAAGATGAACCCGGTGACCTTGTCTTCATCCGGTTTGACCTCGCGCGGCTCGGCCGGACTGGGCCTGGGTGACGGGGCATGCCCGACAACGAGGTCGAGCAGCGGCTGTACGGAAAACTCGTTCAGCGCGCTGCCGAACAGGACCGGTGTCAGATGGCCTTCCAGGAACGAGGTCTGATCAAATTCCGCATAGCCTGCCTGCGCCAGTTCAATCGCTTCAGACGAGGTCGCCACGATGTGGTCCGGCACCCCGGCAAGCTCGCCAAGCTTTTCAGGCGAGGCGACAGCAAGTGTTTCATCGACATGGCCGCCGCGCCGCGATGCGCGCGCGAACGATCCGTCACGAATATCATAGCAGCCGTAAAAATCCGAACCCATGCCAATGGGCCAGATCATCGGCGATACATCCAGTGCCAGCATTTCCTGGATTTCATCGAGCAGTTCGAAGCCGTCACGGCCTTCGCGGTCCACCTTGTTGATGAAGGTGATGATGGGGATGTCGCGCAACCGGCAGACCTCGAACAGCTTGCGGGTCTGGCTCTCGATACCCTTGGCGGCATCGATGACCATGATGGCGGAATCAACCGCGGTGAGCGTGCGGTAGGTATCTTCGGAAAAATCTTCATGGCCCGGCGTGTCGAGCAGATTGCAGGTGTGACCGTCATAGTCGAAGGTCATGACTGAGCTGGTGACCGAAATGCCGCGATCCTGCTCGATCTTCATCCAGTCGGACCGGGCGCGGCGCTGGTCGCCACGGGTGCGCACCGCACCGGCCAGGCGAATGGCGCCGCCGGCCAGCAGCAGCTTTTCCGTCAGCGTGGTCTTGCCGGCATCGGGGTGCGAAATGATTGCGAACGTGCGCCGCGAGGCGTGATCGGAAGCCATGAAGGTAAGGCCTTGTGAGATACTTGTCTTGAGTGGACCGGTTGCGAACACCAAGTCCTCTGGATGAATGCGCGGGTTGCTGATCTGTTGCTGCGGACGCCTCAACGGGCCTGCGCGTGATACTCATCATTGGGCCGCATGTCCACCGCAGATGCCATCCGGTTCGACATGTTGAAGAATGCGGCGACACCGGAAATATCCCAGATGTCGCGGTCGGAAAAACCGGCGTCGCGCAACGCCTGGCGGTCATCCTCCACCATGGCATGCGGCGTGCGGGTGAGTTTGTCGGTGAATTCCAGCATGGCGGTCTGGCGCGCATCGAGATCGGCTGCCCGGAAATTCATCACCATCTGCTCACCGAAACCCGGCTCACCGGACAGTTGCCGGACAGCTGCGCCATGCGCGGTCAGGCAGTAATAGCATTGGTTCACGCCGGAGACGGCAACCGCGATCATCTCACGCTCCAGCTTGGACAGGTTTGAGTCACCCAGCATGAGATCATTGTACAGATCAGCAAATGCCTGCAGCTTGACGGAAGAAAATGCATACGCCTTCAGCACATTCGGAACGAAGCCGAGTTTCTCGGTGCACTTGTCGAAATAGGCCTGCTGGCGCTCTGTCAGTTGGTCAACCTGATCGATGGTCAAGGCTGTGGCGGGCTTGCCGGAAGTTGTCATGTTGTTGTCTCCGCTGGAAATTAAGGGAAGACAATATAGATGTTTTCAATGCATGGCCATTATTGGAAAGCTGTCCTATGCTGAATTATTGGGCAGTTGCAAAAAGGGTGGAACGTCGTGCCAGAAAAATCCAGAACAGGCTCCGGGCAGAAACGCGCAACAAAAAAAACAGCCGGGAGTTTGTTGGAAAAAACACTACGCAAACACCTGTTTCGCGAAGCCGCCGAGGAAGACATTGCCGGGCTGACGAATGCGGACATCGACCTGCTGGTTGGAAGAGCCAGGGAGTTTCTGGACACCAAGGCGCCGGGCCGCGTCAAGATCCGGATTACCGATACAGGTGTCAGTGACGGCACACTGGCCCAGCGCAGCATTCTGGAAATCCTGAATGACGACATGCCTTTCCTGGTCGACTCGATCATCAACGCCCTGTCGACAAAGGGTTACACCGTGCAGACGGTGCTGCATCCGGTGTTTGCCAGCAAACGCGACAGCAAGGGCAAGCTGAAAACCCTGGACAATTCAAAAAAGCAGACCGGAGATTTCCTGCGCGAGAGCTACCTGCACATCCATCTCGAGGCCCTGAACTCGAAGGGGGAACAGGACGAACTGGTCGGCGAACTCAAGGACATTCTGGATGAAATTCGCGCAGCGGTGGTTGACTGGCAACCCATGCAGCATGTCATCCAGGGGAGAATAGAAAGCTTGAGGACGAAAGCCTCTCCGCTGCCGACGGCGATCGTCAGCGAAACCATCGATTTCCTGAGCTGGCTGTTGAACAACAAGTTCACTTTCCTCGGCATGTGTCATTACAAGCTGGGGAAGAAGGGCGGCAAGAAGCAGATGCTTGTCGACGAGAAGTCGGCGCTGGGTGTGTTGCGGTTGCAACGGGGACAGGTGATCCAGAATGCGGCGAAACGGAACCTCGCCAGCTACAAGTCCGGTTACGCGATCGTGGTGGAAAAATCCGACCTCGTGTCACGCGTGCACAGGGCCGCCGTCATGGACTATGTGGGGCTGTATGATTTCGACCAGGCGGGAAATGTGGTTGGTGAACTGCGCGTGGTCGGTCTGTTTGCCTCGACCGCCTATACCGAAGCCGCCAGCGGCATTCCGCTGTTGCGGCGGCGCATAGACGCGGTGATGGCGCTCAGCGGTTTCACGCCGAGCGGTCACTCCGGCAAGGGTCTTTTGAACATTCTTGAAACCATGTCACGCGATGACCTGTTCCAGATCGAGTCTGAACAGCTGGCGCCGCTGGCAATGGGCATGTGGCGGTTGCACGAACGGCCACGTACGCGCGTATTCGTGCGGCTGGACCGGTTTGAGAGATATGCAATTGCATTCGTGTTCTTTCCGCGCGACCGGTTCTCGTCCGATCTCAGGGAGAAGGCCGGCGCGATCCTGGAAAAACACTACCAGGGCAAGACACTGGAGTTCATGCCCAACTTTGGCGAAGGAACGCTGGTTCGCGTGCGATTCATCATTTCGCTGGGCGTGCCGGCGAAGAACCTGCCTGATCCGGACCTGGTCGAAAAGGAGATCGTCGAGGCGACACGCAGTTGGGGTGATGAACTTTCAGATGCCTTGATGACAGACAATGACGGGTCGGCAGGCCGCTCACTGGCAAGACGCTATGCCAGGGCGTTTCCGGCAGCATATCGCGAGGCAACTGATATCTCCGAGGCGCAATACGACATTGGGGTCATGGAAGGCCTGGATGCGGAAAACTGTACAGCCGCCGAGTTTGTTCCGCCGGTCGGAAATCATGGCGCGGTGTGGCTGAAACTGTTCAATCTCGGATCGCCGGTACCCCTGTCAGCCCGGCTGCCGCTGCTTGAAGCCATGGGGCTCAGGGCGCTTGATGAAAATACCTATATCGTTCATCCGTCCGGAAAACCGAACTCCGGCGAGGCACCTGATGACGTCTATATTCACCAGGTTGCGCTGAACCGGGACAATGGCACTGAAGTCGATGAACAAAGCTATCAGCAATTGCAGGACTGTTTCCTGGCGGTGTGGACCGGCAAGGCCGACAGTGACCGGCTGAACGGGCTGGTGCTGTCTGCATCGCTGAGCTGGCAGGAAGTAACGGTGTTGAGGGTCTGTGCCCGCTATCTGCGCCAGACCGGGTTTTCCTATCTGCTTTCAACCATAGCCGGCACGCTGGTGCGCTATGGCGATGTGACACGATTACTGGTGGACCTGTTCAAGGCGAGATTTCAGCCGGACCATCCCAAGGCCGTCACACTGGCTGACCGTGAGAAGCTGCAGGACAAGCTGCTGAAGACCATAGAAGACCATCTGGCTGACGTTCCCAGTCTCGATGATGACCGCATCATCCGCCATATGGTGGGTGTCATCACAGCTACGCAGCGCACCAATTTCTTCAATCTTGAGAACCTGCAGGACGGCCTCCCGATTGCACTGGCAATGAAGATACGCAGCAAGGACGTGCCCGGTATTCCGGCGCCGGTCCCGTTCGCAGAGATCTTCGTCCATTCCACACTTGTCGAGGGCGTACACCTGCGCGGTGGCATGATTGCGCGTGGCGGATTGCGCTGGTCCGACAGGGCGGAAGACTTCCGCACCGAGGTGCTGGGCCTGGCAAAAGCCCAGAACGTCAAGAATGCGGTTATCGTGCCGGTCGGCGCCAAGGGCGGATTTATTCCCAGGCAGTTGCCGGCAGGCGGCAGCCGGGATGAAGTCTACCAGGCAGGAACGCTGGCCTATCAGTCGTTTATCTCAAGCCTGTTGTCCCTGACCGACAATACAAAGGGCGGCAAGATCATCCCACCGCCGAACATGGTGCGCCAGGACGGTGACGATCCTTATCTGGTGGTCGCTGCCGACAAGGGAACAGCGGCATTTTCAGATGTCGCCAACGCGATTTCCTCGGATGCCGGGTTCTGGCTTGATGATGCCTTTGCCTCCGGCGGGTCGGCAGGCTATGACCACAAGAAAATGGGCATCACCGCACGCGGTGGCTGGGAGGCTGTCAAACGCCATTTCAGGGAACTGGACCGTGACATCCAGACCACGCCGTTCACGGCCGTCGGTGTCGGTGACATGTCGGGTGATGTGTTCGGCAATGGCATGTTGCTGTCGGAGCAGACCAAACTGCTGGCAGCGTTTGATCACCGGGACATCTTCATTGACCCGGATCCGGATGTTGCAACGAGCTTTGCCGAACGTAAGCGATTGTTCGAACTGCCGCGATCGAGCTGGCAGGATTACGAGCGCAAGCTGATCAGCAAGGGCGGCGGTATTTTCTCCCGGTCCGAAAAGCAGATCAGCCTGTCGCCTGAAATCATGGCAGTGACCGGATTGAGCAGTTCCAAGGTGACACCCAATGAACTGATGCGGGCGATCATCACATGTGACGCCGATCTTTTGTGGTTTGGTGGTATCGGCACCTATGTTCGCGGCGCCACGGAAAGTGACGCAGACGCCGGTGACAAGGCCAATGACGCGATCCGCGTCGCGGCCCGTGAACTGAAAGTCAAGGCAGTGGGCGAGGGTGCCAATCTCGGCATGACCCAGCTTGCACGGGTTGAGTTTGCTCTCAATGGCGGACGCATCAATACCGATGCCATCGACAATTCCGCGGGCGTGAATTCTTCGGACGTCGAGGTCAACCTCAAGATCGCGCTTGGCGAGGCAGAAGCCGCCGACAAACTGAAGCGGGCCGCCCGCAACAAGTTGCTGGCCGCCATGACCGATGACGTCGCAGACCTGGTGTTGAGGAACAACTATCTGCAGACACTGTGTGTTTCGCTGATGGAAGGCACCTTGTCGCGGGACCGGGCCGGGTTGTCCAGGCTGTTCAGGGAACTTGAAAACCGCGGCGGTCTGGATCGCGCCATCGAGTTTCTGCCATTCGGCGAGGAACTCGATGATCGCCTGAAATCGGGCGGCAGCCTGTCCAGGCCCGAAATGGCGGTACTGGTGTCTTATGCGAAGATTGTCGTTTTCAATGATCTGATGGCACAGAAATTTGCGTCCGACCCGTATCTGGAAAAGGAGCTGATGCGGTATTTCCCGAACCGGATGTCGAAGACCTACAAGTCTGAAATCTCCGGTCACAGATTGCGCCCCGAGATCATCAGCACCTTGATTGCCAACTCTATCGTAAACCGCTGCGGTCCGCTGTTCCTGTTCGACCTGTCGAATGACACAGGCATACAGGCCGGAGACCTTGCACGGTTTTACGTATTGAGCCGCGACAGCTTCGGCTTTGTGGACATGAACGAAGCGGTCGACAGGCTGGACAACCGGATAACAAGCGACCAGCAGATGGACTTGTATGCGCGCCTGCGGGATGGTCTCGCGGATGCGGTTGCATGGTTTGCGGCCAACGAGAATCCCAAATCGGATCTGTCGCAACTGGTCCCGATTTACAAGGAAGGTATCGCATCGCTCGCCGGCACTTTGTCTGACGTTCTGCCGGGAAGCCAGAAAACGCAACTTGCAAGCGATGTCGAGGAAATTTCAGCCCTTGGTCTGGATGCGAAAACCGCATTGAAAATTGCCGGCCTGAGATACCTGGTGCGCGGTCTGGACGTTGTGCAGATTGCACGCCCGGCAAACCGGCCGGTCAGGGAAATCGCCGAAACCTATTTCGGCCTGAGCGGAACCCTTGGCATCGACCACATTCTGGCCAGCGCACAGAACCTGCCCAGCGAAAGCGATTATGACCGGCAGGCGATTGCCGGCATCCGGCAGACGGTACAGCGGTCCGTGCGCAGCATTGCCGCTGACGGTGTCAAGGCCACGCTGTCACCAGCAAGGCAGGAACTGGTTACCCATACCGGGGACGAGCTGGTTCGAATCTCCAGAGAAGCCGACTTCTCGCTGGCGAAATTTGCGGTGATTGCGAGCCAGCTGGGCGTGCTGGCCAAGGCGTAGTTATACCAAAGGATGAGTAACTACTTCCTTTGGTATTACTCTACCACCACCGCAGTGCCGGCGGCGGTGACCATCAGCATGGAACCGTTCTGGCCAACGGTTTCATAGTCGATATCAACGCCGATGACCGCATTTGCGCCCAGTGCGGATGCCTTGTCGGTCATTTCCGCAATTGCGGTTTCACGGGCATCGTTGAGGACCTTCTCGTAAGCGCCTGAACGCCCGCCGACGATGTCGCGGATCGAGGCGAACAGATCGCGGAACAGGTTTGCACCCAGTATGGCTTCGCCGGCCACGAGACCCTTGTAGGCGGAAATCCGGCGGCCATCGATAGTGTTGGTGGTGGT
>CALHUA010000052.1 GCA_938039915.1 uncultured Anderseniella sp.
CCGTCCAGGTCCGGCATCCATCCAAGAACGCCAATGGTGGTCATTGCAATATCAAACTGCCCTGTCAGGTCGTTCGGCAGCGCATAGACATCCGCCGCCATGAAACTCACGTCACCATCATGCCCGGCGACTTCAGCCAGGTCTCGCGCCTGTTCCAGGAAGGCCTCTGCCTGGTCAATCCCGACGCACCGCCCGGCCCCCATGGTCTTCAGCGACAGCAGGTCCTTGCCGTTGTTGCACGCAACCTGCACAGCCGATTTGCCGGCGACACCCACACGCTCCAGCATGTTGATGACTTCGTCTGCCAGACAATTATACCCGCCTTGCGCAAAGCGCTCGCGCAGTTGCGCCTGATTGTGAGCGGCATGGCGCGGCGCCGCCTCGCTCCAGGCTTGCTTGTTGGACGCAACATACTTTTCACGATCACTCATGTGGACAATCCCAATCAATCTTCAAAACCTCTTCCCCTGCGCACGGTTCACCTGTAGCACACACACCATGTCCCTGCCGCCGGATATCACAAACCTTCACCTTGTCGCCTTTGCCCTGCTGTTTGCAGCGTGGTGGCTGTATTCGCCCATTCTGTCATTGTTCGGGCGCGGCACGCTGAATGCGCAACTGGGTATCGTGCGCCTGCGCTGGATGCGGTTGTCGACACAGCGCGCCCAGCGCCCGTTTGACGCCATACTGCTCAACCAGATCATCAGTTCGGTCGCCTTTTTCGGCTCAGCTTCGCTGATCGTCCTGGCGGCCTTGCTCGGCACCTTCGCCAATGTCTCATCAGTTCACGCGGTGTTGTCACAACTGCATTTTGTGGCACCGATGAGCATCGAGCTGCTGGCGGCAAACCTGTCCGTCGTGGTGCTGATCCTGGGCATCAGTTTCTTTGCCTTCACCTATTCGCTGCGCAAACTCATCTACACTGTTGCGCTGAGTGGCGGACTGCCCGACCAGGCGGAAGAAACACCGCAATTCACCATTCAGATTGAAGCAACCGCGACCGTGCTCACAGAAGCCGTGCGCAGTTTCAATAATGGTATCCGCGGCTATTATTACGCCGTTGCCGCCTTGTTTCTGCTGCTCGGGCCGGTGCCGTGCATCATTGCAACATGCGCCGTGATGGCAATGCTGTTCTACCGTCAGACACTGACGACCACGGCTCGCGCCATCGGCACCTATGTGGATGCCGTGAACGCGGAAGAAAACTCACGCAAATAAAAACCCTGCAGGCCGCGAAGCCTGCAGGGTCTCAAATTTAAACCTGTAAGTGCGCTGGATTAAGAAGCGTCTTCCAGGTTGTCAGCAGACATCTTGCCGCTGCGCTGGTCGGTCACCAGCTCAAACTTTACCTTCTGGCCTTCGCTCAAGGTGCCCATGCCTGCGCGCTCAACGGCGGAGATATGAACAAAAGCATCCTTGGAACCGTCTTCTGGTTCAATGAAGCCGAAGCCTTTGGTTGTGTTGAAAAATTTTACTGTGCCTACTGGCATGGTCGTTGTCCCTTCAAAGGAGAAACCCGCTCATTCACACCTTGTGATGGCTGGGTCAGTACATTGCTCACATTGTCAGGAATAACGAGGTTAAACGGCGTACCGGATATCAGGCATCATCAGACAAGCTCGGTCTATACAGGCCCGTATATGAGTGATCCGGATGCAAATTGCAATTGATATGCGAAAATAAACCTGAACACGGCTAACGTCGGAAGCCATCTGCAATGATTGCAGAGCTCATCGCTTTCACAGTGATAGTGCAGCTTTACGGGTTCATTCGAACCCATGTTGCTCTAGGCAGCCGCTTCAGATGCAGCAGTATCTGCGAGAATGATTTCAACGATCGCGGACTTGGCAATCATCGATTCACGCCCGTCCTTGTGCATGAATTCCAGTATCAGGCTGTCACCGCCCAGAACACGCTTGATGTCGCTGCTCATGGGCAGCATCAGCGTGCCGTCCACACAGCGGCCGTCACTGAGCAGCAACTGCACTTCGTATTCTTTTCTGTTGTTGTCGTTGTTGAACATAGTACCGCATCCCTGTTGTTGTGCAGGCAGCTATACCAACACAGGCTTTAAACATTCATCTGCAAATTAGCTGTGATTTTATGAATTTAATCCGTACTAGGTATAATTGAGTACTGAGGTATCGGCAACTGCCACGTCGATGTCCATTACTCACAACAGGTGAGATTAGAACTTTCAGCCTGCGACAAAACGTGCCTTACTGGACGCGTACAGACCAAACAGGAGGGTGAAATGTCTGCCAAAATAGTGATTGGCCTTGACGGTAGCGGTTCAGGGGAACGTGCCGTTGCTTATGCCAAGAAACAAGCCAAGCAAATAGGGACATGCGAACTGATCGCTGTCTACGTGATCGAATGGTCACCATACAGCTTTCAAACACCGGAGGAAAACGAACAACGCCACAAGCGGCGTGAAGAAGAAACAGCCGCTGCCAGCAGCCGTGTTGTTACACCGGCTGTCGATGCCTTGAAGGCCGACGGGTTTTCCGCACGCGGCGTGGTGAAGCACGGAGATGTCGCCGACCTGCTGAATTCAGTGGCTGTCGAAGAAGGCGCAGATCAGATTGTCGTGGCCCGAACATCCGAAGGCGGGTTTGCAAGCCGCCTGTTCGGCTCTTCAACCGCGAATCTCGTCATGACAGCAACCGTACCGGTTACGGTCGTCGGATAAGGAAACCTCTCATGAAAAAACTAGCATTGACGACCCTTGCGCTGAGCGCAGCTGGGTCAACTTCTGTTTTTGCACAGGAAGCCAGAACGATCGACCAGGCTGTAAATGAAACTTTCGCCGCCGTTACAGGTCCGTTCGTGAGTTTCATCTTCTCACCCTTTCCCGGCACCAGTTTTCCATGGATCGTGATGTGGCTGGTGATAGCCGCGTCGCTGTTCACGGTCTACTTCGGGTTCATCCAGATCAGGGGCTTCAAGCATTCCATCCAGCTTGTGAAAGGTGACTATGCCGACCCCAATGATGCCGGTGAGGTGAGCCACTTCCAGGCTCTGACAACCGCCCTGTCCGGCACCGTCGGTCTCGGCAATATTGCCGGTGTGGCCGTCGCCGTCGGCATCGGCGGGCCCGGTGCGACATTCTGGATGATCATGGCAGGCCTTCTCGGCATGGCATCGAAATTCACCGAATGTACACTCGGCGTCAAATACCGCAACGAGTATGAAGACGGCACCGTTTCCGGTGGCCCGATGTATTATATGTCAAAGGGTTTTGCGGAACGCGGCGTGCCTGGCGGTAAGATTCTGGCCGTGGTGTTTTCTATATTCTGTATTCTCGGTGCCCTTGGCGGCGGCAACATGTTCCAGGCCAATCAGGCACACGCCCAGATTTCAAGCATCACTGGTGCCTATCCAGGCTGGATTACCGGCATTGTGTTTGCCCTGGTTGTCTACGCGGTGATTGTCGGTGGCATCAAATCCATCGCCAGCGTGACGGAAAAAGTCGTTCCCTTCATGGGCGTCCTTTATGTCGGTACCGCTCTCGTTATCCTGTTGCTCAACTTCGACAAGATCGGCTGGGCTTTCGGCCAGATCTTTGAAGGTGCCTTCACCGGCCTGGGTGTTGCAGGTGGCTTTGTGGGTGCCCTTATCCAGGTCTTCAAGCGCGCCGCCTTCTCGAATGAGGCAGGCGTTGGTTCTGCAGCAATCGCCCACTCGGCGGTTCGCACCAAAGAGCCGATCACCGAGGGACTGGTGTCCCTGCTGGAACCGTTCATCGACACCGTCGTGATCTGCACCATGACCGCTCTGGTCATCACCATTTCCGGACTGCTGATCGTCGATCCTGCAACCGGTAACTTTGTCCTTAATGCTGATGGCAATGCCATCTCTACGGTCGGTGATGTTTCAGGCGTATCGCTGACCTCAGCAGCCTTCGCGACCGGCTTCAGCTGGTTCCCGTACGTGCTCGCTATCGCAGTGGTCCTGTTTGCCTTCTCAACCATGATCTCCTGGTCATATTACGGTTTGAAAGCCTGGACCTACCTGTTCGGCGAAGGCAAGACCACGGAGCTGGTGTTCAAGATCATCTTCTGCGTCTTCGTGGTGATCGGCGCTTCAGCCAGCCTGGGCCCTGTGATCGACTTCTCTGACGCGGCAATCTTTGCCATGGCAGTGGTCAATATCACGGCGCTCTACTTCCTGATGCCGGTTGTGAAGAAGGAAATGAACTCGTACATGTCCCGCCTGAAGTCCGGCGAGATCAAGCGGTTCAAGCACTAAATCGACAGCTCGCAAAACACTGATGCCGGAGTGGCCAATGCCACTCCGGCATTTTCTATTCAGCCGCCGCTGAGCACAAGATCAGCATGATTTTTGATTGAAGCAATCAAAAACCATAAAGCTGATCGCCTTCAAAGCTGCTCTAGGCATCCGATCAGAAAACAAGCTGCCGCACCGGCAGACGCAATGGTCCTGACATGGTTCCACAAGGTCCAGGAAGACGCATAGACAGACCAGTAGGATACTGCCTCCGCACTTTCACTGTTCATGGCATCAAGCCGCTGGTTCATCGGCACGTTGAACGCCACGGTTACGATGAACACCCCGATCACATAGAGCGCACATCCGGCTAAAATCCAGGCCGCTGAGGAGCCTGCCATGTACAGGGCTGCATATGTTGCGACGACCACCGAGATCACCAGCATGCCAATCAGAAGAACCATGAACAACGACCCGTAAACCTTGCGGTTGATCAATTGCATGACCTCGATGCCACTGGTGTGCCCCGCAGCAGAAAGCGACTTCATCACAAAATCCGAAAATGTCAGGAACACGCCTGCTATGAGACCGCAGGCAATAACGGCAACCGTGCAGACAATCAGTATCGGGTCATAGGTCATATCAGCTCTCCTTTCACTTGACACCGTGTCAATTGACATGATGTCAAGTAGATCGTACTTTACACCATGTCAAGTGATAATCTCGAAACCCGATCCCGCATTCTGAATGCAACGTGGAAGCTGCTGGAAGTTGATCAGGGCCACGGCGTCCGCATGAGCGATATCGCCAAACAGGCAGGCATCAGTCGGCAGGCAGTGTATCTTCATTTCCCGACGCGATCTGAACTGCTCATTGCCACCACCCGGTATCTTGATGACATCAAGGGGATAGATGAGCGCCTCGCATTGAGCCGGGAAACTGCAGGCGGTGTGGACCGTCTCGATGCCTTCATTGATGCCTGGGGAAACTACATTCCCGAGATTTACGGCATCGCAAGGGCCCTGCTCGCCATGAAAGATACCGACCAGGCGGCAGACCTCGCCTGGAACGATCGCATGCAGGCTGTCCGCCATGGCTGCGTCGCCGCAATCAATGCAGCCAACAATGATGGGAGCCTGGCGCGCGACCTGCCGGTCAAACAGGCCACGGACATCTTGTGGACACTGCTGTCCGTGCGAAACTGGGAACAGCTTACACAGGAGTGCGGGCAATCCCAGGCTCAGTATATTGAGACGATCAAACGAACCGCCCACCGCACTTTACTGGATGATCGTGCACGTCCCGCTTCCTGATTGCGTGCTGTACGCAAAGCCCTTCAATGCCGGAGGTGCATCAAGTCCCTGACCATGCCGGGCTCACGTCTTGTGTCGATCACTGCACCTTCCCTCAAGGCTGCAATCTGCTCATCCCAGCTCTTTGATGTCATGTCCAGTTCAGCAGACTGTTTTGCAGCCAGCTGCTGGATGCTGCGAATACAGCTCATGAAGGAAAACAGGACGAGCCACGCGATCAGAACACAGGCCAGGTAAGCAGCAAGGATCGACGACATCGGCGTGACGAAATTCAGACCGGCCGCCTTCCCCAAAACGAATGGCAGCGACCATGATACCAGCGAGACGCTGCCCAGGAATGTCAGACCCGCAATCTGGCGCTGCGTCACCCCGTCAAACAGCCGGCATCCCTTTGCACGGACCACCAGTGGCAGGATGTACCTGTGCACCAGGATACCGTTGATCGTGAGCATCACGACAACGACGATCTTGGCCCAGACTTTGGGGTTTTGCATGAAGTCCGGTTGAAGCTGGAGCTTGACCATGATCAGCGCAACCCCGCTGACCCACAAGATACAGAGACCGATTGAAACGATATGTGACAGAAGTCTGGTCTGAATAATTGTATAGTCGCTTACCGGGCGAATGACCCCCTGCGAGAAGATGGTGTAATCAGCCAGCACCGCACCGCCCAGACCCATGATCAATCCCGTCAGGTGAATGAGCCGCAATATGGTAAGGACAGTGAGCGTGGTCATGCGGCAGTTCCTCTCAGGAACGAACAAGGGTTTCGGTTTTCAACTTCCAATGCCGTCGCTGTTCTGCACCTGAGGCAGGCGGACCTTGTATCCGGTCTGCCTGCAATGATGTAAACTCCTGCGTGGTTTCGAACTAGCAAACACCAGGGGCGGAAATCAGCATCAATTATGGTGGTTGATGGGTCAAAATTCGGCATTTCGGCTTCACGTGACGTGATTCAGCGAACCAGCCTGCCGGCGCAAAATCGTCCATTTGCTGAATCGTGATGCCGTGAACCATTTCCGGATGACAAATGCCCCCGGTCTCGCTAGTTTGCCG
>CALHUA010000053.1 GCA_938039915.1 uncultured Anderseniella sp.
GCCATTACCACTTTTGCCATTGTTGCCGGTGTCCTGGGTGCCGGCCTGTCATCCAACATCATCCTGGTTCTCGGCCTTGCCAATTTGCTGGCAGACGGCTTCTCGATGGCGGCAAGCAACTACACCGGCACCAAGACCGAGGTTGACGAACTTGCTCGCTACCGCGAAATCGAAAAACGCCACATCAGGCAGGAACCGGAAGGCGAACGTGAAGAGATCAGGCAGATCCTGCAGGGCAAGGGCCTTGAAGGCGCCGCACTGGACGATGCCGTCAAGGCGGTGACATCCAGTGAAGAAACCTGGATCAACACCATGCTTGTTGATGAGTACGGCCTGTCCACCAATCTCCGCTCGCCATTCAAATCAGGGCTCGCCACCATGGCGTCGTTCGTGCTGTTTGGGGCAATACCGCTGGCGCCATTTCTGCTCGGGCTTGCTGATGCCTTTGTGATCGCGCTTGCCATGACGTTGCTGGCGTTCTTCGTGATCGGCACCATCAAGAGCAAGTGGTCACTGGCAACATGGTGGCAATCCGGCCTGGAGACACTGGCAATCGGATTGACTGCATCCGGCCTTGCCTATGGTGTCGGATATCTGGTGAAGGACCTGGCAGCGTGAAGCGAAATGAGATCAGGCGGACATGGTCGCGGTAAAGCGGCCTGGCGAAAGATCGTCCTTGAGCACGCCCAGCGAAACCAGGTCATCAGGCAAATCATCCTTCAGTATGAGGCTGCACGCTGCCCGGCCGAGCGCAGGAGCCATCATGATCCCGTAACCGCCCTGACCGGCCAGCCAGAAAAAGTCTTTGATATTGGGGTCAAATCCGACAACCGGTGCATCGTCTGCAGCAAATGTGCGCAAACCGGCCCAACTGTGCTCTATCCGGCGCACTTCTATAAATGTGCGCCTTTGAAGCCAGTCAGCAAGGACAGCTATATCCCAGTCTTCAGGCTGAACATCCTGTGCTTCAATCGGTGTTTCATCGCCCGGTGACGCCATCAGTCTCCCCGCTTCAGGTTTGATGTAACTGTCGCTGTCGGCAAATTCCATGGCCGGCAGACGCGATGGATCAATTTGCACGGGCGGGTCGACGATGATGGCAGTCCGGCGCTTGGCGACAAGCCCGACCGGGTCGGCGCCAGCCAGAACGGCAACCTGATCAGCCCAGGCGCCTGCAGCGTTGACAAGTATCCTGCCAACGATCGTCCGGCCACCCGCGCAGATGTGCCACCTGTCATTTTTGCGGCTGATGCGGTCAACCCGCATCGAACAAACAATATTACCGCCGCTCTTTTTGAAACTTCTCAGATAGGCCTGGTGCAGGGAGGCAACTTCGATATCGGCCACGCCTGCTTCAAAGGCGGCAGCCCCGACAAACTCGGGCCGCAACAACGGCGCCATGTCGCATGCCTGGGGGCCCGTCAGCATGTCTATTGCCGTATCGGGAGTTGACTGATTCATGATGGGGGCAAGCGTTTCCTCTTCACCCGGTACCGCAACGGTTATCAGTCCGCGCGGGCTCAGCAACGGCGTGTCACAAAATCCGGCCGGCGGGTTCTGGAAAAACCCATGGCTTGCCCGGTTGATCAGCCGAACGATCTCACCGCCGAAATTGCGTGTGTAAAGCGCGGCTGATCTTCCCGTGCTGTGATACCCCGGTGTGCTTTCCGCCTCGATAAGGGCGATGGTTCCGTGATCGCGCAACTCGCAGGCCGCTGCAGCGCCCGATATGCCGGCACCGATGATCAGATAGTCATAAATCATGGTTCGGTGCTTTCCATGGGCATTGAACAGACCAGTCACAATGCATGTACAGCCAATCAATCACGTATCGACTTAAAATGAAATAAAAAATAAATAAATTGACATAATGTAAGTTTTATTACGTAATCGAAAGCCAAGCTTGGGAGTGCTGCCGGTGGAAAATTCCGTCCGTCAACGATTGGCAAAGTGCATTGCGGACGGATCAAAGGCCGACCGCGCCATTGCCAGCTATATGCTCGCCCATCTCAACACGGTCGCCTTCGAGACGGCCGCCAGCATTGCAGCCAAGGTCAGCGTGAGCGAGCCCACGGTCGGACGGTTCTGCCGATCCATCGACTACAAGAGCTTCAAAGACCTCAAGGATCACCTCAAGCAGGATATTGGCGACAAGCCATGGCTGATCAGTGATCGCCTGCAGGAATTTCAGCAACGCGCCAAAGCCGGTGAGGATCAGTTGGCTCGCGGACTTGAACTGGAGATGGCCGCGCTGGTCCAGGTCTATGAACTGGCGCATACGCCGGAATGGGCACGCGTGGTCGAGCGGCTTGCATCCGCCCCATCCGTATTCGCAACCGGTTTCCAGACAGAACGCGGCATGGCCCAGATATTCGTCAACCAGTTGCAGTACCTGCGCGAACGCGTGCATCTGGTGGATCTGGCAAGTGGCAATTTTTCCGATGTATTGACGCCAGAGAATTCCGGCTCATGCCTGGTTATTTTTGAAGCGCGGCGATATTCACGGATGGCCCGCCTTTTGGCCCAGGATGCAAAATCGCTCGGCATTTCGACAACATTGGTCACCGATGGATTTTGCGACTGGGGTCACGATCTCGTTGATGAGATGTTTGTCGTATCGACGGAATTCAACCTGTTTTGGGAGTCGACTGCCCAAATGGCAAGTCTTGCAAACCTGCTGGTCAACGGCGTGTTCCTGGAACTTGGCCCCAAAGTCGAACAACGCATGAATGAAGTCTCCAGGCTCTACAGCCGATACACAGGCTATGTCGGTGACCCGACGGGCCCGGCTTCAGGAGGCAATACCTAGACGCTCAGCATATCCAAATAACATAAATATAAGGGAGTACTGCAATGCGACATCTTAAGAACCTACGTCTTCTATCCTCATCAGCACTGTTATCGGCGGGCATCTTCGCCATGGGGTTTTCTTCCGTTGCCATGGCCGGCAAGGCCACGGTGGCTCTTCCGTCCGGCGAACTTGGCGCAACATCCTATGACCCGATCCGCTCGAGCAAGCTGAACACCGCAACGTCCCTGATTTACGATCGTCTTGTCGAGCAGGATGCCGACCAGTCGTTCCATCCCCATCTTGCAACCTCATGGACAGAGAGCCCGGACGGCATGTCCTGGACGTTCAAATTGCGCGATGGCGTAAAATTCCACGATGGCGAAGTGTTTAACGCAGACACCATCGCTTCATGGATTCCCGATTTCAAGGATACTGAGAATGCCTACCTGGTCGCCGCCATCAAGAGCGTCGAGATCGTCGATCCGCTGACCGTAAAATTCGTCATGGAGCGGCCGGAGCCAAACCTGCTCTACAACCTTGCAAGTACTTTCATGGGTGTCCCGGGCCAGAAGTCCTACGACAGCCTCGGCAAGGACTACGGTGTATCGACTGCCATCGGCACCGGGCCGTTCAAACTCAGCAGTTTTGAAATTGGTCTCGAAACAGTCGTTACCCGCAACGATGACTATGCATGGGCATCGGGCCTGTCGGTCAATCAGGGCGCAGCACATCTGGAATCGGTCACCTTCCGGGAAATTCCCGATCAGTCCACTGCCTTTCTGGAGTTGAAAACCGGCGGCATCGACCTGCTGCTGGGCGTGCCAACCGACTTCCTGTCGATTTTGGAAGCGGAAAAAAATGTCGGTGTCATCACCATGGCAGGCACCGGCATCAGTTACATGCCGATCAACACCACTGCAGCGCCGTTTGACGATATCAAGGTGCGTCAGGCCACGGCACTGGCGATCAACCAGAAGTCCATTCTGGAAAGTGTCTACAAGGGCGTGGGCTCAGAAGCCAACCACTTCCTGATCGACACCTTGCCGGCTGGCGACGTGAAAAAGGAGCTGCTTGTCAGCTTCGATTCCGCCAAGGCAAATACACTGCTTGACGAGGCCGGATGGGCGATGGGTGATGGCGGCGTGCGCATGAAAGATGGCAAACCACTGCAGGTCACGTTGTTCACCAAGAATGATTCCGATCTGAAGCGGTTGACACAGGTGGTACAGGCCCAGCTGAAGGATGTTGGCATGGATGCGGTAATCACCGTGTTTGACTCCAGCACAATTCGCGACGAGTACAAGAAGAACGCTCATCAATTGGCCGTGCGCAATTATGACTGGAACAATGCGGACATTCTTGAATGGTTCTTTTCCGGTACCCGTGTCGGCTATCCCAATGTGTCCATGTGGACAGATGAGAAGTCTGAAATGCTCAAGGACACGGCAATGACCAAATCAACCACGTCGGCTGAACGGGTTGCCAATTTCAAGACCTATCATGAGTACATCTTGTCCCAGCACTTGTTTGCACCCCTTTATCAGCCTGCACAAAACATCGCCTTCAACAAAGACACGGTGACAGTGCCGGAAAAGGTGCGCGGACCACGTTTCCGGTCACAGACCTTCGTTGATATCGATGTTGTGAAATAAGGACAAAGGCAGCTTGCGACCAAACACATAACAAAGTGAGCCGGACATGATCTTGAAATACTCCATACAGCGGTTGTTGATGATCATTCCGGTCTCTCTTGCAATATCGGTCGTCATTTTCCTGATCGTCCACCTGCTACCCGGTGACCCGATCGATAATCTCATTCGTGTCGGGTCATCGCCGGAGGACCGGATAGCGCTGACCGCCAAGTATGGTTTGGACCAGCCGCTGATCACCCAGTATTTTCTTTGGATCGGCCAGATCATGACCGGTGATTTTGGCCAGGCCATTGTGCTGCGCCGCCCGGTCGCCGATCTGATTGCGCAAAACCTGCCCTACAGTCTGCAACTGGGCGGACTGGCATTTCTGTTCTCCTCCATCGTCGGGATCATTCTCGGCACTGTTGCCTGGGCATCGCGCAACACCTGGGGCGAGCAACTGGTCAAGGGTTTTATCCTTCTGGGCTCCACCGTACCCGGTTTCTGGCTTGCGCTGCTGATGATCTTGTTGTTTGCCGTTAACCTCGGCTGGTTTCCCGTATCGGGTGCGCGCGACTGGACAGCCCTTGTTCTGCCGGTGCTGACCATCGGCTTTGGCGGCATTGCACTTGTCGCCCGCGTTACACGCGTCGCCCTGCTCGATGTCGGCAAGCAGGACTTCATAACCCTTCTGCATGCCAAGGGCCTGTCGCGAACCGCGATCTTGTTCAAACACCTCATCCCCCACGCACTTCTGCCGGTGGTGACCATTCTTGCCTTGCGCATTGGCTGGATCCTGGGGGGCGCGGTCACGGTTGAGTTTGTGTTTGGCCGCCCGGGCCTGGGCAGCCTCCTAATACGGGCACTTGGGCAGCGAGATTATCCGGTTGTTCAGGGCAGTCTCTTGATGTTGGCGCTGGCGGTCATGATTGGAACCCTTATCGGGGACATCGCACAAGCCGCCATGGACCCACGTATCCGCGAGGCCACAAAATGACATCTGCAATTTGGAACAGACTTTCCGGTGTTGCGGCGTTGCGGGCATTCTCATCGGCTATCGGCATGTTGGCCGGCGGCTTTCTGATCCTGCTGTTACTGGTCGCCTTCCTCGCACCATGGATCACGCCCTTTGATGTGGCGACGCAAAACCTTGCCAATGCCAATGCAGCACCCGGCTGGCCGCACATCATGGGCACCGACGAATTCGGCCGTGACGTGTTTTCCCGCGTTGTATATGGCGCACGCACCTCCCTGTCGGTCAGCGCAACGGCCATTGGGATCTCGGTCAGTGTCGGCATGTTGCTTGGCGCTGCTGCCGGGTATTTCGGTGGCATGTTCGAGCGTATCGTCATGACTGTCGTTGATCTGACGTGGTCGTTTCCCGATATCCTGATCGCCCTGATTTTCGTGGCAATCATTGGCCCCGGCCTGACCAGCACGACTTTTGCCATCGCAATCGCCTATCTTGCACAATTCACACGGCTGACCCGGGCACAGATTGTCCGCCTCAAAAACGAAACCTTTGTGGAAGCCACAATCAATCTGGGCGCCACCCCGGTCCATGTCGTGTTGCGGCACCTGCTGCCCAACGCACTGGCCCCGGTCATCGTTGTGGGCATGCTGGCTGTCGGCGACGGCATCGTGCTTGAAGCAACGCTGGGCTTCTTTGGTCTGGGTGCACAACCGCCAACGCCGAGTTGGGGCGCCATGATGAGCAGCGGTACGGCGCAATTGTTCATCGCTCCCTGGGTCATCATCTATCCCGGAGTCGCCGTGGCCATCACAGTAATCGCGGTAAACCTGTTCGGCGACGAACTGGTTCGCGCGCTCGATATTCGCGATCGGGTGCGCTCATGAGCATGCTTCGTGTTGAGGACCTCGGCGTCTCAATCTCAACCATCTCTCCCCTGTCTGGAGTATCGTTCGACCTGGAGCGTGGCGAGATCATCGGCATTGTGGGTGAGTCCGGCTCAGGCAAATCGCTGACCGCCATGAGTGTCATGGGCCTGCTGCCGTTGATCGGTGGTCAGGTTGACCATGGTAAAATCGAGTTCGACGGGATCGAGCTGACGGGTATTTCCGAAAACGAGTATCGCAAGCTGCGCGGCGGGCGTATCGGCCTGATTACCCAGAATCCGATGACTTCGCTCGACCCGCTGAAGAAAATCGGCCCGCAGGTCGACGATGTCTCCCGGCTCCACCTGGACCACGACAAGTCGCAGGCAAAGGCGCGCACCATCGAATTGCTCGGCGATCTGCGTATTCCCGAGCCGGCATCCATCTACCATCTTTATCCGCACCAGATGTCGGGCGGCATGAAGCAGCGTATCGTCATTGCAATGGCGCTGGCCGCCGACCCGGACCTATTGATCGCCGATGAGCCGACAACGGCCCTGGATGTAACCGTTCAGGCCCAGATCATCAGATTGCTCGGCGATCTGGTCAAACAGCGCAATCTGAGCCTCGTGCTGATCACCCATGACATGAGCGTGGTAGCCCAGACCTGCGACAAGGTAATGGTCATGTATGCCGGTACGGCGATCGAGCGTGGCCGTGTTCAGGACATCTTCAAAAGCCCCCGCCATCCCTATACAAAAGCCCTGATCGGCTGCATCCCGCATGGGCTGTCGAAGACAGTGCGCCTGAAGGGCATCGAAGGCACGGTGCCCGGTGTCGCGCAGTATCCTGCCGGTTGCCGGTTTCATCCGCGTTGCGGACTGGCTGAAGATATCTGCAAGGAAACCGTACCGGCTTTCGACACAGCCGGCAGTCGTGCCGCCGCCTGTCACTTCGCCTTGGGAACAGCACAATGACCACACTGCTGGAAGTCGGGCACCTCTCCAAAAAATTCGTCTCCGGTGGCGGGCCTTTCCGGCCTGTCCGATCCATGCACGCGGTCAATGACGTGTCGTTTTCTGTCAGCGTCGGACGGGTTGTCGGCGTGGTTGGCGAATCCGGATGCGGGAAGTCCACCCTCGCCCGGCTGATCCTGCGGCTGATTGAACCGACAGGCGGCAGTGTGCAGTTTGAAGACTTGGATCTTTTGGCGCAGAAGCCAAAGCCGATGCGCGCCCTGCGCGCGCGCATGCAGATGGTTTTCCAGGATCCCTATTCGGCCATTGATCCGCGCTATACGATCCGTGACGCGGTCACCGAACCGTTCGATATCCAGGGGCATCGCTATACCGCAAAGGAAAAGGACGCAAAGACTGCTGAACTGCTGGACATGGTTGGATTGAGCGGGCACCTCGCCAACTCCTATCCGCATCAACTGTCCGGTGGACAGAAGCAACGGGTCGGAATAGCCCGCGCGCTCGCCCTCAACCCTGCGCTGCTGGTGCTGGATGAACCGACCGCATCCCTGGACGTATCGGTCCAGGCGCAAATCATCAGCTTGCTGGAAAAACTCCAGGACGAGTTGAACCTGACCTATATTTTCATCTCGCACGATTTGTCCCTGGTGAAGTATTTTTGTGACGAAGTTCTGGTCATGTATCTCGGACGTGTGGTGGAGGTGCTGCCCGATACCGAAGCAGCCGCGCGTCATCCCTATACCCGTACGCTGCTCGACAGCACCTTCGATCCCGATCCCCGGCTGCGCCGTACAATCGAGCCGCTGGCCGGGGAAGTGCCGAGCCCGTTTGACCTGCCGCCCGGCTGCGCCTTTGCTGCACGCTGTCCTTCAGCAACCGGCAAATGCTCAACCGAGCTGCCGGTTCTCAGTTCCGATGGCGGCCATCCCGTGGCCTGTCACCATCCGCTTTAGCCTTCCAACATACGGCAATTACAAAAATGGTCTTCAAGGTTCTCACGGCGGAAGTATCGCACGAAACCAACACCTTCAGCGCGCAGCAAACCGACGAAGACGCTTTTCTCAACCGCTTCTTCCTGCGCGGCGAGGCGGCATTGAAGGAACGCGGCAGTGCCAACACCGAACTTGCCGGATTTCTGGACGCCGGACGTGCGCATGACTGGGACATCACCCATGTTTTGAGCGTCGCAGCCGGTCCAAGCGGCCATGTCAAACGTGCAGCTTTCAACTGGTTTTGTGATCCGATAGTCGGACGGGCCTCAGATGGTAACTTCGACGGCATCCTGCTGGCACTGCATGGCGCAATGGTTCCTGATTTTTGCGAGGATGGCGAAGGTGAGCTGCTGCGCCGCATTCGAAAGGTGATCGACCCATCGGTGCCCATTGCCATAACGCTTGATCCCCATGCCAATGTCACCGAACAGATGGTGGAGCTGGCCGACATCATCATGTCGTTCAAAACCTATCCCCATGTGGATATGCGCCAGATCGCACGCCAGGCCGGCGATACCCTGCACCGTACGATGGCCCGCGAGATAAAGCCGCATACGATTTTGGCACGCGTACCGATGCTGGAAGAGGTCAATGGCGGGCGCACGGATGTTGGCCCCATGATCGAGCGCATCGAAAGCGCACACGCTTATGAAGCCCTGGATGACGTGTTCGCAGTCAGCATCAATGCCGGTTTTGCCAGCGCCGACATCAACGAAGTCGGGCCAACCGTCCTCGTGACAGGTCAGGGCGACCTGGAGGCACACACCCGTTTTGCCCAGACTATTGCCGATGACATGTGGGAAAGCCGCGAAAATGTCCTTAACCGTTATTTGACCGTGGAAGAGGCCGCCGCTCACGCCGCAACGTTCGATGGCAAGGACAAACCACTCATCATTGCCGACTATGCCGACAACCCGGGTGCCGGTGCTTACGGTGATTCGACAGCATTGCTGAAAGCCCTGCTGGACACAAAGGTAACCGATGCCTGTTTTGGACCGATAGTTGATGCCGGCGCGGTCGAACAGCTGCAGGCAATATCCATGGGCGAAATCGCCTCGATCTCCCTTGGCGGCAAAACCAATCCCGAATTTGGCGGTGGCCCGCTTGCCGTTGAGGCCAGGCTGGTTTCGCTTTGGGATGGTGAGTTTGTCGGTGACGGTCCGATGACGAGCGGCTTGAGTGACAGTTTTGGTCCCTGTGCCGTCATTCGCGTCGACGCTGTCGATATCCTGGTTACCACGCTGGCCCGGCAAATGCTTGACCTCCAGCAATTCAGGACGTTCGGCATCGATCCGCTGCAGATGCGTGTCGTTGCCATCAAATCCATGCAGCACTTCCGTGCCGCCTTCGAACCGATCGCAGGTGAGGTCATTGTGTGCGACAGCGGTGCACTGTGCACACTGCACTACAACCGCCTGCCCTACCGCAATGTCCGCCGCCCCATATTCCCTCTGGATGACATGTAACCAGCGTTACCGAGGCAACAGGTTGGCCCGCCGTTTGAGCGGTCACAATCAGCGCGTTGACCTGGTTTAATCTCAAGACACAGATGCACCGGTCCCTGAACAGCACCCATGCGGGCCGGGTAGTTGCAGATACATCCATTCAAGCCCACACTTTTGATTGTGCAAGGTGACCGCTTCCCTCAGTATACGCTGAATTGAAACCCGGATTCTGAGGTGAAACGTTGGCTGAACCACACTCCCCCCGACTTGCCGTCCTGATAGATGCCGACAATGCGTCCTCGAAAATCGCCGACAGGTTGTTTGAGGAAATCGCCACGATAGGCCAGGCCAGTGCCCGGCGGATTTACGGCGACTTCGCAAGCGGCCGCCTCAAAGGCTGGGAAGATCAACTGACAAAGCACGCCATCGTTCCGCAACAGCAGTATGCATATACAACAGGTAAAAATGCGTCGGACATCACGCTGGTCATAGATGCGATGGATCTGTTGTACAGCGACCGGTTTGCCGGGTTCTGCCTGGTGTCTTCCGACAGCGATTTCACCCGCCTCGCGTCCCGGATCAGGGAACAGGGTGTGGACGTATATGGCTTTGGTGAGCGGAAGACACCAGAGAGTTTTCGCCAGGCGTGCGGCAGGTTCATTTATACTGAAAACCTGCTGCCCGTGAGGAATGTCAACGGTGACGGTCAGGAACCGGCAGACAACCCACTCAAGTCGCCCAAGGCAGCCACGCCACTCATCAAGAAAGCCATCGATCAGATCGAGACCGAGGATGAGTGGGTCCTGCTCGGTGAAGTGGGAAAGCAGCTTCTCAATCTTTATCCCGACTTCGATCCCAGAACGTTCGGGTCCCGCAAACTGAGCGATCTCATCCGCAAGATAATTACCTTCGAACTCAATCACCCGAAAGGCGGAGCCATGCGCATTCGCATCAAACCGGCAGGAAAACAACCTCGCAACGCAAACGGTAAGCAACAGGCACCCGCCAGTGGGAATTGATCGCGCTGTTTGCAGGGAACGATTTGATTCACTGTTTGAATGATCACACTCAAGGCACTGAAATAACTAACCTTTAAAGCGCTGACCCTTCAAATTCTGAGCGTCCATTTGCGAAGCTCAGTCACCCGTTTCACAAGCCAGCAATCTTACCCAAATCCAGCCACACTCACGTCGCAAGACTTTGCATGACTTGTGCGGCAACCGACAGGATGCCCTGGCTGTGTGGTGCAGATTTTTGCCGAACTTTTTCCAATCAGGGGCGTTTATCCACATCAAACAGTTCAGACGCTGAGCGTCGCAAGGAGCATCTGTCATGAGCAAAATCAAACTGGGTTTGGCCGGTATCGTTCTGGGAGCCATGGCGGCAACCACCACCGTGGCGAAAGCGGAAATGACCTGCCGGATAAGCATGGACATCACCAAAGGTGGCTTCGTTATCGGGGCTGCCGGCGGTACAGGCACGCTGCGATGTGGTGGCCGGCGTTACCCTCTGGACATTGGTGGCATCAATGCCGGCCTGATCATCGGCATGTCAAAGATGTCGTTGACCGGCAAGGCGCGCAATCTTCAGGACGTCAGGGACATTGAAGGCACGTATGCAAGACTGGGCGCGTCGGCTGCGGCTGGTGAAGGCGGCACCAACATCCTGGCTACCAACGAGCGTGGTGTCGAGCTTGTCATGCGCGGCTCGCAGGTCGGTCTGGAAGCATCACTGGATCTTGGCGGATTGACTATTCGTCTGGCAAACTGACTGGAAGCCGCAGGCCATAACATCGCGCAGATGAATTGACTCTGTCGGCGATGCAGGAGTATCAGCTTCTGCTTTGTAGCTTTTGGGGGCACGAAGCTTGTCAGGTTTGACTGCCATTTCTTTGTCGTACGCTGTTGCCGGCGCGCTGATGTTATCGATGTCGGTAACGCCAGCAATGGCTGCCTCAGATATTCCGGTACCACGACCCAAGCCGCAACTCGACGGGGCAAAGAAAGACAAACTCGACCCTGCCACCAGGACGAAAGATGAAAGTGTGGCTCCCCCGCCTCCAAAGCAAACCGTGCCAATGTTTGATCTCGCCGCCGCTAAAAAATGCGAAGCGGCGGTCAGATCCCTGGGTGCAAGATTTTCTGTCGGCAAACCGCTGGAAGGCGAAGATATCTGCGGCTGGCCGCGTCCTTTGAACCTGGAAACGGTGGGCAAGAAAGTCCGGGTAACCGGTGAACCACAGGTGCGTTGCGAAGTGGCGCTCGCTCTTGCCAAATGGTCCCGGGAGGTCGTTAAACCGGCCGCCAGGCTCCATCTCGGCCAAGATGTTTCGAAGATACTCATCTCGACGTCCTATCAGTGCCGGCGGCGCAACAATGCCGCGACAGGCAAGGTCAGCGAACACGGGTTCGCCAATGGCGTAGATGTCATGGGGTTCGAACTGAAAGACGACCGCAAGGTCCTGATCGCTCCACGGCTCGACAGCATCGAGCCGGCCCGCGCCTTTCAGGCCGCCGTACGCGGTGGGTCCTGTGCCTATTTCACCACTGTGCTGGGCCCGACAACCAATGCCGCACACGCCAATCACCTGCATCTGGATCTCGCTGTCAGGCGCGGTGGTTACAGGTTGTGCCAGTAAAATTTACCGCGGCACACAATGACAGCCAGCCGGTTTTCAGTCCCACCAGTTCCTGGAGTGTGCGTGGTCAGACGACCAGCAGGGATCCATCGGACCGTCGGGCATTCACCCGCACCTGGCCGAACGTCTGCACACACCCAACCAGGTGCGTCTCGTCCATCATGACAGCAGCGGTTGAAAGCCCGTCAGCTATTGCCGCCGAGCGATGCACAACACTCACCCTTTGCCATCCGCAGCGAACCGGACGCCCGGTCGCGGGGCAGATGATGTGACTGCTCACACCATCAAACGTTGTGCCAACCGATGCAGACGTCGCCACACAGCAGTCTTTCAACTCTATGGCGTCTGTCGCTGTCTGGTCGCCGTGCACGGCAAGACCGACCTGCCATCCGTCAGTGCCGGGCTTGCTGCCCATGGCGGATAGTTCGCCAATATTGACGACCGCGTTCTCCAGGCCTTCAGAGCGGAGCAATGCGGTTATCCGGTCTGTGACGAAGCCCTGTGCGATGCCGTTCAATGTCAGTTGCATACCGGGTCTGGCGAACTTGATTTCTTTGATGTCGTATTTCACCAGCGGCCACCCGACCTTTGCCAGAGCTGCGTCGACAAGTTCCCTGTCCGGCTTGCCGCGGTGTTCCGCATAAACCTGCCATAGCGGCTGCACAGTGGGGTCGAACAACCCACCTGTCACCGCGTGAACAGCGCTTGCCTGGGACAGCACAGACAAGAGCTCAGCGGGTGGTGATTGCACCCGGCTTTCAGTGTTGAGAACCGACAAAGCACTGTCATGCCGATACAGGCTGAAGATGTTTTCCAGGCGATCTATCTCTTTCCGCGCAAGCTGGATGAGACGCCTGCCGTCAGCTTCCGGCAAGCCGGTTATGATCAGTTTAGCCTCCGCGCCGAGCGCAACGCCCCGCCATGACACGGTCTGCCCGACGGCTGGACCGGCTGCTCCCCCCAGAGCCAGCCCGGCCGAAATCGTCATGAAGCGGCGGCGGGATAACTTCATTTGATCGAACCCGTGGTGAATTGACTTTGCTGTTTCAGATCAACCGGGCCAAGCACATACGCGTCAGGGATTTCAGCCAGGCGCACGACGTCACCTCCATGCTTGCCGGAAAAACTCTTCGCAGAAGCCTCCGTCCCAAACGGGATAGTTTCCGGCGCCCCCATGCCCCCTGTCCTGGTGCTGTTGATGACAAAGTAGGCTTTCTGAATATCAATCCAGGTGTCATCGCCGGGGAAATCCCATTGCTCGGATTTACCCATGTCGTTGACGTAGACGACGACGGCGTCCTGGGTTTCCTCCGGCAGCCGCATGAAGGCAATCGCGTCGCGGACCTGGGAGAAGAAGATCGGAAACAACAGTCGCTCCAGGTGCACCTGCGCTTTCGGTCCGGTGTGTTCCAGGATGGTCATATTGCAGTAGTGCCCCACCGCCTCCTCGGTCATGGCGACAGGCGCCGGCACATCCTGTTTTGCGCTTTGCTCATTGCAGGCAGACAACAGCAGGCAGGTAAGGCAAAGCGAGACGACAACGAATTTTCTGGTCATGGCTGAACCCTCCTCAGAATTGCGGTCGACAGACCAAGTGCTATCGCCATCCACACAAACGGGCTGATGATGGCCAGTTGCGGTCCAAACGGCATTGCATTGCCACCTGCGGCAAGTCCGGTTGATGCCCCTGCAGCATCGATTGCCGCCATATTAAACACCCGGAATGCATCGGCTGGATTGAGCAGGAGCAAATAGGGAAACAGAACCTTGGCAAAGAACCCGTCAGAGCTGGCCAGCAGTCCGCCCAGCAGCGCCAGGTCGTAAAGCACAACCGCAAACAGCCAGATGGCAACCGCCAGCGCCGCGGCGGTCCCTGTCTGGCGCACGCTGGCGCTGGCCACATAGCCAATGGCAATGAAAGTTGCTCCTAGCGCCAGGCTGGTACCGATCACGCGCACCAGATCTGCAACCCCGTCCATGCCGGTGTTTTGTCCGGCGGCAAACACCAGTGCGCCGGCAACGCCGTAGCCAAGCACAACGGCCAGGGACAATACGATGACATGGCCGCAGAACTTGCCAAACAGAACCTGTCCGCGCGACACCGGAGTGGCCAGTGTCAATTGCAGCGTTCCACGGTCAATCTCACCGGCAATCGCGTCAAACGACAACAGGAGTGCAATCAGCGGCACAAGATACACCGACAGTGTGGACAGGCTGGCGACCACGACACTCAAACCGTCAGCTTTCGTGGCACCGGACGGCGCACTTCCCAGCAGGGCCAGCAGCAATGCAAACACCAGCAGGATGATCGACGCCAGCAGCACCCACCGATTGCGGATCCCGATACGGATTTCTGTCTGCGCGATTGCGAGAATGGCGCTCATGCTTCATCGCCTCCCTCAGCGTCATCGCGGGAATAATAGCGGTAGACCTCATCAAGGCTCGGTGACGAGATGTCCACATCGCTCACAGCCGTGCCCAGTTGTGAAATCGCTGACAGGCGCTCCATCTTGTCTGGTCGCGCGCAGTCGAACACCACGGACTCACCATTGACCCGCTCACCGCCAAACCGCTTGTGAACGCTTTCGACGTCATCGGAGTTTGACCGCACCCGAATGCGGATCGGCAGGTTTGCCGAACTTTGCAATTCGGCCAGCGATCCATTTGCGACCAATTCGCCCTTGCGCAGAATGGCCACCCGGTCGGTCTTCAGTTCAAGCTCGCTCAATCCATGCGACGACAGAAGGACAGCCGTGCCCCGGCCGGCAACGTCATCAATCAACGAATAAAAGCGCTGTCGCGAGATCGGGTCGAGGCCGGACGTGGGCTCATCAAGCAGCATCAACCTGGGTTCGCCGACAATTGCCTGCGCCAGCCCCAGCCGCTGCCGCATGCCCTTCGAGTACTCACCACACCGCCTGTCGGCGGCATCGGCAAGATCGACCTTCTCCAGTGCACTCTCAACCTGTCCGGCACCGGCAGACTTGAGCTTTGCATAGAAAGACACGATCTCCCGGCCCGTCAGCATTTTGGGAAACGCGACGCTTTCCGGCAGGTAGGAGACATCGCGCCTGGCCAGCCGGCTGCCCGGCGCGTGACCGTTAATCGAGATGCTGCCACCGTGCGCGCGCAGGAAGCCCAGAATGACCCGGAACAGTGTGGTCTTGCCGGCGCCGTTGTGGCCAAGCAGGGCCACCTTCTCACCGGACGCCACATCCAGCGACACGTTTTTCAATGCTTCCACATTCCTGAACCGCCGTGACACGTCGTGGGTATGTAAAATCATGTTCATTGCGCTCTTACCTGCGTCGTGATCTTCGCTTCCGGCCTGAGCGTCGGTGTCATCAGCGGCTGGTCGTCCACCACGCCGCCGGGCAACAGGGCAGGAAACTCTTTCTGAGCCCAACGGATGAGTTGTACGGCGGGACTGCCCAGCAACAGTTTGGCGGCCGGTTGCGTCCACAGGATCTGGTCCATGGTGTCATTGGGCCGAAACGCCTGGTCGGCGATACCGTCACCGTTCACATCATACGCGCTGTGATCGCTCCAGTAATTACCGGTCCAGATATGGTCTTTTGAACCGACGAACTTGACCTGCCTCTGATTGCCGATGAATGAGTTGCCGACAATCCTGTTGCGTTCGGAACCGGCAGTGAAATGAATGCCGATCGGACAGCCCTCAAAGTGGTTGTTGCGCATGACATTCTTGTTGGCGTTGTACATGAAGAGGCATTTCTTGCCGCCACCGCGCACGACATTGCCTTCCAGAACCGCGTTGTTGGCATAGTTCAGCATGATGCCGTGATCGCGATCGCCGATCGATGTGTTGCCGGTGATCCTGACACGGGTGGTGAACATGATCGCGTAACCAAGGTGATTGCCGATAGACACGTTGCCGGAAACCTCGCTGTCATCGGCGTACATGTAGTGAACCGCAAACCTCAAGTTTTCAAACCTGTTGTTTCTGAACGAGTTCTTCTTGCTGGAATTGACAAATATGCCATCACGGCCATAGCGAACCTTGTTGCCCACAACCTGCGCACCCGGGGCATTCCACACGTAAACGCCATTGCCACGCCGGTTCATCAACCGGTCCCGGCGGCCGATAATGGTGTTGCCTTCGACCACCGCATTGCGCGCGCCGTGGATGTCCACACCGTAGAGATTTCCCTCGATCAGGTTGTCACGAACAATTGCATTCGTTGCCTTCTTGGTAAGCTGGACGCCACTGTCGATTGTCTGGTGATCGGAGCCTGACCCGGTCAGTCGCAAACCGGACACGACAACATCAGGCGCATCGACCGTGATGACCGATCCTGCTTCGCTCCCTCGAACATGAACATGTCCGTCACCGTGAATCTCAAGCGGCTTAGTAATGAGTAGGCCACCGGTATAAGTGCCGGCAGCCAGCAGCAGCCTGTCTCGTGACTGGGCAGCCTGGATGGCCCGCACCAGTGCGTCGTTGCCGGGCTTTACGTCAATATCGGCAGCATAAGCCGATGTTGCGAGCAATGCCGGCAGCAACACACCTTGCAGGGTTCGGACCATCCATTTCATGTCAACCGGTCCTATGACGCACGTGGTTCAACAAACATCCGGCCACGCATCTCCATGTGCAGCGCATGGCAGAACCACTGGCAGTAGAACCAGTGCACACCGGGCCGGTCTGCGGTGAAGGTGATCGAAGCCGTCGCCTGCGGCGCAACCTCCATCGCCACACCGTAGTTCGAGATGCAGAAACCGTGGGTGACATCATCGATATCGTCGAGGTTAGTCACGTAGACCGTAACCTCATCGCCCTGTTTGACGGTGAATTTCTCCAGTCCGAACTGTGGCGCGATTGACGTCATGTAGACGCGAACCTTGTTGCCATCGCGAATAACGGTGTCGTCACTCTCAATATCCACACCATCGGCCTTTGCCTGTTTGACGGCATCGGCAAAGATCGGGTCATCGCGCTTCCACACATTGACCGGCTTCACGATATCGGCCCGCACGATGATACTGTCATGCGGCTCCGCGAATGTCGGGCCGTCATGAACAACTTTCATCTCATCGCTCGAAATATCGATCAGCTGCTCGTTTTCAGGCTTCAGCGGACCGACATTGATGAACCTGTCCTTGGAGAACTTGTTCATCGAAATCAGCCACTCACCATCGGCTTCGGCGGTTTCTCCCATCGAGGTGGAGTTGTGGCCCGGCTGATAGTGCACATCGACCTTGGAGATGATCGGGTCGACCTTTTCTCCGGCAAACGCCTTGATCGCCTTGTCCATGTTCCACTTCACCACCTGGCTGTCCAGGAACAGCGTGGTGAAACAGTTGCCCTTGCCATCAAAGGCGGTATGAAGCGGGCCAAGGCCGAGTTCCGGTTCGCCGACGATGCAGGACCGTGGGTCCGCATTGTCTGCAAACAACGCGTCGACTTTTTCAACATCGATGATGGACACCGTGGGAGACAGTTTACCGTTGATAACGATGTGCTTCTTGTCCGGTGCGGCATTGACGCCGTGCGGACTGTTCGGGATCGGGATGTAGCGGGTGTAGTTCTTGTTCTCGCCTTTCAGCCCGTTGATCACCGGCACGCCATTCAGAACCTCGACATCGCCGGCTTTCACGCCGTCTTCGATCGCCTTGATGTTGAACACCACAACATGGTCAAGCTCGCTCTCGGTCATCTCGGCAAGGGTCATGCCCATTTCCGAGTTGTAGCTGGTCGAAAACGCATACTTGCCCTGGTAGTCGCAGTCGGTGTTGTCAAGGTTGCCGCTGACCTTCACCTGCCATGCCACTTTCATCTCGTCGCCGTCGATTGCGGAGAAAATGTTCACATATTTCGACGGGTCATCGAGGATCTCGCCGTCATTGACCAGCGGTGCTTCGTGCTCACCGTTTGCAAACACATAGCCGGTGCGCGGATATTTCTGCGGACGCATGCCGTGAATATCATGCGCGTTGGGGATCTCGATGATCTTGTCGCACTTCATCACGTCGCAGCGAATGCGGGCAACCCGGGTGTTCGCCTTGTCGTTGGCAAAAATGTAACGCCCGTCATAGGTGCCTTCGGTGAACGACATATGCGGATGGTGAAGGTCACCATTGTCATAGGTCTTCATGTTGCGGGCTGCGAGGAAGTCCTTGGTCTTCTCGGTCAGGCCCTCGGTAAGCACTTTCAGGCTTTCGTTGGTCTGGCCCCATCCGGTTGCAGAGCAGCGGTTGAAGACCGGAATGCGCATCAGTTCACGCATGGACGGAAAACCCAGAATGCGCACTTCACCGGTCTGTCCCGATGACCAGAAACCGTAATAGGGATCAAGTTCACCCGGCGCGAGATTCACCTTTGCAGACCCGGCTGCACGGGCCTTTGTTATTCCGTTGGAGAACAGGCCAGTGGCAGCACCCGTTCCTGCAACCACGGCTCCGGCTGCGCTTCCCGCCATCACGGCGCGGCGCGAGAACCCCTTCTTTCTGGTTTCTTCAGCTGACATATCGCTAACTCCTTTCACGTTGTTGAAGGCAGATTTTATTCCGCCGGCACCTGGATGGTTTCTGGTTGCTCGTCGGTCGGTAGAATGGGTTTGATCTGCTTTGGCCTGGGCGCGCCACCACGGGCACGCGAGGCAGCTTTCTTGATGCAGACCGGGCATTTTGACGTGCTCTGGTAAAGCACCTGGCAATGCAGGCACTGGTGACATTCGTTCGGGTTGATATTGCCTTCGGGATGAATGGCTTGGACCATGCACTCTTTGGCACAACGCTGGCACGGATCGCCGCATTGCCTGTACCGCTTGAGCCAGTCGAACATCCGCATGCGCGCAGGGATTGCGAGCGCAGCACCCAGCGGACACAGATACCGGCAGTAAAACCGTTCCACGAACAATCCGGCCGCAAGCAAGGCAACCACAAACAGCACATAGGGCCATGAGCGATCAAACTTCAAAATGATCGCAGTCTTGAACGGCTCGACTTCCGCATAGCGTTCAGCCAGCTCGAGCGAGTACAGGGACAGGCCGAAAAGTCCCATGAAAATCATATACTTGATAGGCCACAAGCGCTCGTGCAGGCTCCACGGCACCTGGAACTGTGGTATCTTGCAAAGCCGCGCGATCTTGTTGGTCAGTTCCTGCATGGCGCCAAACGGACACAACCAGCCACAAAACACACCACGCCCCCAGAACAGCAGCGAAGCGGCGACCGAAAACCATAATATGAAAATCAGCGGATCCATCAGGAAGGCCGACCAGGAGAAGTCTGTCGTCACCGCGGAGAAGAAGGCCAGGATGTTGACGACCGACAATTGCGCATTGGCATGCCAGCCCAGCACGAACAGGGTGAAGGTCAGAAATGCAATGCGGAACCAGTAGGTGAAGCGCTCGTGCCGGGTCACCTGCATCTGGAAAAAGAACACGCCCGTGAGCACTGTGATTGCCGCCACAAGCAATCCGACCTCGACGCGTTTCTGGTCCCAGATGCGTTGCCACAAATGGCTCAAACCGTCCGGATCGGAGGCAGCCAGGTCCCCGGACACCTGCGGTGTCGCCGGCACCGCAGGTGTGGAGATGACTGTTTCGAGGTGCCGGTCAGGCGTTCGGTAACCGAGGTCAAATGTAATGAACGATTTGTCGATGGCACCGACGGCGCGTTGCACCAGTAACTGCAACCGGAAGGGCTCGGCCGGATCAAATGCCATATCGGCCGGGATCTTGAAAATATCGAGTTCAGTAAATGAAGGCGCATCAGCCGGCGCAAGCCGGCCCAGACGGCGATGCTGCTTGTCGAAGAACCGGGCAGACGCATCACCCTGGATGAGCTGGATGCGATCAAAAATGCCGCCGCGCACATAACCGGACCCCTTGAACGAGTATTTGCCACGACCGAGCACCAGTATGGCTTCCTCACCCTCCTCCAACCATTCGATCAGGTTCTTGTATTCATCATCGCCAAGCAGGGTGCGACCGATTTCCGGCGCACTGATGAGAGCAATCTGCATGTCGATAAACGTGTCATCGGCGTCGCCCTTTTCCGGCCGCTCGATGGCGCGTCTGTCAGCGCTGTCAATGAACGCCTGGTTGACCTGCCCCACATCCAGACGCAATGAGCGCACCGAACCATCTCCTGCCAGGGTCTGCCAGTCTGACAGGGGTATGTCATTGCCTTCAGACCGCAGCAGTTTTCTTGCGGGGCCTTCCTTTGACAATTCTGCTTTCAAACCGCCCAGCCCCAGCGACCGGGCCACTTTCAAGCCGGCACGAACGATGGAGTCGTCGATGACCATTATGGTCACGGTGGCACCGGACACGATGTCCAGCTGATGCGCCGAGCCACCGGCCTCGGCTTCCTTGATCAGGTCAAGCCCGGCATACTTTTCCGTCACCGCCCGGATTTTGGATTCAGGGATACCGATCAGCACAATCGGCTCAGAGTGCTTGACAA
>CALHUA010000054.1 GCA_938039915.1 uncultured Anderseniella sp.
AGTTTTGACATACACAAAAAGAAAATATCTGGGCTGAACACAACGGCCTGACTGAGGGAATGAAGATGAGTTGGTCTGCAGATAAAACCACCGTGAACAGCTGGAATGAATGGGATCCCCTGAAGCATGTGATTGTCGGCCTGGCAACCGATTGCCACATTCCGCCGGCAGAGCCTGCCCTGGATGCCAAGGTGCCGGAAGACTCCGACATGCGCGGCCAGTGGGGCAAGCGCCCGCAGGAGATGATTGATCGCGGCAACGAACTGCTCGACAATTTCGCCGACCAGTTGCAAAAGCGCGGCATCAGGGTGGACCGGCCAACGCCAACGGATTTTTCACTGCCTGTTACAACACCCGATTTCCATACTGACAGCCAGTTTGGCTGCATGCCGCCGCGAGATGTACTGCTCACGGTCGGCAGCGAGATCCTCGAAGCAACCATGTCCTATCGATGCCGCTGGTTCGAATATCTGTGCTACCGGCCGCTGATGCAGCAATACTTCAACGAGGATCCCAATTTCAGGCACGAGGCAGCGCCCAAGCCGAGGCTCACCGATGCCGATTACCGGGCCGACTACCTGTCGGAAACAATCGGCATTCCCAAGCGTCTTGAATGGACTGCGGACAAATTC
This sequence comes from uncultured Anderseniella sp., assembly GCA_938039915.1. Taxonomy (GTDB): domain Bacteria; phylum Pseudomonadota; class Alphaproteobacteria; order Rhizobiales; family Aestuariivirgaceae; genus Anderseniella. Next base: position 633 of record CALHUA010000054.1, read on the forward strand.
TTCGTCACCACCGAGGAAGAACCGTTGTTTGATGCCGCCGACGTTCTGCGCATGGGCAAGGACCTCGTCGTGCAGCATGGCTTCACCACCAACCTGAAGGGCATTGAGTGGCTGCGCCGGCATTTTCCCGACCACCGGGTTCATGCGGTAAACTTTCCCGGCGATCCCTACCCCATCCACATTGACGCGACCTTCACACCGGTCCGGCCCGGCCTGATCCTCAACAATCCGAACCGGCGCCTGCCCGATGACCAGCGCGAATTTTTCCACCGCAATGGCTGGGAGATTGTCGATGCAGCACAACCGGCACATAATTCACCACCGCCGCTTTGCTACTCCTCGACATGGCTCAGCATGAACGTGCTGGTGCTCGATCCCAAGACCGTGTGCGTCGAAAAATCCGAGGTCTACCAGGCCGAACAGTTCGACAAGATGGGGCTTGAGGTCGTCGAGGTGGAGCTGCGCGATGCCTATGCCTTTGGCGGCGGCCTGCACTGCTGCACCGCAGACGTCTATCGCGAGAGCAGCTTCGAAGATTACTTCCCGAAAGGCTGACAGCCGGCTCAGTCCGGTGAAAGCCGGGTAATTTCGCGCCGGAACGGTATCGCGTCACCGGTATCCGGCATGTCCAGCTCCCGCGCATAGCGATGGCCGGCATAGGTCGCCCAGGCAATGGGGCCCGGGGCTTGCGCATCTCCGATCACCTTTACGGATGCGATACCTGCATCCGCCCAGTCCGGCTCACGCGCCTGCAGGTCACGCCACAAGCCATCATTCGCGACCTGTGATGTAACCACCACAACACTGGTTGCCGCCAGGGTCTCTGTCTGTCCGGTGTAAATGCAATCGGTTACAACATGATCGCCCGCTATGGATTTCACGCCGCGGTTAAGCTGGATGTTAACGCCCAGTTCCACAAGCCGCTTGTGAATACTGGCCTGCTCCAGCGTATTGTTGGTCCAGTCCGACACATAAGCCGATGGCGTCACCAGGGTGACCGTTGCACCGGCCTGAACCAGCAGCTCCGCCAGCACACCGCCCATGTAATAATGGTCGTCGTCGAACAGCACGACATCTCCGGAAGGCACGTGTCCAGCCATCAGGTCATCCGGCGTGTAGACCGGCATGTCGCCATCAATTGCCATTGGCACGACATGCTGGCGTGCGACGCCATCCCTGCGCCACGTCGATCCGGTTGCGATGGCGACATTCTCAAAACCGAACTCCAGCACGTCCTGAAGCCCCAGTTCACTGTTCAGGTAAGTTTCGACATTGCCCATCTGTGACAACTGGTATTCGCGGTAGTCGCGCACCCTGCCCCACGCGGACAGGCCCGGGAGCCTGCATTCCAGGGCAACCCGTCCACCCAGTTCAGTGCCGGCTTCGGCCAGAGCAACTTCGTAGCCGCGTTTAGCCAGTGCATGGGCCGCCTCCAGCCCGGCCGGACCGGCACCGACCACGAGCACATTCTGCGAAGAGCCTTTTTCCTGCATGCGTTCGGGATGCCATCCCTTGCGCCATTCCTCCATGAATGTCGGGTTCTGCGTGCAGCGCGATATCGACATGGTCATGTCACCGGTGATGCAGATATTGCATCCGATACACTCCCGAATGTCCTCTATGCGGCCTTCTTCCACCTTTTTCGGCAGAAACGGATCGGCGATAGACGGCCTGGCGCACCCGATCAGGTCCAGCACCCCGGAATTGATCTGCCTGACCATCACGTCGGGCGACGTGAAACGTCCAACGCCGACCACGGGCCTGGACGTCAGCGCCTTGATCCCATGCACCAACTCCTGTTGCGCCGCCTCCTCCTTGAAGCGCGACGGGCCGGAACAATCTTCCCAGGCACCATGTGCCAGGTCCCACAGGTCAGGCAGGTCCTTGTGCATTTCGACAAAGTCACGCACTTCCGAATTGGCAAACCCGAGATCACCGATCATCTCGTCCAGCGACAACCGCAGCGTGATGCCCATGCTGTCGCCGATGGTGTTGTGCGCCTCTTCAATCACTTCACGAACGAACCGGGCGCGGTTTTCCAGGCTGCCGCCATATTCATCCGTGCGCTGGTTGGTGGCTCGGGACAGGAAGTGCTGGAAAACCCCGAAACCATGGGCGCCATACAGGCATACCAGGTCAAACCCTGCCGT
>CALHUA010000055.1 GCA_938039915.1 uncultured Anderseniella sp.
CTGACAACCTGGTTGCCGCGATGTGTAATACAGGCAAAGCCGTGTATCAGAGCCAGAATAACACAACTCGCAATCGCACAGATCACCCCCAGCCAGACCGAGCCGGTCAGCGATGCCACGGTTGCCGCCACAAATGCGCCCATCAGCAGTTTGCCTTCGAGCGAAATATCAATGATGCCGGATCGTTCGGAAAAAATCCCTGCCATGGCGCACAGGATGAGCGGCGTCGCCACCCGCAGCGTGGCATCCAGTGTCAACAGCAATTGGAAGGCGAAATCCGACATCACGCTTCGCCCTCTGCCGGTTTCGACCGCACGGGCAACCGGGCCAGCAACCTGGCCAGTGGCGCTGAGAACATGTAGGCGAGCGCACCTGAAAACAGCACAATCATGCCCTGGATCAGCAGGACAATTTCCCGTGTGATCGACTGGAATTCGAAATCAAGTTCCGCACCACCTTGATAGAGCGCCCCGAACAGCAGGCTGGCGAAGAAAATACCAATCGGATGGTTGCGGCCCATCAGGGCGATGGCGATGCCGGCAAAGCCGTATCCGGATGTGAAATTCAGCACCACGCGATGCTGTACGCCGAGTATCTCGTTGGTCGCCATCAGCCCGGCACAGGCGCCGGACACGCCCAAGGCAAAGACAATCACCAGCGGCACGTTGATGCCGGCATAGTGCGCCGCCTTCGGGTTCTGTCCGACCGCGCGGATTTCATAGCCGATGCGGGTTTTCCAGATCAGGATCCAGAACCCCAAAAGCGCAGCCAGCGCCAGCAGGAACGACAGATTGAGCGGAGACGCCGCGACATTGAAGGACAGGGCGTTCAGCATGTCATGCAGCTTCGGCATCTGACCGGACACGACAAACTGCGCCGTGTGCGGTGACTGCTGTCCCGGCTGCATCAGAGCGCCTGCCAGCAGCCAGACCATGATGGCGCTGGCGATGAAATTGAACATGATCGTGGTGATGACGATATGGCTGCCGCGATAGGCCTGCAGATATCCCGGTATCAGCCCCCACACGGCCCCGAACAGGGCAGCCGCCATAACGGCTACCGGAATGACCAGAACCAGCGGTGCCATCGGGGCCAGCCACAAGGCCACAAGCCCTGCCCCCAGCCCGCCGATATAGGCCTGGCCTTCGCCCCCGATATTGAACATCATCGCCTGCGCGGCGACCGCGACGGCAAGGCCGGTGAAGATGAAATTGGTAGTGTAGTACAGCGTGTAGCCCAGGCTGCCAGGATAGATAAAGGCGCCCTTGATCATCACCTGAATGGCAACGATCGGGTTTTCACCCAGCGCCAGCACAATGAGCCCGCATACCGCAAGTGCCACCATGAGATTGATCAGCGGCAAAACGAAAATGTCGGCCCAGCGCGGCAGTGGTGGAGCAGGCGTCATGACGGTACCGCCTGCGCAATACCGGCCATCATGGTGCCGAGCCGGTCCCTGCCGGCGTCCGCACTGTCCAAAATACCCATCTGCCTGCCGCCGTTCATCACCATGATGCGGTCAGACAGGCCGATGATTTCATCAAGCTCGGCCGACACCAGCAGGATGGCACAGCCTGCATCGCGCAGGGCCAGCAACTGCTTGTGGATGAATTCTATGGCGCCGACATCAACACCGCGCGTCGGCTGGCCGACGATCAGGATTTTCGGGTCGGTATCGGTTTCACGTGCGATGACCAGTTTCTGCTGATTGCCGCCGGAAAAATTGCGGGCAAGAAGCGCGGGATTACCGGGCCTGACGTCATGGTCTGACATCAACTTGTTGCAGTGGGCAGCAACGGCTGCCTCATCGAGAAAATATCCCGATCCGTAATCGGCAGACCTGTGATAGCCCAGAATGGCATTTCCCTTGGCATCAAACGACAGGATCAGGCCGAACTGGTGCCGGTCTTCAGGTATGTGTGCAATTCGCATATCGCGTATCTGAGCCGGGGTTTTCGGGGCACTGGCGGTAATGGTTTCACCCAGCAGGCTGACCGAACCCTGCTCGAATTTCCGCATGCCGGCAATGACTTCCAGCAACTCGGTCTGGCCGTTGCCCGACACGCCGGCAATGCCGAAAATCTCACCGGCACGAACATCGAAGCTGATATCGCTCAGCACCTGCCTGCCACGCGACGACGTGCAGGCAAGCCCTGTTACGCCCAGCAACACCTCACCGGGGCTGGCCTGCCCGCGATCAACACTCAGCAACACATCGCGCCCGACCATCAGCCGGGCCAGCTCAGCCGGACTGGTCTGTACAGTATGTCGGTGTCCGACGACTTCACCGTGGCGCATGACAGACACGGCATCGGTAATCGCCATGATCTCATCGAGCTTGTGGGTGATCAGCAGCACCGTCACGCCGTTGTGCTTCAGGGCTTTGAGAACCTCAAACAGCTTGTCGGCTTCGCCGGGCGTCAGCACGCCGGTGGGTTCATCCAGGATAAGGATGCGGGCACCGCCCTTGATGGCCTTGATGATTTCAACTCTCTGACGAATGCCAACAGGCAGGTCGGCAATCACGGCATCGGGATCGACTTCCATGCCGTAGTCGTCAGCAAGCTGTTGCAGGGTGTTCAGGGTTTCGCACTTGCCGGCACGCAACAATGACCCGCCTTCGCTGCCCAGCATGACGTTTTCCAGGACCGTCATGTTGGACACCAGCATGAAATGCTGGTGCACCATGCCAATGCCGAGGCTGATGGCGTCAGCACTGGAGCGCAGAGAAACCTGTTCTCCGGCGACATGCATCTCACCGCTGTCGGCCTGATAAAGCCCGTACAGGATGTTCATCAGCGTCGACTTGCCGGCACCGTTTTCCCCGACAATGCCATGGATGGTGCCCGCCTCGACCCGAAGCGTAACACCCCTGTTTGCCTGAACCGGCCCAAAGGACTTGCAGATATCGATCAGCTCGATTGCAGGAGCCGGATTGATCTTGTCAGTTTGCACTGGCGCAGACGATCTGCGGGATCAGTTCGGGCAGGAACTGTCGCTGCGATAATCGTGCACCTTGATTTTTCCGGCAACAATATCGGCACTTGCCGCTTCGATCTCAGCCTTCATGTCGTCGGTGATCAGCTTGGCATTGTGTTCATCCAGCGCCCATCCGACACCATCTTCGGCGAGCCCCAATGAGCGCACGCCGGTGTCAAACTTGCCGGACATGGCATCCTTCATGGTCTCATAGGCGGCAACGTCAACCCGCTTGAGCATCGATGTGAGTACGGAGCCCGGTGCCAGGTGGTTCTGGTTGGAATCCACACCGATTGAAAACTTGCCGGCATCCGCCGCAGCACGGATGACGCCGATACCGGTGCCACCGGCCGCCTGGTAGATCACGTCCGCACCACGGTCAATCTGGCTCTGGGCAAGCTCTGCTCCCTTGCCCGGATTGTTCCAGGCCGCAGGTGTCGTACCGGTCATGTTTTGCAACACGTCCATGTCGGCCTTGACCTTCTTGACGCCCTGCACGTAGCCGCAGGCAAATGCGCGGATCAGCGGGATGTCCATGCCGCCGACAAAACCGACCTTGCCGGTCTTGGACGCCAGGGCTGCGGCCATGCCAACGAGATAGCTGCCCTCATGTTCCTTGAAGGCATACTGGCGCAGGTTCGGCTGGTCGAGCCAGCTCACATCGATAATGGCAAACTTCTTGTCGGGATGTTCAGCGGCAACCTTGTTGATCGCATCTGCCTGGGCGAAGCCGACACCGAGGATGACCGTTGCGCCGCGTTTGGCCATGCGCTGCATGGCCTGCTCGCGCTGGGTTTCGTTGGTAACCTCAAAGTCCATGACCTTGACACCGGTCTCTTCCTCGAAACGCTTGATGCCGTTGTACACGCCCTCATTGAAGGATTTGTCGAACTTGCCACCCATGTCGTAGACAACGGCGGGCTTGAACTCCTCCGCCCAGGCCGCGCTGGACAGCATGGCGAAGACACCGACAACGATAATTCTCAGAATGTTTTGCATTTTTCCCTCACCTGTTATGGCCACCCAGTTACCTGTTTTATGTAAGTCCGATTTCCTTCAGCCGCTGTGCAAGATAGTCGCCCGCCGACAGGTCATTGGCCAGCTTCACCTCCGGACGCGGATGCACGAACAGCGGCATGGAGTAGCGCGACCGGTTGGCACTGTCTGGCGGATTGACCACCTGATGTGTCGTTGAAGGATAGTATCCGCCCGAGGCTTTGGCCAGCATGTCGCCCGCATTGACCGTGATATAGCCGGTCTGACACGGCACATCGTGCCAGTCGCCGTGCTTGTCGCGGGCCTGAAGCCCGGGCTCACTGCCGGTCACCAGCAGCGTAATCAGGTTGATGTCCTCGTGCGCGGCAGCACGCATTTCACCAGGCTTGGCATCATCTTCGATGGGCGGGTAATGCAGGACCCGCAACAGGTTCTGGGTGCTGTTCTCCACCATGTTGGTAAGTGGCTGCGAGAAGCCCGCCTTGATATGATCCGGCGTACTCTCGTCCAGCCACCCGAGCAGCAGGCGGCCGATTTCCATCATCCTGGTGTGGAATGTGCGCGTCTCGGCTTCCACGTCAGACGGGACCGGCGAGGTCTCGTAGACATGGTAAAATTCCTTCAGGTCCTTGTGGGCGCTGTCCTTGGCGTTTTCCGACTTGAAGCCATAATAACCATGCATGTCGCCGCGCTGCGCAGCGAAATCATGCTTGGCGTCACCGGCGAAAAACTGTTGCCAGGCATCGTACATGCGCGAAATTTCGCCCGGTTCGACAGGATGATTTTTCAGGATGGCAAAACCGGTTTCATGCAGGGAGGTGACAAACCTGGTGCCGGCATCCGGGTCATTGCAGTCGATGGCAAGTACATTGAAGTCGGACATGTATCCCTGCTTCTTTTAAAATCCGCTACTAACCGTTTCCAGAAACAGATCACGAACCGCATCCACGTCAACCCCGGTACAAACCGATGTAGCGGATCGGCCGGAGCCTGCAGCGCGAACCGTACGGCCTGTTTCTGCTCCCTCGACGATAACACGTAGAGGCTCGCTTTCAACCGCAAACAGGTCAGGCCGCACGATTGACACTACCGCACTTGGATCATGCATGTAGCAGCCGTCAAACCCGTCGACTTCGCGATGAAACTCAAAATAGTGCTGGACGGCTTCGTTGAGAAATCCGCCAAGCACCGGGGCCGGTTTGACCAGGTTCGCAAAATGCGCCGGCGTGCATTTCACCTGATGCGTCACATCGAGCCCGATCATGGTAACGTCCCAGCCTGCCGCAAACACGATGTCGGCGGCATGCGGGTCCTGCCAGATATTGGCTTCCGAAGAGGGCGTGACATTGCCGCCTGCATCGAGACTGCCGCCCATGACGGTGACGGACTTCACTTTATCGGCAATGGCAGGCTCCAGTTCGAGCGCGCGGGCCAGATTGGTCAGCGGTCCGACCGGACACAGGACAACTTCACCGGGATTTTCCGAAATGGTCCGGCAGATGAACTCGGCAGCGGTTTCATCAACAGCCTGTCCATCGGGCGTGATCGGGGCCACGTCACCGAAACCTTCCCTGCCGTGCACCTCCCAGGCAACCGGCCGGGCGGGCTGCTGGACGGGGGTATCGGCACCACGTGCCACCGGCACATCCAGGCGCGCCATTTCCACTAACGCCTTTGCATTGCGGGTGGCGATATCGGTGGTGACATTGCCAAAGATGCTGGTCAGCCCGACCAGTTCAATGTCGGGACAAAGGCAGGCAAACAACACCGCCATGGCGTCGTCTATGCCGGGATCTGTATCGATTATGACTTTTTGCAAGATCAGGTTTCCCGCTGTTTCAGAAATATCTCAACTTCTTCACGTGCCGGGATGGCGACAGCAGCACCTGGCCTGGTGACCTGCAGGGCGCTGGCAGCCGACGCATAGCGAAGTGATTGGGTTAGCTCAATGCCGTGACAATGATGCGCCAGGAAACTGCCCAGAAAAGTATCACCTGCGCCCGTCGTGTCGACCGTTTCCACCTGAAACGCCGGGTGATGATGAACGTCGCCATGGCTGTGAAACTCGACGCCCTTGCTGCCCCGGGTAATCAGGAGTTCGGGAACCGCAATACCAGAAACCGCGACCCCAAGAAGCCGGGCAGTTTCCTGCGCTTCGATTTCGTTTACGGCCAGAAGATCAATTTTGTCTATCACCTGTGCGACAGTACCGGCGACAAACGGTGCTGCGCTATAGGCGACTTTGAAACCGGCAGACTTTGCCTGATCGACGATGTCTGCAAGCAGGTTGGTTTCGTTCTGGACAAGAACCCAATGATCAGCGCCGGTACAGGTCTCGAACGCTTTTTCAATCTGCGCCGGTTTCAGATCCCGGTTCGCTCCGCCGAAAATGACGATCTGGTTCTCACCGGCGTCATCCACATAGATAACCGCATGTCCTGTTGGGTGCGTGGACCGGGCGATCATTGCCGTATCGATCCCGAAACTTTTCACCTGCTCCATTGTCCAGCCGTCATCGCTGCCCACAGCACCGATATGAACTGGTACCTGCCCCGCCCGGGCGATGGCAATCGACTGGTTGATACCCTTGCCGCCCAGCAGTTTCTGATATGAACCCGCGGTCAATGTTTCACCGGGCAGCGGCATCTCTGCCACCCGGTAGACATGGTCAACATTGATGGACCCGAAATTGAAAATCATGGCCGACATATGGGCAGGAGTGAAATGGCAGGTCAACCGGGTTGAGCCGTGGAGGGCCGACTCCCATAGAAAATTTTTTGCTCCACCTCTACGGATTTTGGAAGCTGCCAGGATGCTTGTTGCCTGGTCTCTGCAGCAGCGGCAATGTCCGAGGCGGCTTGTCGAATTATGATTGACCTTTCGTGAGAAAATGTCTTACCAAGCCTGTCATGACAAAGCCGTTTCACAGTTCAGAAACCTATTATCCGCTGCTTTCATAGCTGCGGAAGCTTTGTCGTGATTGTTCCCGCTGCCCAGACAGCGGTCAAAATTCACCAGACGACCTCTTTTTCAGGCAGCGAAATAGAGGTGA
>CALHUA010000056.1 GCA_938039915.1 uncultured Anderseniella sp.
CCTGTTATGGTACCGCCATAGGTTACCGCGTCGCCCGGATAGACCGGTCTGTTCCATTGCAGGTTCTCAAATCCCGGTGACGGGCCCAGTGCCGGCAGCGGATCACCGCGCGCAGCCGCAGCATCACGCAACGAAAAATGATACTGCGCAAGCAGCTTCATACAGGCAGACGCCGTATGCCATCCCGAAGCGGCCAGCTTGCCGAAATACGTCCTGGCCGCTGCCTCGTCATCCAGGTGAAAGGCCTGCGGGTCATATTTCTGCGCGTATTCAATCACCGCTTCGCGGGTGAAATGGTGATCGCCGTAAATTGCATGCTGGCCGGCCTCAAAATCTTCCAGCCAGATGGAGGTGTATCCGCTCATGATCCGGCTCCCGCGGCACGAACGCGAAACAGATTGGTGCCGGTCATTTCGGTTTTCGGGTCACCGGTCTGATCCAGGGCTTCCCAGCACATGCGCACAATGCCCATTTCAGGGCGTTTGGATGACACCCTTTTCTCCAGCACCGTGTAGCGCAGCGACAGCACATCGCCGGCATAGACAGGCTTCATCCACTTCACCTGGTCTACCCCGAACGAGCCCATGCCGGCGGCCTGGTTGGCATAGGCCAGCACCATCAGCCGGTTCATGATCGAACACACCTGCCAGCCCGAAGCGCACAAGCCGCCGAGCACCGAGGCATTGGCCAGTTCCTCATCGAGATGAAACGGTTGCGGGTCCCATTCACCAGCATATTCGCGGATCAGATCAGCCGACAACGCGTACTCACCGTAAGTGCGCGTGTCTCCAACCTTGAAATCTTCGTAATGCAGCAAATCCCCAGACATGGATGTTGTTTTCAGGCCTCTGGCCTCCGGGGTCAAGCGTCTTCGTTGCGGGCAGCCCATGCAACAGGATCAGACCTCCGTGCGCATGGACATGTCCAAATCCGATAGCCTACCCTGCAAGGCCACTACAAGGAGCAAATCAGTGCCACTATTTTCGAAATCAATCGGCATGGCTCATATGGGTGCGGAACATGATACACCATTGCCTGCAGTGCCGGCTCGCAAACTCCTGATCTGTACAGCACCCAGAACTGCCAGCGGTTCTTTGGCCGCACTTATCCAGGCAGGGGGGCTTGGCCAGGTCAGCGAGTATTGCAGCACGCTCGCAGAGCGGCGCTTTCGTATGCGCAGCAATTCGCGCATCCCGGTGAGCAAGTCAAAACTCAGCGCCGAGTACCTGCGCACCATCATGCCGTTGCGAACTGTTCAGGGCGTATTTACAGCCAAGATACAACATGCCCATGTCAAGCGGGCGATCAGGGCTGGCCTCGGCCGGGAACTGCTTGACGGTGCAGACCTGGTTTTCCTGTTTCGACGTGACCTAAGCGATCAGGCAGTTTCCTACACCGTGTCTCTCCTGACCGACAATTGGGGCCGGCAAGACAAGGCTGCCGGGTTGACCAGCTTTTCCGATGCCCGCCTGCGTCGCGAATACATGCGACAGTTGAGATACCTGGCATATGAATATGCCGAATGGCATACGATCTTCAACTTGCTCGGCCTGACCTACACGGAGCTGCCCAGCGAACAATTCGTTGAGCAACCAGCTCAGACCGTCAGAGACCTGTTGCGGCTTGTCGATGCAAAGGTTGACGAAACCGCATTGACTGAAGCAGTTGCAAACAGGCAACGATATACCAGTGATCAGCAGCTGAAACAGCGGCTGCGCGACACTATCGTTCCATCTGTTGACCACCATGAACTGTTGCAAAGCCGCTATATCCCCGCTGATCGGTTGGGCCTGAGTGTACGCAACCTGTTCGGTTAAGCTGCGCCAGATCAGTATGCAGCGGATGCCAAAACTCGAGTGCCGGAATGGGTGCCACATGAAAACGATTCTAACAGCCTTGTGCGTCACGGGTGCCGTCCTGCTGCCCATGACCGCCAGTGCGCAAGATCAGCACAATCACGCAAACAAGCTGTGGCAGGCCCAGGTAAAGGACCAGCCCATTCGCGCCGCGGCGAGCGTGCAGGATGAGTTCACAACAGACCAGATAACGATGTCCCTTAAATTCAGCTCCGTCCACCAGACGTTTGATGGCTTGATCGCCACATTGAGACGCCGGAAAACCGATATCCTCCGTGAGGCGGAAGGTAACGGCATGCGAGTGGCCGAAGCTACCATTACAGCCATGGAAATACGCCAGCGCCGTTCCGATTCAGACGACTTCGGGTATTTTGGTGATGTCACGGTTCTGCTCACAGTCACCGGCTTCGCAGACCCGCTTGATGTGGCAGCCAGGCTGAAAATGCTGCCCGCCCGCAGTGTTGGCCAGTTGCAGTACTCGTTGTCGAAGTCAGGCCTCGAACAGGCCGAAGCTGCGCTTCGCAGCAAAGTGCTGGCGAAAATTCAGCGCGAAGCCGCCAGCGAAGCCGAACTGCGCAACACCCAACTGGGGGACATGCTCCGGTTCGAGTTTGAGACCCACGTCAACCGCAGGTCACCGAAAGCGGTAAACGTTGTCATCATAAGCGGCCGTGGGCTGGCCGTCTTCAAACCGCATGGGAAACAATGAACACTCGGCAACACCACGGTGCCGGTCAGTTATTGAAGCGGAAATGCAGCACGTCGCCGTCCAGGACAATGTATTCCTTGCCTTCAAGCCGCATCTTGCCGGCATCCCGTGCACCCGCCTCACCTGACAATGTTACAAAGTCATCGTAGGCAATGGTTTCAGCGCGAATGAAGCCCTTTTCAAAGTCGGTGTGAATGACCCCGGCGGCGGCCGGTGCCTTGGTACCGTTGGTCACCGTCCATGCCCGTGCCTCTTTCGGGCCAACCGTGAAATAGGTCAGTAATTTCAATAATTTATAACCGGCACGAATAACCCGGTTCAGGCCCGGCTCTGCCAGTCCGATGGCATCGAGATATTCACGCTGTTCATCATCATCCAGAACGGCAATTTCGCTTTCGATCTTGGCAGACACAACAACTGCCTGTGCCCCTTGCGTTGCTGCGAAGGCCTTCACCTTGTCGGAAAAGCCGTTGCCCTCATCTGCGGCTGCCTCTTCAACATTGCAGACATACAACACCGGCTTGGAGGTCAGCAGGCCCAGCATCCGGAAGGCTTTTTGTTCGTCGTCGGCAATGTCAAGCTCACGCGCCGGCTTGCCGTCCCGCAGCAGCTCAAGCGGCCGCATCATGAAATCATATTCGGCCCTGGCGGCTTTCTCCCCGGACTTTGCCTTTTTCTCCACGCCTGCAATGCGCTTTTCCAGGCTTTCCATGTCCGACAGCATCAGCTCGGTTTCGATGGTTTCTATGTCCGCAATCGGGTCAATACGACCTTCCACGTGAGTGATGTCGCCGTCTTCAAAACACCGCACCACGTGAGCAATCGCATCAACCTCGCGGATATTGGCCAGGAACTGGTTGCCGAGGCCTTCACCTTTGGAGGCTCCTTTGACGAGACCGGCAATATCGACAAATGTCAGCCGGGTCGGAATGGTCTGGGCAGACTTCGCGATTGCTGCCAGTTGTACCAGACGCTCATCCGGCACCGCCACATCCCCGACATTCGGCTCAATGGTGCAGAACGGATAATTGGCCGCCTGTGCCGCCGCTGTCTGCGTCAGCGCATTGAACAGGGTAGACTTGCCGACATTTGGCAGCCCGACGATACCGCACTTGAAACCCATCTAATCCTTGTCCTTCTTACCCAGCAGCCTGTTCAGCATGTCTGCCATCGGGCCGGTTTTTGACAATGCAGGCTTGCGCGTAGCAGCGCGCGCCTGATGTATGTGACTTTGCTTTTTAGCCGGCGCTTTGGCTGACACCTTTGACGCCGGACTGTCTTTTGCATCCGGCCGCACGGCGAGTGCAACCTTGTTCATGAACCCGGCATTATCGCCTTTCGCCAGCAGTCCGGCACTTCGTGCAACCTCGTCGAGCAATGGCTCCAGCCATTCACGATCGGCTTTGGCAAAATCACCCAGGACATGTCCGGTAACCCGGTCCTTTGATCCCGGATGGCCGATACCCAGGCGCACCCGGCGATAGTCCTTGCCGCAATGGGCATCGATAGAGCGGATGCCATTATGGCCGCCGGCGCCGCCACCGGTCTTCACCCGTACCTTGCCTGCCACCAGGTCAAGCTCGTCATAAAGCACGACAATGTCTTCAGGACCGAGATTGTAAAACCGCATGGCCTCGCCCACGGCACGACCGGACTCGTTCATATAGGTTTGCGGTTTCATGACCAGCACCGTTTCGCCGTCGAGCAGTCCTTCGGAGATTTCCGACTGGAACTTCTTGCGCCATGCAGAAAAGCCATGGCGGCGAACGATCTCGTCCACCGCCATGAAGCCAATATTGTGCCGGTGTCCGGCATATTTGGTGCCTGGATTTCCAAGTCCCGCGATAATCAGCATGTGTGCCTCATTTCGCAATCAGCCGAATTGTACCGGAACGGCCCGGCGAAGAGATTACTCTTCGCCGCCCTCACCGTCTTCAGCAGCGTCTTCGCCGCCTTCACCTTCTTCGCCTTCAGCACCTTCTTCGCCTTCAACTGCGGCATCTTCTTCATCTTCATCAGCGCCACCGGACGGTGCGGAGATTGTCGCAATGGTGAAGTCACGATCTGTGATGGTAAAGGTCATGCCTTCAGGCAATGTCAGGTCTGTGGAATGCAGGCCGTCGCCGATATCCAGCTCTGAAATGTCCATATCAAAGCTTTCGGGGATCGCATCGGCCGGGCACATGATTTCAACAGTGTGGCGAACCACGTTCAGCACACCACCACGCTTGAGGCCCGGGCTGTCTTCGTCGCCGAGGAAGTTGATCGCCACTTCAACGGCAATACGCGCGCCTTTGCCAAGCCGCAGAAAATCAACATGCACGACGAAGTCGCGAACCGGATCAAACTGCACATCACGAGGGATGGTGCGAACCTTGGTACCGTCAACATCGATGTCGATCAGTGTCGACAGGAAGCGGCCTGTCTGCACCTGTTTCATCAACTCGCGGTAATCCATGGAAATGGTCTGGGGGTCCTTCTTGTCGCCGTAGATTACGGCGGGTACGCGGCCTTCACGGCGGACTGCACGGGCGGCCCCCTTGCCGGCCCGTTCGCGCACCGAAGCGTTCAGTGTGACGGTCTGTGCCATCGTCTGTCTCCTGCTGTCGTGCAAGTGGTAAAAACACGGCGCACCAACCATTGATGCGCCAACCAGTATCCGGCCTGGGATCTCCTCCAGGGGTGAACGAGCCCGGCAACGGATTGCGGGCTTATACATAAAGCAACGACTGTACGCAACATGTACCGCGCCGCTAAATCTGCTCAGCCTTGTCTGACATTGCCTGAACCAACCGTCCGTGAACACACTGTGTCCCAAATGTCACACTTTTCAAAAAAATGTGCAGACCGCGGAAACGCACCTGTGCGGCAGCCTTGGAATCTGTCTATTATAAAGTCAGATTCAATTCTGTTGGGGTCATTTCAATGAAAAAGATGCTTTTGGCGACATCTGTTGCGCTGTTTGCTTTCGCAGGTCCGGCCAGTGCCGCTGACTACGAACGTGAAATGGGCCTGATCGTATCAGGTGTTGTTGATAGCTGGGCCGGCGTTCAGTTCATTGATGGTGGCGCACTTGGGGACGAAACCGTAGCTGCGACTGGCGGTGAGGGACTTCTCAGCTTGCCGTTGGGCGATAACCTGTCGATCCAGAGCGACGTAAAATATGAATACAGCACTCTTGCGAATGACGCGATCTTCACAACTGTAGGGCCACGTTATTCTTATCAGGGTGCGGTACACTTGAGTTGGCGCGATCCGGCAAGGGGACTGTTTGGTGCCTTTGGCGGTATGGGCACGTCGAACTTTGGGCCAGTCGGAAGCACCAACCATCGCTTCGTTGGTGGTGAAGCCCAGTTTTACATTGATAACATGACCTTTTATGGTCAGGGCGGCTACGTCGAGTTCGTTCCCGGCGATGTTGTTCCAACCGGCCTTGATGACGGCTATTTTGCCCGGGGCGTGTTCCGTTGGTTTTTTGCTGACAACAGTCGCCTTCAACTCGAAGGCACATATTTGAATGCAGACTTCAACCTTTCCGGCAATGATTATGAATCATTCACTGTCGGTGGGCGCTATGATTTCACTCTGGCGGGTTTGCCACTGATCGGTGATACGGCTTTGTACGTCGGCTATCGTGGCACCTTCCGTGATAATTGTTTAAACGACGCTTCAGTTGGCGTCGACGATCACACCATTATGATCGGCACATCTTACTCGTTCTCTGGTGACCTGATTACTGTTGATCGTCAGGGTGCTACACTCGACACGCCAGACTTCAACCATAGCTGCCAGGGACCAACAAGCTAACTTCTATCGCGTGAACTACTCCAAACTGCGCATCCGCATGATGACGCTGGAACAGTTTACTCAATAAGTCCTGCTTGAAACGCGCGATACGCAAACAACCGTGAGTGAGTAAACCTCCCTGAAACTGCCCCGGGTGCCTGAACAGGCGTCCGGGGATTTTCAGTTCAGGCGGCCAGCACTTCGACTGCAATATCTGTCGGGTTGAAATTGTTGCACGGGTTCAGTACTTGCGGGCAGTTGGAAATCACCGCCAGCACATCCATCTCGGCACGAAGTGTTACGAAATCCCCCGCCCGTGACGACCCCAGCGCTACGTGTGCCCCGCCCGCCGTATCCACCGGCACGGTCATGAACCAGTTGACGTTCGGCACGATGTCCTTCCAGCCCAGACCGTGATCGGCAAGTGCCCTGAGAAAGTTTTCCCGGCAGCCATCATTGCCGACGCCGTAAAGCATTTCGTTGGATGGTTTCGAACAGCATCCGCCAATGGTGTCATGGCCGCCGAAACTGTCTTCCTCGATGGAGAACAGTTTACGCGCCTTGTCGGAATACAGCGAGTGACCGGTGGTCAGCAGGACGCTGCCTGCTTTCTTGATAGTATTGGGTGCATGATAGCGCTCAGCCGGATCGTCAGCGCAATAGCACAGGAAATCAACTGCTTGCGCCCCACGCGTATCGACAATGCGCAAGCGCTCCGCTTTCGCGATCACCCGTGACCATGGCGCACCGGCAGGAACTGTCTCGCTGTGGATGATGATATCACTCATACCGACAAGACTGACAGTCGGGAAATCAGTCGTCAAACAGGCTGGATACCGATTCTTCCAGCGCCGTGCGCTTGATGGCCTCACCGATCAGGCTGCCCATGGTGATGACACGGATATTGCGCGACACACGCACCGCTTCTGTTGCCTGGATGCTGTCGGTCAGCACCAGTTGCTTGAGCTTGGACGCGGTAATGCGCGCCACGGCACCGCCGGACAACACGCCATGGGTAATATAGGCCGACACATCCGATGCACCTGCATCCAGCAGGGCTTCAGCGGCGTTGCACAATGTGCCGCCTGAATCGACAATGTCATCGACCAGGATGCAGGACATGCCGGACACTTCGCCGATGATGTTCATGACTTCCGAAACACCTGCGCGTTCGCGGCGCTTGTCCACGATGGCGAGTGGCGCCCCGATACGCTTGGCCAGCGCACGCGCACGCACCACGCCACCGACGTCCGGAGATACGACACATACTTCCGTACCGGCGAACTTGTCCTTGTTGTCCTTGATGTCGCGCACCATGACAGGCGCGGCATAAAGGTTGTCGGTCGGAATATCGAAAAAGCCCTGAATCTGGCCGGCATGCAGGTCAATGGTCAGCACCCGGTCTGCGCCGGCGCGTTCGATCATGTTGGCAACCAGCTTGGCCGAAATCGGCGTCCGCGGGCCGGGTTTCCGATCCTGCCTGGCATAACCGAAATACGGCACAACCGCCGTCACCCGTTTGGCCGATGCGCGGCGCAAGGCGTCGGTGATGATCAGAAGTTCCATCAGATGGTCGTTGGTCGGAAACGATGTGGACTGCACCACAAAGACATCCTCACCTCGGACATTTTCCTGAATTTCAACAAACACTTCCATGTCGGCAAATCGCCGCACGGAGCACTTGGTCAAAGGAAGATTGAGATAGGCGGCAATGGCTTCCGCCAATGGCCGGTTGGAATTGCCCGAAACGAGTTTCATTGAGACGTTCGCCCTGTGACGCCAGCTCCCGATCATTGTTTGCGCGGGAATTCCAGCTGATCCAGCCCTATGCCAAAGTTCTTACAACCTTGGATAGCGGTCTGCCAACCACAGATTTCCGCAATTCCACATGTAGATGATAGTTTTGGACAGCAAATGCTGTTTATTTGCCGCGTACCTGCTCAACAAGGTTGAAAATACCCTCAGCAGCAGCTTCTGCCGCATAACCGGCCGTCTGGCCCCAGCCCTTGTTGAGCGAGCCCGCCGGAACGTCGTTGGCCTGCCGCACAGTCCCCAGCACCTTGCCTGTTGGCAGGGTGACGGCCCAGGCAAGCTTCACTTGCTGCACACCTGATTTGGGTGCCGTAAGTGCGACCCGCCCGGAAATGGACAGGGTTGTCTTTCCCGGTTTTGTCACCACCGGCCAACCTGCGTCGCGCAGCACTTTGCGCATGGCCAGGTAAAGCTCGTCATTGCCGCGCCCGGGAGATCCCGTCACCCCGACAAGAGCCACCTTGTCGATACCACCTGCCTGCCCGGACCGGTCCGCAAAGGACTGCATGTCGCCCAGATCGGTCTTTGCATCAGGTGCGGGCCGCGCAGTGGCAAGCTGCTCACGCTCAGGTACAGATGTTGATCGGCCCGCCAGCCTGGAGGCTTTGCCCGACTTTGCAGACTTCTTCGCTGATACGGTTGGCCGGGGCTGTTCGGCAACCTCATCAGTCTCTCCCATCAGCTCTTCAATAGAATCTACGCCTGCATCACGCAACCGCTCCTGCGCCTGTTTTTGAGCCACAACCGTCAGCCGCTCATCCAGCTCTTCCGGTGTCATCGAGTACAGTTCGTCCGGCGTGATGGATGCTGTTGCAAGCGGAGAGCCGGATCCGTAATAGGTCTCCAGGTCAATCTCTTTTTCCGCGCCCGGGCCGGCTTGTGCAAAAGTATGGGTTGGCGGCATGACGCCCGCCTGCCTGACCTTGAATCCCAATTGTGCCAGCCGTGTCGACAGGCTTTCCGCAGTGACCGACGCCATGCGTTTGAGAATGATGTCCGACACCCCTGCCCATGGATCAGAATTGGGTGCCGCCACCAGTTCCTGACCGTTGATCCTGTGCAGTTCACCGCCGGTGTTGCCGGTCAATACCCATGTGTAAATGACCCGAACTCCACCGCCTTCAAACACTGCCTGAAAATTTCCCGCCAGCTGATACCCGTCGGAAAAATTGCCCTGGACAATGGCGACATCGCGAAGCCCTGCCTCTTCAGCCAGTGCATCCGCCAGTACGCCTGCCCGGTCGGGCGGTACCCCGTTCATGGCGATAATGGCGATAGTCGGCGGCAGACGACCGGACCCTCCGTCACTCAGAGATGATTTCGAGAATGGCTGGTTGGGGCTTGCCGAACAGGCCGCAAGCAACAGCAATGTCGCCAGTAGCGCGGTGATACCCGCGACCGTGCGTGCCCATCGATAAGTGTCTGCAACCCGCATCAGTTCCCAGCCTGCATATCGTCTGACCTTGTCGCTGCAATGTGCCTCAATCATGACCTGCGCCGCAAGGCTTCGACATGCCTCAGACAGGACGACGATACTGAATGAAAGGCGATTTCGTGGCGACCTTGTCGTACAGCATCCGGCCCTTGTAGTTGAACTCCTGTGTGGCCCAATAGGTGCGCGTGGCACCTTTTGCATCCGCTACATCATAAACCGCCTTGATCAGGGCGCGCCCGGCACCGCCCCCGCGCACTGCCGGGTCCACGAACAGGTCCTCCAGGTAGCAATACACCGTCGGTGACCAGGTGGAGCGGTGAAAAACGTAGTGGGTAATACCGTCAATTCGATCATCGTCATTGACCGCCACCAGACCGGAAGGGTCCCATTCGCTATCACCCAAAAGGCGGTCGAATGTCAGTTGGATTGTGTCTTCAGGTACTGAAGTCTCATAAAACTGCAGATAGCCGTCAAACAATTCGCGCCAGCGCGGTTTGTCGTCTGCCTGCAATGCCCGGACCGAATAAGCCATGTGTGCTCCTAGAGCGAGATGAGGTTAGATTGGATCATTTGACCGTGGCGATTTTGGTCT
>CALHUA010000057.1 GCA_938039915.1 uncultured Anderseniella sp.
GAGCGGCTGGCGGGCGCGCCGGCTATATTTTCAATTCCACGATTGCCGGTATTGAAGACGCTGATGCGATCATGCTGATCGGCACCAATCCGCGGCTTGAGGCACCCGTGCTCAACTCCCGCATTCGCAAGCGCTACCTGGCCGGCGACTGCACCATCGGTGTCATCGGCGAGCGCGCTGATCTGACTTATCCCTACACCTATCTGGGAGACGGCCCGGCTGCGCTGGCTGACCTGGCCAAGCACAAGAAGTCCCGCGCGAAACGCCCGATGATCATCATTGGCCAGGGCGCATTGTCCCGTCCTGACGGGGCAGCGGTCCTGGCAGCAGCCATGCAGGCAGCGCAGTCGATCGGCGTCATCAAGGATGACTGGAACGGTTTCAACGTACTGCACACGGCTGCGGGCAGGGTAGGCGCGCTGGATGTCTGCGCACTGCCGACACTGCCCGGCGGCAAGGATACCGCGGCCATCCTGAAGGCTGCACAGGCGGGAAGTGTTGAGGTTGTCTACCTGCTTGGTGTCGATGAGCTCGACATGGGCCAGCTTGGCGATGCCTTTGTAGTCTATCAGGGCTCCCATGGCGATGCCGGTGCGCATCGTGCGGACGTCATTCTGCCGGGCGCAACCTATACCGAAAAGTCCGCGACTTATGTCAATACCGAAGGCCGCCCGCAAATGGCACGCCGAGCCAATTTCCCACCCGGTGATGCGCGCGAGGACTGGGCGATCATTCGTGCCCTGGCCGGCAAGATGGACGTGTCACTCGGTTTCGATAATCTCGAGCATTTGCGATCTTCCATGTACAAGGCAGCACCGCAACTTGCCGCGCTGGACACTGTTGAGCCCGCCGATGCCGGTGCCCTGGACGCACTGGCAGTGGTCAAGGGCAAGATGACATCGAAGGGTTTTGTCTCTCCGGTCACCGATTTTTACATGACCAATCCAATTGCGCGGGCATCCGGCATCATGGCGGAGTGTTCGTCATTGCGGGCCGGTCAGCACAAGCTGGCAGCGGCGGAGTAGGGGATTGTCATGAACGAAATACTCCTCACAATCGGTTTTATCGTGCTGCAGTCGCTGGCCCTGCTGGTCGCAGTGCTGATTATCGTTGCATACCTGGTTTATGCAGACCGCAAGATCTGGGCCGCCGTCCAGATGCGCCGTGGCCCGAACGTGGTCGGGCCGTGGGGGCTGTTCCAGTCCTTTGCGGACATGCTGAAATTCGTCTTCAAGGAAGTCGTTATTCCCGACGGCGCCAATAAGGGCGTATTCCTGATTGCGCCGCTTGTGACCTGTATTCTGGCCCTTTCGGCCTGGGTCGTCGTGCCGGTAAATGCCGGATGGGTGGTCGCCGATATCAATGTCGGCATTCTGTTCCTGTTCGCCATCTCATCCCTGGGCGTTTATGGCGTCATCATGGGCGGCTGGGCATCCAATTCCAAGTATCCGTTCCTGGGCGCGCTGCGGTCGGCTGCTCAGATGGTGTCATATGAAGTTTCCATCGGCTTTGTCATCATTACCGTCTTGATGTGTGCGGGAACTCTGAACCTGTCTGGTATTGTCATGAGCCAGTCTACCGGCATCGGGACCTGGCTGGGATTGCCGGGGTCGTTCCTGGACTGGTACTGGCTGCCGCTGCTGCCGATGTTCGTTGTATTCTTCATTTCCGCCCTGGCCGAGACAAACCGTCCGCCGTTTGATCTGCCGGAAGCCGAATCGGAACTGGTCGCCGGGTTCATGGTTGAATATTCCTCGACACCGTACATGCTGTTCATGCTGGGTGAATATGTCTCGATTTCGCTGATGTGCGCCATGACGGCTATCCTGTTTCT
The DNA here is from genome assembly GCA_938039915.1 of uncultured Anderseniella sp. Lineage (GTDB taxonomy): Bacteria > Pseudomonadota > Alphaproteobacteria > Rhizobiales > Aestuariivirgaceae > Anderseniella. The sequence goes on from CALHUA010000057.1 coordinate 1,835, forward strand.
TGGCGGCTGGCTGCCGCCGATTGATGTTGTGCCGTTTACCTGGGTGCCCGGTGTGTTCTGGTTCATGGCCAAGGTGTTCCTGGTTTTCTTCATGTTTGCCATGGTCAAGGCGTTCGTCCCGCGTTATCGCTATGACCAGCTGATGCGTTTGGGCTGGAAAGTATTCCTGCCGATTTCACTGGGCTGGGTTGCAATCACCGCAGGTGTCATAACCGCCTTTGGCCTGGCCCCTTGAGGATGAATGGAAAGCTGAACCCATGAAACTTGCTCAAGCCGCCAAATCACTGTTCCTGAAGGAGTTCATCGACGCGTTCTTCATGTCGATGCGCTACTTCTTTGCGCCCAAGGCAACAATCAACTATCCCTTTGAAAAAGGCCCGGTAAGCCCACGCTTTCGCGGCGAGCATGCGCTGCGCCGATATCCCAACGGGGAAGAACGCTGCATTGCGTGCAAACTGTGTGAGGCGATTTGTCCGGCACAGGCCATAACCATCGAAGCCGGGCCGCGCCGCAATGACGGCACCCGGCGCACGACGCGATATGACATTGACATGGTCAAGTGCATCTATTGCGGGTTTTGCCAGGAAGCCTGCCCGGTGGACGCGATCGTCGAAGGACCGAACTTTGAATTTGCCACCGAGACACGCGAAGAATTGTTGTTCGACAAGGACAAACTGCTCGCCAACGGGGACCGGTGGGAACGTGAAATTGCATCGAACATAGCCATGGATGCGCCGTATCGCTGAAGCGGTGATCCGGCTATGAGCTAAAACGACGACAAGGGCCGGTTGATCCGGCAAGACAGGGGTTGAAGAGATGGCAGTAACTGCCGCGTTTTTCTATCTGTTCGCCGCCATTGCGATTGCATCGGCGGTGATGGTGATTGCCTCACGCAATCCGGTTCATTCCGTGCTGTTCCTGATCCTGACGTTCTTCAACGCCTCAGGCCTGTTCATCCTGCTGGGCGCCGAGTTTCTCGCCATGATCCTGGTGGTGGTTTATGTGGGCGCGGTGGCGGTGCTGTTCCTGTTCGTGGTGATGATGCTGGACATCGATTTTGCCGAACTTCGCGAAGGCATGCTGACCTATGCGCCGTTTGGCATGGTGGTCGGGTTGATCCTGTTTACCGAACTGGCCCTGGTGCTGGGTGTGTGGGCATTCTCACCTGAAGCCGCAGGCGCACTGGCCGCGCCGGCACCAGCTGCCAGTGTCACCACCAATACCGAAGCGCTCGGGCAATTGCTGTATACGCGCTATATCTACTATTTCCAGGCGGCAGGTCTGGTGCTGCTGGTGGCCATGATTGGCGCCATCGTACTGACGCTTCGCCACAAGGAAGGCGTCAAACGCCAGAACATTTCAGATCAGGTGGCACGCGGCCCGGCAACGGCTGTTGAAGTGCGCAAGGTCAAGCCGGGGCAGGGGATTTAGACCATGACAATCGGACTGGGACATTACCTGACTGTGGCGGCGATCATCTTCACGATCGGGATCTTCGGCATCTTTTTGAACCGCAAGAACGTGATCATCATTCTCATGTCGATCGAGCTGATGCTGCTGTCTGTCAACATCAACCTCGTGGCATTCTCGTCGTTCCTCAACGACATGGTGGGCCAGGTATTCGCACTTCTGGTGCTGACCGTGGCCGCCGGCGAGGCTGCGATCGGATTGGCCATACTGGTCACCTATTTCCGCAACCGCGGGTCGATCGCGGTTGAAGACATCAACATGATGAAGGGCTGACGGGAAAAGTTTGAAGCCATGAACACCATCTTCCTCCTCATCGTTTTCCTGCCGTTGCTCGGTGCCCTGATTTCGGGCGTCTTCGGCACAAAACTGTTACACGGCACCCAGGAACCGTCAGGTCGTGACGGCCACCCGCACGGGCCAGCATGGCCGCAACTCCTGCCGACTGCATTCCTGCTGATATCGGCGGCCCTGTCGTGGATTGCGTTTTTCGATGTGGCCATCCACGAGAATTCCTACAAGGTGGAAGTGTTGACATGGATCCGCTCCGGTGGCCTGGCAGCAGACTGGGTGTTGCGGATTGACACGCTGACCGCAGTGATGCTGGTCGTTGTAACAACCGTATCATCCCTCGTGCATGTCTATTCCATTGGCTACATGAGTCACGACGACAACCAGCCGCGGTTTTTTGCATACCTGTCGTTCTTCACCTTTTCGATGCTGATGCTGGTGACATCCGACAACCTGCTGCAGATGTTCTTCGGCTGGGAGGGTGTGGGCCTGGCGTCCTATCTTCTG
>CALHUA010000058.1 GCA_938039915.1 uncultured Anderseniella sp.
TTCACCTGGATGACGAGGCAGCGGCCAGGACGTATTTCGGCAAGCTGGCTGCTTCGGGATGGCATACGGCGTCTGCCTGCATGAAGCTGCTTGCGCAGTATCATTTTTCGTTGCGTGATGCTGCGGCTGTCCGCGGAGACCCGCTGCCGGCGCTCGGCCCGTCACCGGGATTTGAGAACCTGCAATGGAACAGACCGGTCTACCCGGGCGATACGGTAACCTATGGCGGTACCATCACAGGCGCGCGCAAGATGAAGTCGAGACCCGGGTGGGGGCTTGTCACACTGACGCCACATGGTCACAACCAACATGGTGACAAGGTGTTTTCATACGATTCAACGGTAATGTTCGCGTGCCGCGGCAATTCCGGGACATGAAGGGATACGTCGGATGAGCAAGGGTATTGCACTGGTAACAGGTGCAGGGTCGGGTATTGGCCGGGCATGCGCCATTGCGCTGGCGGCGGACGGCTGGACAGTGGTGCTGACAGGCAGGCGTGAAAACGCCCTGCAGGAAACCATCACCGAGGCCGGCGAGTTGGGATCGCACATGCAGGCCATTGCCTGCGATGTCACGGATCCTGCGTCTGTTGATGCGCTGTATGCAGACATCGGCAAGGCGCATGGCCGCATTGATGTCGTGTTCAACAATGCGGGGACCAACGTGCCGCCGCTCAACCTGGCAGATCTGTCCTGGGATCAGTGGCGCCAGGTCATCGGTGTCAATCTTGACGGCGCCTTCCTGATTGCCAAAGGCGCCTTCACCATGATGCGCGACCAGAGCCCGCAGGGCGGGCGCATCATCAACAATGGTTCTATTTCAGCACATGTACCGAGACCTGGATCAGCGCCCTATACGGCCTCCAAGCATGCCATAACCGGGCTGACGCGATGCATCTCGCTGGACGGCAGGGAGTTCAATATCGCCTGCTCGCAGATTGATATCGGTAATGCGGCCTCGGCCATGACCGACGCCATGAAAAAGGGCGTGCCGCAGGCAGACGGCAGCATGAAGCCGGAACCGGTGATGGATGTGTCCAACGTTGCATCTTCGGTGGTCTATATGGCCGGACTGAAGCTGGAAGCGAACGTGCAGTTCATGACCGTTATGGCAACCAACATGCCGTTCATCGGACGTGGGTGATCAGGCCTGCTTGCCGTAGCTCTTGAACCTGGCGATCACGCGATCCATCTCGGCGTCGTCGAGAACATGGCCACCACCCAGGCTGAGCACATCGATGTACTGCCGGGCAAGCGTTTCGACTTCGCCGGCCAGTTCCAGCGCCTTGCCGAGATTGCCGGCAAAGGCGATCTGGCCATGATTGGCCAGGAGGCAGGCCTTGTAGCCACCGGACAGAGCGGTGACAGCACTTTCCGCCAGTTCATCGGTGCCGAAGGTCGCGTACTCGGCCAGCGGTATCTTCTTGCCGCCGGCAACCGCGACCATGTAGTGGAATGCAGGGATGTCCATGCGTGCGCAGGCAAGGGCGGTGGCAGCCATTGAATGACAGTGCACGATGGCTTCAGCGGCGGGAAAGGCGTTGTAGATGGCCAGATGAAACGGGGCTTCCGATGACGGTTTTTTCTGGTCTTCGGCAATGACGCCGTCCATCGACATCTTCACCATGTCTGCCGGCTGGTAGTCGGCATAGGCCACGCCGGTCGGGGTAACCAGAATACTGTCTCCGGTCCGCACGGACACATTGCCGGAGCGTTGCGGCGACAGGCCTCTGGCGCTCATTGCCTGAGCGGTTTCGACCACCTCGCGGCGAAGGGACGCTTCATCACTCATGTCTTGCGCTCCGGATACAGTGATAACAGACCTTCAGTGGATGCCTCGCAGACACCACGTTCGGTAATCAGGCCGGTGACAAGGCGGGCCGGTGTGACATCAAAGGCCGGATTGCCGGCACCTGAGCCGGGCGCCGATACCTGGACCTTGACGATGGACCCGTCTGCTGTCCGCCCGCTCAAATGGGTCACCTCGTCACCCCCACGCTCCTCGATAGGGATGTCGGCCACCCCGTCGGCGACGGACCAGTCGATGGTTGAGTGGGGCAGGGCGACATAGAACGGAATGTCGTTGTCTTTTGCTGCCAGCGCTTTCAGATAGGTGCCGATCTTGTTACAGACATCGCCATTGGCCGCCGTGCGGTCAGTGCCGGTGATGACGAGGTCCACCTGGTTGTTCTGCATCAGGTGGCCGCCGGCATTGTCGACCACGATGGTGTGCGGTACGCCGTGACTGCCAAGTTCCCATGCGGTCAAAGCTGCGCCCTGGTTGCGTGGCCGGGTTTCATCTGCCCACACATGTACCGGAATGCCCTTGTCGTGCGCCATGTACATCGGAGAAAGCGCTGTGCCCCAGTCGACGGTTGCAAGCCACCCGGCGTTGCAGTGGGTCAGGATGTTGATGGTTTCGCCGGGCTTTTCAGCTGCGATGTCCTCGATCAGTTTGAGCCCGTTGCGGCCAATGGCGGCGTTGGTCTCAACATCAGCGTCACACAGGTCTGCAGCCCGTTTGTACGCGGCAGCAAGCCGGTCGTCGCGCGCCAGGTTGCGCACCGTGGCCAGCATCTCATCCAGCGCCCACATCAGGTTGATGGCGGTAGGCCGCGTGCGGCGCAGTCTTGTGTCTGCCGCTTCCAGCGCTTCATCGGACGGGTCCTGGTGCAGTGCCAGACAGATGCCATAGGCGGCTGTCGCGCCGATCAGCGGGGCGCCGCGGACCTGCATGATTTCGATGGCGCGGGCGGCGTCTTCCAGCGTCTGCAATGTCACAATCTCGAATTCGTGCGGCAGCCGGGTCTGGTCGATGATATCGACCCGCCAACCATCGTCATTAAGCCAGATCGAGCGATAGGGTTTGCCTGCAACTTTCATGCGATCACTTTCCGCTGCCTTCCAGACCAAGCCGCAAACCAAGGCCTGCGAGGATTGAACCGCCTATCCAGCGGGCTATGCGCTGGCCGCGCAGGCTTTGCTTGATCCGGCCCACAATGTGATGCGCAAGTGCTACGGCCACAAGGTCTGCGGACGAGAAAGCAACGTTGACCATGGTGCCCAGGATCAGAAACTGCAGCCATGCCGGCAGCGCTGCTGCGGGGTCAACGAACTGCGGCAGAAACGCGATAAAGAAAATCGCGGTTTTTGGATTCAGCACTTCCACCAGCACGCTCTGGGCGAAGGTCCGGCGCGGGTTTGATGTTGCATCCCGGGCGTCGCTGCTCCCGACACGCTGGGTAATCATGCGGAAACCCAGCCAGACCAGATATGCGGCACCGGCAAACTTGATGATCATGTATGCGGTGGGCACCTGGGACAGCAGAAATCCGAGACCAAGGGCGGCGGCAATGACATGCACATAGCCGCCCAGATGAATGCCGAAAGCCGCCATGAGCCCGCCCCTGCGGCCGCGCGCGATGGTTTGTGCGGTGGCGTAAAGCAGGGCCGGGCCTGGCATATAAGCAAAGATCATGGTGGCGACGACAAAGGCAACAAGCGTGTCCAGATCAGCCATGTCTAATCCCCCTCATAGTCCACCAGGCGGTGTACCTTGATGTTTTTGTCGATGAGTTTTTGTGCACCGCCGAGATCGGGCAGGCTGACAACGAATGCGGCCGCGACGACATCGCCGCCGGAATCCTGGATCAGGTCGATTGCGGCTTCCGCTGTTCCGCCGGTTGCAATGAGATCATCGATCAGCAGTATCTTGTTACCTTTCGATATGGCATCTGCGTGGATTTCAATGGTGTCGACGCCGTATTCCAGCTGATAATCCCTGCCAATGACCTTGCCCGGCAACTTGCCTTTCTTGCGGATCGGAAGGAAGCCCAGGCCAAGCTCGTGGGCGATGGCACCACCGAGAATGAAGCCGCGAGCTTCGATGCCGACCACGTAATCCACGCCGGCAGACAGGAACGGCCACATCAGTTCATCAACGGCTGCACGAAAGGCATGCTTGTTGGCCAGCAAGGTTGTGATATCGCGGAACTGGATACCCGGTTTGGGATAATCGGGAATGGTGCGGATATGGCGGCGAATGTCAAAGCCGTTGCGAAGGTCCATCAGGCAGATCCTTGTTGTATTGCGTAAAACGATCTAGCGGGCTTTATCGACGAATTCATCGAAGTGGGCAACAGCGGCGCGCTTGTCGGCCTCGTTCATGAACGAGCCAATAAAGCTGTTGCGGCCCAGTTGCACAATTTCAGAGCGGGTCAGGTTCAATGCCTCGGCAATCGCCAGGTAGTTGTCGGTCACATACCCACCGAAATAGGACGGGTCATCTGAGTTGACGGTGGCGCAGATACCAGCGTTGAGCATGTGCCGGAGAGGATGGTTGGCAAGGTCAGGCACGACCTGCAGCCGCTTGTTGGACAAGGGGCAGACGGTCATGGCCATGCCGCTGTCGGCGATGCGCTTGACCAGCGATGGGTCTTCCAGGGCCCGGTTGCCATGATCGATACGTTCTATGTGCAGGTCATCGAGCGCTTCGGCAACATAAGCGGGCGGACCTTCTTCTCCGGCATGGGCGACAGGTGTGAAACCTTGTTCGCGGGCCTCGGCAAAAACGCGTTTGAACTTTGACGGTGGATGACCTTGTTCGGAGCTGTCGAGGCCGACGCCATGGATATGGCTCTTGCAGGCACAGGCCTGTTCAAGACTGTCAAATGCTTCGTCTTCACTGAGATGGCGCAGGAAGCACATAATCAGTTTCGAGGTTATGCCGAAGTCACGTTCAGCCTTGTCAAAAGCATCGGTAAGACCGGACAGGACGGTATCGAAGCTGACACCGCGGGTTGTGTGTCCCTGCGGGTCGAAGAAGACTTCAACGTGCGTGACATTCTGGGCCGCCATCTTTTCCAGATAGGCCCAGGCGAGATCGAAAAAGTCTTCCCGCTTCAGCAGTACCGACATGCCCAGATAATAGACATCGAGAAAGTCCTGCAGGCAGTTGAACTCATAGGCCTGGCGAATGTCCTCCACGGTTGCGTAGGGCAGGGTGACGTTGTTGCGCCGGGCCAGTGCCATCATGAGATCCGGTTCGAGCGTGCCTTCTATATGCAGATGCAGTTCTGCCTTGGGCATGTCGGCGATTAAGCGGGCAAGGTTCATTTTTCACCAGGATAATGAAGTGTCGAGACTATCGATTGAGTACCCGGCCCGCAACGGCATCAAGCTTCGCCAGCAGGTCCGCGTCACGCTTTTCAGGCGCTGTCATGACAGCAAATTCCAGCGCCGTATCGGAGTGGATCGGGCAGGGCTGATGGTTGGCGGGCAGGTCGTTTGCAAGCCGTGTGACCAGCCTGATGGCGTTGGAGACGTTGGCCCGCATGACCTCGAGGATGGAAGTGATGTCCACCGCACCGTGATCGGGATGCCAGGAGTCGAAATCGGTTACCATGGCGGCAGTGGCGTAGCATATCTCGGCTTCACGGGCCAGCTTGGCTTCCGGCATGTTGGTCATGCCGATTACGTCGCAACCCCACTGCCGGTAGAGTTTGCTTTCGGCAACGCTGGAGAACTGCGGGCCTTCCATGCACAGATAGGTGCCACCGCGCGCATGCGGAATGCCTTCGGCACTGGCGGCAGCTTCCAACGCATCGGCCAGCAGTGGCGAGATTGGGTCAGCAACGGAGACATGCGCGACACAACCATCTCCGAAGAAACTCTTTTCGCGCGCAAAAGTGCGGTCGATGAACTGGTCGATGATCACAAAAGTGCCTGGCGGCAGCTCTTCCTTGAAGGAGCCGCATGCTGACACAGACACAAGATCGGTCACGCCCGCGCGCTTCAGGACATCGATATTGGCCCTGTAGTTGATATGGCTGGGCGATATCCTGTGGCCACGGCCGTGACGCGGCAGAAACACCACCGGCAGTCCACCGATCTCGCCGCGACGAATCTCATCTGACGGCTCACCCCATGGGCTTTCGATTCTTTCCCAACGGGCATTGTCCATCTCGATGTCGTAGACACCGGACCCGCCGACAATACCGAGAACTGACTTGCTCATCTGGTTGTACTCCGGATTGAAAAAGCCCGGACGTTTCCATCCGGGCTCATTGTTCAAAGATATCCCAATTACTGCCGGGATCAGTGCGGTTCGCGGCCCCAGACGCGTTTCTTGGTCAGGAACAACAACAGGGACAGAATGACCAGGTACAGAACAACCTGGAAGCCCATCGACTTGCGCTGCTCCATTTTTGGCTCGCCGGCCCAGGTCAGGAACGCTGCCACATCGGTTGACATCTGCTCTACGCTGGCCTTGGTGCCGTCAGCATACTCAACAGCGTCTTCTGATAACGGCGGCGCCATGGAAATCCACGGGCCTGCCGAGAAGTACGGGTTGTACGACTTGCCTTCCGGCGCATCCTTGGCTGCTTCCGCCGGCGGTTCTTCGTAGCCCATCAGCACGGAGCGAACGTATTCCGGCCCGCCATTGCCCTTCACCAGCTTGATGAACGGCGATACATACCACGGGAAATGGAAGCCTTCACGCTTCTTTGTGATCAGTGACAGGTCAACCGGATATGCACCACCATTGGCGGCCATAGCAGCTTCCCGGTTGGGGAAAGGGCTTGCAAACTTGTCAGCCGGCAACCCTGGGCGCTCAACCATTTCGCCTTCTGAATCAGGACCGTCCATAACGGTCGATTCTGCAGCAATCGCTTTCACCTGATCTACTGACAGCTCAGGTCCGCCAGGCTGCGCCAGATTGCGATAGGACATCTGGTCCAGCGAGTGACACGCGGCGCAGACTTCCTTGTAAACCAGAAAGCCGCGCTGCAGTTGTGCCCGGTCGAAATTGCCGAACACACCTTCAAAGGAGAAACTGATGTCTTCGGCGTTTTTCTGTTTCCCCGCCGCAACGGCAGCCGTTCCGCCCAGAACCAGAGAGGTTCCAAGAGCGATGGCAGCAAGGAGTGTTTTTGTCGTCTTCATTGAATTTCTCCTGAATGCCGCTGTTACTCAGCCGGTTGGGCTGCGGGCTGCTTGTCTGCGTTCTTCGCCAGCACCGCATCCGATATGGACGACGGCAGCGGTTTGGGCGTTTCCAGCAATCCGACCAGCGGCAGCAGAATGAGGAAGTGGGCGAAGTAGTAGACTGTTGCGATCTGGCCAACGGTGATCCACCAGCCTTCCGGAGGATTGGCACCGACGACGCCCAGGATGAAGAAGTCGATCATCAACAGCCAGAACAATTGCTTGAAGATCGGCCGGTAGGTGGCAGACCGCACTTTTGAGGTATCGAGCCAGGGCAGGATGAACCACACGAGGATCGATCCAAACATCGCGACAACGCCAAGCAGCTTGTCCGGCACTGCGCGCAAGATTGCGTAGAACGGCAGGTAATACCATTCCGGCACGATGTGCTCCGGCGTTACCAGCGGATTGGCTTCTTCATAGTTGATCGAGTGGCCGAGATAGTCTGGCGCGAAGAACACAAATGCAGTGAACACGATGAAGAACACCGACAAAGCGAATGCGTCCTTGACGGTGGCGAACGGCGTGAACGCAAGCGTGTCCTGGCCGGATTTCACTTCAACACCGGTCGGGTTGCCCTGACCGGTGACGTGCAGGGCCCATACGTGCAGGATGACGACACCAACCAGAACGAACGGCAGCAGATAGTGCAGCGAGAAGAAGCGCTGCAAAGTCGCGTTGTCCACCGAGAAACCGCCCCAGAGCCAGGTAACGATCGCTTCACCGAAGAACGGCACGGCGGAGAACAGGTTGGTGATAACCTTGGCGCCCCAGAAGCTCATCTGGCCCCACGGCAGCACATAGCCCATGAAGCCGGTTGCCATCATGATCAGGAAAATGGCGACGCCGAGCATCCACAGAATTTCGCGTGGCGCCTTGTAGGAGCCGTAATACATGCCGCGGGCAATGTGGATGTAAACCGCGATAAAGAAGAACGATGCGCCGACGGCATGCCATTTCTGCAGGACATTGCCGAAATTCACGTTGCGGCGAATGTGTTCTACAGAATCGAAGGCCATGTCAACGTGCGGCGTGTAGTGCATGACGAGCACGATTCCGGTGATGATCTGCGAGACCATCATGATCATCAGGATTCCGCCGAACGTGTACCAGTAATTCAGATTGCGCGGCACCGGATAGCTGACAAAGCTGTCATACATAAGCCGGGGCAATGGCAACCGGTCGTCGACCCATTTCATGACTGGGTTGGTCGGATTGTAGGTGGAATGTCCGCTCATGATATGTTCCCTCAGCCGATCTGGATCTTCGCGTCGCTCAAGTACTTGTACTCGGGCACGGGAAGGTTTTCTGGAGCGGGGCCTTTGCGGATGCGGCCTGCGGTGTCGTAATGCGAGCCATGACACGGGCAGAACCAGCCGTCATATTCGCCTTCATTTCCGATCGGTACGCAACCAAGGTGAGTACAAACGCCCATCTGGACCAGATACTGTTCCTTGCCGTCCACGACACGGTTTACGTCGGTTGCCTCGCTGCCGTCCGCCACATTTGCGTTGCGCGCGATGGGATCCGGCAGGTCTGCAATGTTGACGGCCTTGGCTTCCTCGATCTCCTTGGCAGTGCGATGCCGGATGATCACCGGATTGCCGCGCCATTTCACAGTGATGGACTGGCCCACTTCTATCGGAGACAGATCAACCTCGATGGATGCCAGCGCCAGCACGGAGGCTGACGGGTTCATCTGATCGATCAGTGGAATGGCCAGGGCGGCAGCGCCGACGGCGCCAACCGCGCCGGTGGCTATATAAAGAAAATCTCGACGGTCTTCGTCTGGTGCTTCAGCAGTTGACACGGGCTTACCCCTCGCTCGGCTTACCTGTTTAAATTCCCCACCCGTTCATATTCGCCACAATTATGCCACGACGCTGAACAGATTGGACCGGGTTGTGACATTCGTGCGGTTGAAAGTCTAGATATGAAGTGTCGCACGTCCACTGTTTTTGGTTTCGGTAAATTGATGGTTTGTCGAAGGTTTCGATGATACACAGCCGCCACACCAAAGCCATAGAAAATTCAACTGGCGGTAGCAAATCCCGGCATGTCACCGAGACGGCCTATTTCATCAGTTCAATCTCCACGAATGCACATTCGAAATCATTCCCGTTGATAACGTCATGCTCTACGCCGGCTTCGCGAAAGTACGGAATACCGGTTTTCATGTCGCCGACGGTTCGCTTGCCGCCTTCCGTTTCAATCTCCAGGACGCCATCAAACAGCGGTACGACAACATAATCGTATTCGTGCCGGTGCCAGCCGGTATTGTCACCGCGTTTCTTGAAGCGCCATTCGGTAACCCGTGCGCGGTCATTGTTGATGAACTCGGTTGGTATGGCTGTTCCTTTGGCGGTGTTGTCGCACATTGTAAATACCTCCTTGCGGTTTCAGCTACTGTAGAAGAATTATGACGGGCTCACTGTCCCAATTGGTGCGAAACGATAGCTCCAGACAGAAAAGGCCGGCAGCATGATCGAAATTGCACTCTATCAACCGGACATCGCCCAGAACGCGGCGACAAGTGTGCGGCTTGCAGCCTGTCTGGGGCTGACTATCCATATCATTGAACCGGCCGGTTTTGTCTGGAACGCCCGTGATTTCCGGCGGGCGGGGATGGACTATATCGATCAGGCCAACATTGTGCGTCAGCCGGACTGGAATAGTTTCCTGTCGGTTATGTCGGCCAGGCGTATTGTTCTTGCGACCACACAGGCAGAAACAGCTTATACCGGGTTCGATTTTCAGGCCGACGACATATTGCTTGTGGGCAGGGAGAGTGCGGGGGTGCCCGACCACGTTAGAGACAGTGTCGCCCATCACATCTGCATCCCCATGCAGCCGGGCACACGGTCGCTTAACGTGGCTGTGGCAACGGCCATGATTACCGGCGAGGCCATGCGTCAGACCGCATGGCTATGAATTTGAACATCAGCTATGCTCGTGCAGCACTTCCCAATTCCCGCAATGCCGGATTATTGTTCCGCTCATGACAGACACATCGACAGATATCCATGCACGCCTGGAACCCAACAAGGCCACGGCACGCCAGTGGTTTGAGAGTTTGCGTGATCAGATTTGCGCAAGTTTCGAGAGAATTGAGGATGAGCTTGCCTCAGGGCCTATGATGGCAGAACCAGCCGGCAGGTTCGAGCGAACGCCGTGGAGCCGGGACAATGATGGCGGCGGCGGTGTGATGTCGATCATGAAAGGCCGCGTATTTGAAAAGGTCGGGGTGCACTGTTCAACCGTGCATGGGGAGTTTTCAGAAGAGTTTCGCAAGCAGATGCCCGGTGCTGACAAGGACCCGCGGTTTTGGGCATCGGGTATTTCGCTGATCGCGCATCCCTGGAACCCGCACGTGCCAACGGCCCACATGAACACCCGGTTCGTGGTCACGTCGAAGTCCTGGTTTGGTGGTGGCGGAGACCTGACTCCTGTACTGGTGCGCAGGCGTACCCAGGAAGATCCGGATTCAGTGGCATTTCACGCCGCATTTGAAGGTGCCTGCAATGCACACGACGTGGCTGACTACAAGCGCTACAAGGAATGGTGCGACGAGTATTTCTGGCTCAAGCATCGCAATGAACCGCGTGGCATCGGCGGCATTTTCTATGATTATCTCGACAGCGGTGACTGGGATGCGGATCTTGCCTTCACCAAGGATGTCGGCCGTGCCTTCGAGACGGCCTATTGCGACATCGTGCGTGCCAATGTGGATACGCCGTGGACCGACGAGGACCGCGAAGAACAGATGGTGCGGCGTGGGCGTTATGTCGAGTTCAATCTGTTGTATGACCGGGGTACGCTGTTTGGATTGAAAACCGGCGGCAACGTCAATTCGATCCTGTCGTCCATGCCGCCTTCCGTGAAATGGCCCTGAACGAACACACCCCATCCGGTATTGCTGCATCAGTTGCCAGGCGCAATGTCATTGGCGCCATCGCACTGGTGTTCGGTGCTGATGTCGCCATGGGACTGACCTATCCGCTGCTCAACCTGCTGCTGGAGGCGCGCGGCGTCGATGAGCGCATTATCGGGCTGAATGCGGCCATGTCACCGCTCGGCATCATTGTGATGGGGCTTATCCTGCCGCGGCTCGTGGCCAGTAGATCCAGTGCGCCGATTGCGTGGATCGCCATGGCATCCCTGGCCGCCACGATACTGGCGATGGGACTGTTCACCAACCTGACGGCCTGGTTTGTTGTCCGGTTTCTGCTGGGAGCCGCAGCCGGTGCCCTGTTTTCACTGTCCGAAGCCTGGCTGATGCATTTTACAGAAGACGAAAACCGAGGGCGCACGACGGCCATCTATACCACCGTCATGGCGGCCGGATTTGGTGCCGGCACCGCCATCCTGCCGTTTGCCGGGACTGAAGGCATGCTGCCGTTTCTGATCGGTGCTGGGTTTATTGTTGTGGGCTCCCTGCCGCTTCTGTTCATCCGGCTGGACGGGTCCGAGTTCAAGGCGGACGAAAGCGGTGACAAGACAGGAATGATGGTGTTCGCCTGCGCGGCACCTCTGCTGTTGCTTGGCGTGCTGACCATGACGCTGTTTGATTCGGTGATGTTGTCGTTTTTTCCGATCTATGCCGTACGCATCTCCCTGGACCTGTCGTCTGCGGCCTGGCTGTTGGGAGCAGCCGTGGCCGGTGCGGCATTGTTCCAGTTGCCAATCGGATGGCTCGCCGACCGCTGGTCGCGGCGCGGGGTGATCTGGATTGCCACGCTAGGAACCTGTTCACTGGCATTGCTGATGCCTGTCGTCATCAAGACCTGGCTGGCCTGGCCGTTGGCGGTGGCACTGGGCAGTTGCGCCTATGCTCTGTATTCGCTGGCTCTGGTTGCCATGGGAGACCGGTTCAAGGGACCCATGCTGGTGGCCGGCTCCGCTGCCGTGGCTGCCATGTGGGGGATAGGCGGGATAATAGGACCGCCGGTGACCGGCTGGGTGTTCAAGGTGGCTGGCCATGAAACGCTGCCTTATGTGCTGGCGGCACCCTACATTCTGTTTGCTTTCTGCCTGATCGTGTCAGGCGGGCATCTGGTGCGGCAGAGTTGGCGCAAACAGCTCTGACCCAGGGGCATGTCAGTATTGCCCGGGCCGTGGCTTGACCCGATTGGCGGCCTCGTGTCCAGTCATGCCCGATGACAGCAATTGCAGACATTCATCCGATGGTCCGGCGCCGTAACCTGCTTGCGGCGTGTGCGGCCATTATCGTGTTCGGCTTCGCCATGGGGCTGACTTACCCATTGTTGTCGCTGTTGCTGGAGCGTCGCGGGATTTCAGAAACCGTGATCGGCATGAACGCCGCCATGTCGCCGCTCGGTATTCTGGTGTTTTCCGTTTTCATTCCGGTACTGGCGCGGCGCTTCGGTGCGCGAACCGTGACTATTGTGGCGGCGTTTTCAGCCGCACTGCTATTGCTCGGTTACAAGCTGTTCCCGTCGCTTGAAGCCTGGTTCGTGCTTCGCCTGATCCACGGCATGATAGTGTCGACGCTGTTCGTCCTGTCGGAGAGCTGGGTGGTGAAATATGCCGACCCGGGATCGCGCGGCAAGGTGGTGGCAATTTACGGTGCAGCGCTGGCGGCCAGTTTCGGGGCAGGGCCATTGCTGATCTCGCTGATCGGGATTGACGGCTGGTTACCGTTTGTAATTGGCGCAGGCGTTCTTGCCGCTGCGACCGTTCCCATCGCCCTGATCCGCGAAGAGCGGCTTGAGGCTGAAGCCCATGCCGGTTGGGGCGACATACTTGCATTCATACCTAAAGCACCGATCCTGCTTGCCGCGGTGTTCATCTTTGCCGTTTTTGACGCTGCAACCCTGAGCCTCATTCCGGTTTACGGGGTCAGGCTGGGATATGATCTGGCCGCATCCTCCAACATGCTGACCGTGCTGATTGTCGGAAACGTGATTCTGCTGCTGCCGATCGGCTGGCTCATCGACCACAAGGACCGGCGCGTCGTACTGGCGGGGTTGGGAGTGCTGACTGTGGTCTTGCTGCTGGTGCTACCGCTGGTGGCGGGTACCTGGGTGCAATGGCCTGTATTGTTCGTGGTCGGGGCCAGCGGCTACGGCATTTATACCTGCGCGCTGGCCATACTGGGAGATCGCTACACCGGTCACCAGCTGATCGCCGGATCTTCATCATTCGCGACAATGTGGGGGTCAGGCGCGCTCGCAGGCTCGCTGATTGCCGGCGGTGCCATGCAGGCAATGGGCCCGCATGGTCTTCCGCTGTCGCTTGCAGTGTGCTTCGGTATTTTCCTGTTGGGAATGTGGCTGCGCCGGGCGCAGCAGCAAGCGTAGTAAGGGTTTCAGACAAATGACAATGAACAAGACCGTACGACTGGCACGCCGACCTCACGGAGAGGTGCAGCGTGAGGATTTCACGATTGCCGAAGAAGCGTTGAGTGACCCAGCAGAGGGCCAGTTTCGGGTCAAATCGGCTTACGTCTCGCTCGACCCTGCCATGCGCGGATGGATGAATGACGGCAAATCCTACGTGCCTCCGGTCGGCATCGGTGATGTCATGCGCGGCTTCGTGTCCGGTACTGTGGATGCGTCCCGCCATCCGAAGTTCAAGGAAGGCGACACGGTGTCCGG
The DNA here is from genome assembly GCA_938039915.1 of uncultured Anderseniella sp. Lineage (GTDB taxonomy): Bacteria > Pseudomonadota > Alphaproteobacteria > Rhizobiales > Aestuariivirgaceae > Anderseniella. Next base: position 13,604 of record CALHUA010000058.1, read on the forward strand.
CCTGCTCGGGGTTCAGTCTCACGCCATTACCGACGGTGAGGGCATCGCCAAGGCAGACACGTCGCTGGCGCCGTTGCAGACATGGGTTGGTGGCCTCGGCATGCCGGGGCTTACCGCCTATTGCGGGCTGACCTATGTCGGGGAACCAAAACAAGGTGAAACCGTCGTGGTGTCGGCGGCCTCCGGTGCGGTCGGCCAGGTTGTCGGGCAGATTGCCAGGATTTACGGCTGCCGGACAGTTGGTATTGCCGGTGGTCCTGACAAGTGCACCGCCCTGATCGATGACTTCGGGTTTGATGCTGCCGTTGACTACAAAAAGGGGTGGCTGGCTGATGACCTCAAAGCTGCCTGTCCCGATGGCATCGATGTGAACTTTGAAAATGTCGGCGGCGACATACTGGGTGCGATCCTGCCGCTGATGAATTTCAAGGGCCGTGTCGCGATCTGTGGCCTGATCTCGGCGTATAACGCCACCGCGCCGGTACCGGGGCCATATAATTTCCGCTCCATACTGGTGAACCGGTTGCGGGTGCAGGGGCTTATTGTTTTTGACTTCATCGACAAGTACCCGGAAGCGTATAAACAGCTTGGCACCTGGTACAGGGACGGCAAATTGAAGTTCAAGGAGGACGTGCGTGAAGGTGGTCTTGATGCCTTTCCGGATGTGCTGAAGCTGCTTTACACAGGTGGAAATTTCGGCAAGCTGATCCTCAAGGTCTGAAACGACCGAAATAAAAGACTGGCCGCGGGAAGGCTGTGGTGTGAAGCCGGGGAGGCGACATTGGAATATGATCCGGGGCGGGAAGCCTGTCCGCTGCCTTATTCGCCATTCAAAAGCTGTACCGTGCCCCGGCCAATCGGATGGCTGTCGACGGTCAGCAGTGACGGTGTGGCCAACCTGGCCCCGTACAGCCAGTGGCAGAACCTGACTTTTGATCCGCCCATGGTCATGTTCGCGGCAAACCGGTATCCGGACGGCCGGGTCAAGGACACGGTGGCAAACGCCCAGGCAACTGGCTGGTTTGTCTGGAACATGGCGACCTGGAGCTTGCGTGAAGCGGTCAATATATCTGCCATGGCGCTTGCCGCAGACGAAGACGAGTTCGCCCACGCCGGTGTCACCAAGGGCCAGAGTGTTCATTGCGCCGCACCGCGTGTCGCCGAAGCGCCTGCTCACTATGAATGCCGTTATCTGTCCACCCATACGCTGGACGGCAATTCACCGGTCGGCACGGTGGACGTGGTGTTTGCCAGGGTCGAACGCATTCATGTGGCTGACGGTTACGTGGATGCCGCCGGAAAACTTGATATCGCAAAGCTGCAACCGATCGCGCGCATGGGCTATTACGACTACACAGTAGTGCGCGACGTGTTTGAGATGCAGATACCGGGTGCGGGTGATGAGGCGGCTGCCGGGCTTGAGGGCAAGGTTACGAGATGAAGCCGGTGGCCGGGCCGTCGCATCTGCCGGCAAGCATGTTCGTTATGCTGGTGCGCATCTGGTGCTATATGGCCTATCCGCGCCAGATGGTGAACTTCCGGCGCGCGGTGGGATACTGGCCTGATCCGGCTTTGCCAGGCTCCTCCAACGAAAAATACACCTGGCGGAAAATATTCGATCGAAATCCCCTGTTTACGCAGGCCAGTGACAAACTGCTGGCCAAGCAATTGGCGCAACAGCTTTGCCCGGACGTGCGGGTGCCGGAAACACTCTGGATCGGTGACCGGGCAGAAGATATTCCCGAAGGGTTGCTTCAGGGCAACGTGGTGGTGAAGACCAATCACGGATCGGGCTGGAACTATTTCGTGCATGACGGCAAACATGATCGGCAGGAGTTGAACCGGACCGTCAACGGCTGGATGGACAGGCGGTTTGGACGCCATCATGCTGAATGGGGATATTACGGCGTTGAAGCCAAGCTGTTCGTGGAAGAGCTGCTGCTGGAGCCGAACGGCCAGCCACTGGCCAATGAATACAAGACCTATATCGGGTGCGACGGCCAGATCGCGCTGACCTTTTGTCGCCAGCTTGATGATGCCGGTGAGCGGATCGATGCTGTTGTCGATCACACAGGTTGTGTGCAGACGGGGCACTCTGAAATCAACGTATTGTCCGGCGATGCGGTTATACCGGAGCAGTACCGCGATATATGCCGGGTTTCGCGGGTCTTGTCGGCACCGTTCGATTTCGTCCGCTGTGATTTGTACATTCACGACGGCCACCTGTATTTTTCCGAATTCACCCTGTATTCGTATGGCGGATATCCGACCATGAGCAACCCGGCTGTCATGCAGCGACTGGCAGACGTGTGGGACATCCGCACGTCATGGTTTCTGACGACGCCACAGTCGGGCTGGCGCAGCTACTATGCGAAGTGTCTACGCAGCCTGCTTGTGGGCTCTTAGGGCGATCCAGGGTTCAATGTCTCCTGCCAGGCCCAAGATTTCTCCCGTGGTCGTGTCGTCAATGACAAACCCGGCACGGGTCAAAAGGTCTGACAGTTCCGATTGCGAATAATAAGTGTAGTGACGTCCCAGGCTGTCACGGGCTGAGGCGGTCCCCAGTTTCATGGCAATATGAAAGTGTCCGCCCGGCTTGAGTGCGCGGTACAGGGCACCCAGATGGCGGGGAAAGTCTGCCGCCGGTGCATGCAGAAGGCTGAAATTCGCCCATATCCCATCATAAGCATCCGTCTCGTCGATGTCGTCGAAGCTGGCCAGCCGTGCGCCGATATTGTGCGTCTCGTTTGCCAGCCTGACCATTTCCGGCGATGCATCAACCGGATCAACGCTGAACCCGCGACTGCGCAGCTCGGCAGCCTCGCGGGCCGGCCCGCATCCCAGGTCGAGAATGTGCCCGCCGGGTCTTACCTGAGCGGCAAACGGCGCAAGGTGCGGATCCAGCGGGGCTGACCCGGTCAGGTTGGCATAGGCTTCTACCTGATTGTTGTAGGCGGTGATGGTCTCATCATCGATCATGGCGCTGCTTTCTGATCCGGTTGGGTGATCAGCATGTGAGGACTTCGAACTGACCGTCATACCCTTTCAGAGTTTCATTTGCCACCACGCGTCCTGTTTCGCCGGTCTGTCCAACAAACTCCCGTGAAAACAGCAACGGTATTTCAAGCTGGCTGCAAAACCCTTCAATCCGGGCCGCAATATTCACGGCCTGGCCGAGTACGGTAAAGTCTATGCGGGTTGTCGACCCGATGTTCCCGTAAAGAACTTCCCCGAAATGCAGCCCGATGCCGAAACGCAGGTCTGGAGATCGATCAGAGGATTGCAGGGCGAGCCGGGCGGCTGTCAGGGCGTTCTCGCAAGCTGTCTTGGACGATCCATTTTCCTCGTCCGCTGCAAAGATGGCCAATACACCGTCACCCATGAACTTGAGAATTTCCCCACCGTTTGCTTCGACCGCCCGGGCAATGATTTCGAAGTATCCATTGGCAAGTGCCAGCGCGTCCACGGCAGCCATACGGCTGCTCAGCCCGGTCCAGTCGCGAATGTCACTGACCATGATGGCTGCATTCATGCGGTCGATATGGCCTCTCGTGATCTGTCCGTCCAGCACCCGCCGGCCAGTTCTGGGGCCGAGATAGGCCTCGGCAACAGCCAGCGCGATCCGTCTGGTGCTGAACACTTCCGCAATTGGCGCCAGCACGGACGCGATCTGGGAGAATTTCTCAATATCGGCGTCGCTGAATCCATCGGCGGTGTCTGTTGTGAAAACCAGATTGGCGATGGCGCCGGCGGAGTACCTGACCGGCAGGCCGAAATAATCGGTGCCGCCGCGCGCCTTCAGGTCGTGCAAAACGCCGTGGTCGGATGACGTCAGTTCACCGGCAAGCCGCTTCCTGAACGCGGTTCCGGTTCGGCTGATGATTTCCAGCGGGCTGCCGACATAGCCGGAGCGTCCCTCCAGCCCGTGCGGCGTTTCGATGTGTTCAGTGCGCTCTGCGTCTCTTTCCCAGACAGAACTGAACGCAGTAATTAGCGGATGCAGGGTCCGCATCGACAGGCGCAGCCGCCACAAGGGCGCTCCGCATGCCTGCAGTTTTAGACCGAGCTGGCTGACGATGTCGTCCACATCTGCAAGCAGGCGGCCTTCATCCAGCAGCCACTTGATGATCGGGCCGGACTGCCAGTCAGATGATCGGGGAGGGTGGGGAGCGTCGGTCATCATTCATTGTGGCAGATAACGGTTTAACTGATCAACGCTCAGGAAACGGTCCTGCGGTCCGTGTCTTGCCAGCCAGCATGTCACACCCGCTGTCCATCACGCCGCCACAATTCTCGGATGATTGGTGGCTCATGAAAACTTGTTTATCAGCAGCTTTTGTTTTTGGTCTCGCGGCGGCCATGTGCCTGCCGGCGCAGGCCCAGGATGCACCCTTGGGCAAGATTGTCTGGCAGGTGCAGGACCGGTTCCGGTTCCTGTCCGAAGAAGCGTTTTTCACACCCCATTTGCGGGCCAGTGAAGCGTTCAATGCGCTTGACGCGCCCCGTGATGAGTTCGGCCGCAAGAAGATCGGCGGCGAATGGGTTGGACCGATACAGTTTGCAGAGCGCAAGCTGGCTGTCAGCGCCATCAAGAATGGCCATGATGGCTGGGCCGCGCAGGCCTATACCACCAGCAGGGAAGCCTTTACGTGCTGGGACTCCGGCCGGCGCCGGGTGCGCGGGGGCTGCCTGAAATCCGATGGGCCAGAAGGTTCACGGCTGTTTCCGGCACAGGTCACCATATCGGCATCGCTCGACAGCACGGCCGCTGAGGTTTTTGCCGGCAAGCAATGTGAATGGTTCATTCATACCGGTACCGACAAGGACTGGCGCACCGTCACGCAGGCTGACTGTGCCGGGCCGGCGCAACTGACTGCGCCGGTGAATGAGCAGTTTTCGATGCTGGCGCGCGTGCTTGATCCTGCCAGTGCAAACGGCATGCTGACCCAGGTCACCGGTGTGTATCAAAAGGTCGAGGGCCGTCTGGTCGTCGGTTTTGGTGACAGTTACGGCTCCGGCGAGGGCAACCCGGACTATCCGGCGAACTACTCCAAGTCGGTGACGCTGGCGGACACCGCGCGCCCAAAACCCAGCACTCTGCCGCGCTGGCTTGATCCGGCGTGTCATCGCTCGGTGTATTCGCATCAGCAGCGCATCGCCATGCAGCTTGCTGCTGAAAACCGTCGCTCGGTGGTGAGCTATGTCGGTTATGCCTGTTCCGGTGCAACAATTGCCAATGTGATTGCGTCGGTCGATACACAGGATGATCACATGGAGCCTGTCACCGCAAAGTCCCTGCGCGACAACCGGGTCAAAAAGGGGATTGCCACTACAGTTGCCCAGGCGGACTGGTCGCAGCTTGACCAGGCCGTCCGCGACCTGTGCGCGGATGAAGGCTCGGCAAAATCAGAAACGCCCATCAAGGGATGCAGCTCGTGGCACGGCAAGCCGGACCTGGTTCTGCTGAGCGTGGGCGGCAATGACATCGGGTTTGCCAATGTGGTGAAATGGGCAGTGGCGGGAACCGCCGTTGGCCAGGTTCGGTTTCTGTCAGGCGGTGAAAAACCCGGCACCATGCTGAAACGCGCTGCCGGCAAGGAAGACCTGTCGGGCTGTTCAGGCGACGAGGCAGGACAGCAATGCCGATTGGCTGAACGTTATGCATCGCTTGCCGTTGCCATAGAAAACCGGCTCGGGCTGACCGACCGCAACAAGGTGGTCACCGGCCCCTATCCAGGGCCCATGGGTGATGAGGCAGGTCGCGTCTGTTCGGCAGATGCGGTCAACGAAGGCGCTGACTCCGAACACTTCATCTCCACTTCCGATGAACGCCTGCGCACGCTGCATGACAAGTTGTTTGCCCAAAAGCAGCTGACCAATGCGATGAAAAAAGCGATCTCCAAGACCGGCTGGACCTGGGTGGACGCGCTTGCCTGGTCCGGTGCATTCGACCGTCACGGTGTGTGTGCGCGCGGTGAGCGAAAGTCCGATGCGTTCAAGTCACTGCAGTCGATCAATGGCGGGTGGGAGCCGGTGGGCCCGGCTGACATGCTGGCCTATGCGCCGCGCCAGCGCTGGTTTAGAACCTTCAATGACAGCGTGCTGATGCAGTTCTATGTCAGCCGGATCGAGCAACTGGCGCGCAATCCGCGCCAACCCATCGACTATCATTACCAGGCCGGAGTGTCCGGGTTCTTTCACCCGACCGCCGAAGGTCAGGCCGTGATGGCGGACATGCTGCTCAATGCCTCGCGCTGCAGATTGTTTGGCACCGGCCCGGGCTGCTGACATAAAGTCAGATCTGTCCGGTATGTGATGTGCTGCACATGCCCGAAAGGCGATGATCGCTACACGGATTGCCAACAATCTTGTAGATGGAGCAATTCGTTATGGGCTTTTACAACCAGTATATAATGCCGAGTCTTATCAACGGCTTGTGCGGGATGTCAGAGATAACCGATCAACGCCGCAAAGTGGTGCCGCAGGCCGAAGGCCTGGTGGTCGAAATCGGCATAGGATCGGGGCTTAATCTGCCGCATTATGATGCGGGCAGGGTCACCAAGGTGATCGGCATTGATCCGGACGAGCACATGTGGAAGGTCGGTCGCGACCGGGTCCGGTTGTCGGCTGTTCCGGTGGAACGGGTCGGATTGTCCGGTGAGCAGATACCGCTCGACAAGCACTTGGCAGACACGGTGCTGGTAACCTATTCGCTGTGCACCATCCCGGATCCGGTGGCTGCATTGCGCGAGATGCGGCGCATCCTCAAACCGGGTGGCCGGCTGCTGTTTCTTGAACATGGCGCAGCACCCGAAGAGAGCGTGCGCAAGTGGCAGGGCCGTATCGATCCTCTATGGAAACGGATTGCGGGCGGTTGTCACTCAGGCCGCCCGATCCCGAAACTGCTGGAACAGGCCGGATGGAAAGTCAGCGATATGGAAGAAGGGTACATCAGCGGTCCGAAACCGCTCGCTTACAATTACCTGGGATCGGCGGTTGCGGGTTGAAGTGTTATTTTTGCTGGTCGACCAGCTTTCTTCGCTTCGTGCATTGTTTTATTCCGCTCACGCAAGCAGCCTTCGGCTGCGCTCCGCTAGGGCGCACTTCGTGCGGCGGCCAGTCGGCCTTGCCTCGGCACTGGCGTGCTTCGGACTGGAGCACATCACAACCCTTTGTTCAGGGTCGGAGAACGGCGCGAAGCACGAAGTGCTGAGTAAAGCGGTTCGACCAGAATAATGCATCACGGCCCGCATGATGAACTCCAACTGGGCCCGACGGGCCTCGGGCCGGTCAGGCCCGCCCCAGCAGAGCGCAGCCGAAGGCTGCCTGCGTGAGCGGAACAAGATATCCCGTTCATTACCAGCCCTGAGCCGTCATGAATTTATCAAACAGGGTCTGGGTCAGCGACGTTAGTTGTGGTTGGGCCTCTTCGACATGGCCGACAAAATTGGCATAGGCGTCATCGGACCTGATGGTCTTGTTCATCTCCATCTGCCACGTCGGTGCCCATCCGCGCACGCTGGGTACATCCCATTCATGATGAAACTGGGTTGAATAGGCATGGCTGTCGACCGTCATCATCTGGATGGCGCACAGGTCCGAAGATCCGTGCACCCGGGCTGCATCGGGTGCGCGTTTCACTTCTGCTGAGTGCCACTGGGTGACGGTTCGCCGACCCTGAACCGGTGCTGTCTCGTCGAACGCGACAGTGCACACGCCCACTTCCGTGGTGTCGCTTTTTCCCACATCGCCGCCCATTGAGGTGGCCAGCAACTGATGGCCGAGGCACAAGCCGATATAGGGTTTGGCGCGCGTCTCCACCCAATCGCGGATCACCGCCTTCTCTGTTGTCAGCCAGGGGTGTACGTCTTCCTCCCAGACCTGTTGTGCGCCGCCCAGGACGACAACCAGGTCGGTACTGGATAATCGATCGGGGGTTTCGCCCTCGTGCCATTCCAGGAACGAGACATCGAAACCGCGCTCGCGCAGCAGGTGCGGGAAACAGCCGCCGGTATCGTCACTCATGTGACGGAAGACAAGGGCAGTGCGGGTCATTCAGAAGGGGTCTTGGCAGCAGTAAGCCTGGAGAGCTGTGTTTGTGGTGTGGATTGAGGCAAAGGCTGCAGGTTGGCCTGCGGGCAGAAATCGGCAATCTGTTTCCATGACGTGTTGTTCAGGTTCATTTCACAGCGCCGCAGATTGCCGCGAATACACAGGGTCGTGCCGAGTTCATAATACTCGCCGTAGAGCCGGCAGCGGCAATTGGGATCGGCACTGGCGGCAGGGGCTGCCAGCAGAAAAACACTTGAAATGAGCAAATACGCCATCGATTTCATGGCGTAATGATAGCGTAAATGGGAATTTTACGCCAGAGCAACTAATATTCATTACAGAGAGGACCGAAATGCCACGCATCCCACGAGGCGGCCTGGTGTTTGAAAACAGATGGTTAAACCTGGTTGAAGGCGATGCAAAAGCTTACAGAAGTTGCAGTTCCGTGGCCTGCTGGCCCCGTCCGCGCTTGTCGTCCTGCAACTCATAAGACAGCTTTGCGCCGTCAGCGAGGTCGGGAATGCCGCCAGCCTGTACGGCGGTAATATGGACGAAAACGTCCTTGGATCCGTCGTCAGGCGTGATGAACCCGTATCCCTTGGTTGTGTTGAAAAACTTCACCGTACCGCTTTGCCGCATGGTCCTGCCCTTGTTGTCTCAGTGATATACGCCAACCTGCTATCGGCAAATGGCGAATTGTTGACGCGCTGTGAGCAACCATAGCTGCATTTTCGTGTTGTCCATTACGTAATCCCCGGTTAGCTTTCGTGTCATGAATATACGTTTTTATACCGGATTCGCGGCCATCTGCATCGGCCTTGCATTTCTGATCACCGGACCCGCTGCGGACGCGCGGCCCAAGGTGAAGACCAAAACCCAGCATTACCGCGTCGATGGGTCGGATGCTGCGGCAATCGTCTCATCGATGATGAAGCAGCACCGGCTGCTGGGCGGACATGGCCGGGTCGGGCGCACCAAGATGAAGCGCCGCATCGATTGGGAATTCACCGAGAGCAAGAAGTCCTGCCGTGTCAAACGGCACACCATCCGGCTGGATTTCACCACCCAGTTGCCGCGTCACCGCTCGGAAAAGCGCCTGCGCCGCAGCCTGCGCAAGGACTGGCGCGCCTTTGCCAAACATGTGAAATGGCATGAGGCCCAGCACCGCAAGATCTGGTTGAGTTGCGCCCGCAGGGCCGAGAAGAAGGTCAACCGGGCCCGCGCCAGAACCTGCGGACAATTGCTGAAGAAACTGGAACGCATCTACAAGCGATCCAACGCGGCCTGTGACAAACGCCACGCCAGGTTCGACGCCAAGGAGACCCGCAGGCTTGGCAGGCACCCGCTTATCCGCCGCGCAAACCTGAGAAAATGAGAAGACCCGGCATGAAGCGATTGCTGATGATGCCGCTGCTGCCGGCACTGGTGCCCGTGCTGGCGAGTGGGCCGGCGGCGGCGGAACAGCAATCCCGTGTCATGCCGCTTGAGCAGGTCAAGAGCATACTGGAAGCGACCAAGGACAATTGGGTTGCCTATCGGATTTATCAGGGCCGGCAACTGTATTACGTGACCCATCTGGTTTCCTGGCGCTGCGGCATCAAACAGCTGCGCTATTCGGAAAACTCCGATGCGCTCGACAAGTCATGGCCGCTGCCGAAGTGTAACAAGCTGATCCCGAACAATATTCCCGAAGACGCCAAGATTCACGCTGAACGGGCCAAGAGTAACAGTATCAAGACGCTTGCCATACAGCTGGAATTCGACGACGGCACCAGGTCTGCTGTGCGTATCTATGAACCATGCGAAGGCGTCGGCGAGGCGACCTGCGGGTACCTGAAGGAAGAGCGATAGAAAATTCCCCATGACAGACACACCTGATATGCCGCTGCGCGCGGCGATACTTCCCGTCACGCCGCTGCAACAGAACTGCACCATCTTGTGGTGCACCAAGACCATGGACGGTGTCGTCATCGATCCCGGCGGTGACGTGGAAAACATCCTGCGCGGCGTCAAGGAAACCGGGATCAATCCGGTGGGCATCTGGCTGACCCATGGCCATTTCGACCATGCCGCCGGGGCTGCGGAGTTGAAAGAAGCACTCGATGTGCCGATCACCGGACCGCATATCGATGACAAGTTCCTGCTCGATGAACTGGCAACATCAGGTGAGCAGTATGGCGTGCCGGGCAGGGCGGTGACGCCGGATACCTGGCTTGACGAAGGTGATACGGTCACCGTCGGCGAGGTCTCGTTTGCGGTCCGCCATTGTCCGGGTCATTCACCGGGTCATGTGGTCATGCTCAACGAGGCGATAAAATTCGGCCATGTCGGCGATGTGCTGTTCCAGGGCTCTATCGGGCGCACCGATTTCCCCTATGGCGACCATGATGCGCTGATTTCAGCGATCAAGGAAAAGCTTTTGCCGTTGCCGGACGATTTCACCTTCATCTGCGGCCACGGCCCGGCCAGCAACATAGGCAGCGAGCGGGCCAGCAATCCGTTCCTGCAGTAGGCGAAACACAGTGAAAACGCTGGCTGTACTTGTGTTCCCCGGATTCCAGACCCTTGACCTGTTTGGCCCGCTCGAAATGCTCGGCGGCATTGGCGACGAGATCAAAATCACCATCGTGGCTGAAACGCTCGAGCCGGTCGCAAGCGTTCACGGACAGGGCCTGCTGGTCGACAAGACCGTGGCAGACGGCAGTGACTATGATCTGCTTTTCATTCCCGGCGGCGACACGGCGCTGGTGGCGGGTGAAAACAAGGCCATAACCGACTGGATTGTCGCGACAGCAGGCCGTGCGGAACTCGTGATGACGGTGTGTACCGGTAGCGTTCTGCTGGCCATGACCGGGGTCCTTGATGGCCGCAAGGCCACCACAAACAAACAGGATTTCATCCAGACCGTGCCGCTGGGGCCAAGGGTCGACTGGGTGCGGCAGGCGCGCTGGGTTGAAGACGGCAAGTTCTTTACCTCGTCGGGCGTGTCCGCCGGAATGGACATGGCTCTGGCTGCGCTTGCCCGGCTGTTCGGCAAACAGGTCGCCGACGACATGGCGCACGGGACAGAATATGAGTGGCACGAAGATGCCGCGTGGGACCCGTTTGCGAAACGCGCGGGCCTCGTCTGATTGCGCCCTTCGCCGATTTGCGCGTGTCTTTCCGGTAACACCATCATTCCCGTGAAAACGGGAATCCAATCCACGCTGACGACAATTGCCGATCTGGCCATGGATCCCCGTTTTCACGGGGATGACGCAGGGGAGTGTCGGTTGTAGTGTCCGAAAATATCCAAATGGCCAGAGGAACATCTCATGCGTATTGAAGCGGTTGAAACCCTGCGTCTTGGCGATCATCCCAACCTGTTGTGGGTGCGCGTTCACACTGAAGACGGATTGACCGGGCTGGGGGAAACCTATTTCGGCGCAAGTTCCAGTGAAGCCGATGTCCACGACCGCATAGCGCCGATCATTCTGGGCCAGGACGCCAGCCGGATCGAGTTTCTCAACATGAAAATGCAGCCCTATACGGGCTTTACCGGCAGCGGAGCCGAAGTGCGCGCATTGTCGGCGGTCGATGTGGCGCTGTGGGACATTGCCGGCAAGGCGGCCAACATGCCTCTGTGCGATGTGCTCGGCGGCCGCACGCGGGAGTCCATCCAGGTCTATAATACCTGCGCCGGCCCCAATTATGTTTCCAAGACATCCGCCGTCCGGCCGGATAATTTCGGGGCAGCTTCTGACGGCAAGGCCGGCACTACCTACGAAGACCTGGACGCGTTTCTGCATCATCCCGAAGATCTGGCCGCATCGCTGATGGAGATGGGAATTTTCTCCATGAAAATCTGGCCGTTTGACCTGGCCGAAGGTGCGGTTGACGGTGTTGACATATCGACCGCCGACCTGAACAGGGCGCTTGAGCCGTTCGAGAAAATCCGAACCGCCCATGGCGAGAAGATGCGCCTGAAGGCGGAACTGCACGGGCTGTGGAGCCTGAGTGCCGCCCGGAAAATTGCTGCAGCGCTGGAGCCCATCGGCATGGACTGGATCGAAGACCCTATATGGATGGATCGCACCGAAGAACTGGCGGAGCTTGCCAGCAGCACCAGCGCACCGCTGGCCGGGGGCGAGACGCTTGCCGGCCTGGGGCAGTTCAAGACACTGATAGACGGGGGCAACATTGCCACGCCGATCATGGATGTGACCTGGGCAGGCGGCATCACCGCGGCACGCAAAGTCGCCGCACTGGCAGAAGCCCGGGCCAGGCCGATCGCCTTCCATGACTGTTCCGGTCCGGTCACGCTGGCCGCCTCCACCCACCTTGCACTGGCCTTGCGCAATGTTCGGGAACAGGAAATTGCGCGCGGGTTCTACTATGGCTGGTATCCGGACTTCGTCGATCATCTGCCGCCGGTCAGCAGCGGCATGATCACCATCCCCGGCGGCCCCGGCCTGGGCCTGGACCTGCTGCCGGATCTCACAAAACGCGAAGACGCCGTTCACCGTATCTCGCGGTAGGAGTGAGCCTCTTCGAAACGGATTTAAACCGCTCGCGCGAGTTGGCTATCGCCAACCGCTCCGCCAGGGCGCACTTCGTGCGGCGACCGGTCGGCCGTGCCTCGGCACTTGCGTGCCTCGGAGCCGTGTTCATCACAACCGTCATCCCAGCGAAGCGCAGCCGAAGGCTGCTTGCGTGAGCGGAATAATTCCCCCAACTAGTCCTTCAGGATAAACGTCACTTTCAGCACGACCCGGTACTCGGTGATCTTGCCGTTCTTGACGATAACGCGCTGGTCCTTGACCCAGGCGCCGGTGACGTTTTTCAGCGTCTTGGAGGCGCGTTTGACGCCCTTGCGTGTGGCGTCTTCAAAACTGTCCTGCGATGACGCAATGATTTCTGTTACGCGAGCTACTGACATGACTAGAATTCCTTTCCCTGTCGGGATTTTAATATCGCTCCCCAGCGCATGAAGACATGGTTGCACAGGCTGGTTGGGCGGGAAAGGGGTGGTCGAAGCGTTGGTAAATACCCGCTCCCGGGGATGTGCTGCGCTTTGGGTTATCGCGGATGGGAAGGCAATGCTGGTTGCCGGGATTTTCGCCTGATCTGAGCTGCGAAAGCTGATTATGGCAAAACCCCCGCACAGCTGTTAGCTGCACGGGGGGGTATTCTCAGAAGAGGTTATGGGCTGTGATCTGTTGGAATTTTTTTAACAAGAGATCACTATGCCGAATTCGAAGCGTTTACGCATTTCGTTCTCGAGTACGAAACTGAAGAACGACATGTAAGGAAGGCGAAAAGCCCCCTTACGCTGGCGCTTTAACGTCGAATCTTACAGTTCTGCGGAGATCGAACCGAACGTGGTGTTCAGTGCAGTGTTGATGGCTGGCATTGTAGCAACCAGAGCAAGACCTGTAGCAGCGGCGATGAGGCCGTACTCGATTGCAGTGGCACCGGATTCGTCTTTGAAGAAACGTGCGAACATGATTTTTTCCTTAATTTTTAAAAGTTTATACAGCACCGGATCAAACTGCCCTTCGTGGGTGATCCCCTGAGGGGTGTCGCCTGAACCGAACTTCAACCTAGACCTCAGCTGTTAACTTCAATTAAAAATGAAATGGAAAAATGTATATAAAAAATGGACGTACTCAAAACTGGAAATAAATCGGCAAATTCAAAATTAAAATTGGTTTTTATTAAAATTTTTTATAATGAAGCATGGCTATATAATTGGTGTTCAATTGCACCCTGCCAGAGGCTTGGTTACTTCGCCTTACCCCGATACGTCCTTGTCCCCGGCTTGCCGCCGGATGACTTGCCCTTGGGTACCGGCTTGCCTTTCGGCCACAGTTCTTCCGGCGCGACGATGCGGGAGCTGGTTTCTTTTGCTGGCCGAACAGCTTTGCTTCGCCCTGCGGGCTTCGCGCCGGTCTCCGTGCCCCGGGCACCGATTTCCATGCCGGTCTGCTTGGCCAGCGGGTCGTCCATGACCGCCAATTCGGTTTCGCGCAGGCGCTTGATTTCGTCGCGCAGGCGGGCGGCGGTTTCGAATTCGAGGTCTGCCGCGGCGGTGCGCATCTTCTTTTCCATGTCCTCGATGACCGTCTTGAGATTGTGCCCGACAAACGCGCCTTCCTCTTCGGCCAGGCCGGTGCCGTGGGTGGCCTTCACGCGGACATGGTCGCCCTCGTAGACCGAGTCCAGGATATCGGCGATGTTGCGCTTGATCGACTGCGGCGTGATGTTGTTGGCCTCGTTATAGGCCAGCTGCTTGGTGCGACGGCGGTCGGTCTCGTCCATGGCGCGCTGCATCGAGCCGGTGATCTTGTCGGCATACATCAGCACCCGGCCATCCACATTACGCGCGGCGCGGCCGACCGTCTGGATCAGCGAGGTTTCAGAGCGCAGGAAACCCTCCTTGTCGGCGTCGAGAATGGCGACCAGCGCGCACTCTGGAATATCCAGGCCCTCGCGCAACAGGTTGATGCCGACCAGCACGTCAAACGCGCCAAGGCGCAGGTCGCGGATGATCTCGATGCGCTCCAGCGTGTCGATGTCGGAGTGCATGTAGCGCACCCGAATGCCCTGTTCGTGCATGTATTCGGTCAGGTCTTCGGCCATGCGCTTGGTGAGCACGGTGACCAGTGTGCGGTAACCCGCTTTCGCCACCTCGTGGCATTCGGCGATCAGGTCATCGACCTGGGTGCCAACGGGGCGGATTTCCACCGGCGGGTCGATCAGGCCAGTGGGCCGGATGACCTGTTCGGCAAACACGCCGCCGGTGCGCTCCATTTCCCAAGAGCCCGGTGTCGCTGACACGTGCACGGTCTGTGGGCGCATGGCTTCCCATTCCTCGAACCGCAACGGACGGTTGTCGATGGCCGACGGCAGCCGGAAACCGAACTCGGCCAGCGTGGCCTTGCGGTTGAAGTCGCCCCGGAACATGCCGCCGATCTGCGGCACGGTGACGTGGCTTTCATCGAGAAACACCAGGCAGTTGTCAGGCAGGTATTCAAACAGCGTCGGCGGCGGTTCGCCCGGCGCGCGCCCGGTCAGATAGCGCGAATAGTTTTCGATGCCGGCGCACGATCCAGTCGCCATCATCATCTCGATGTCGAACAAAGTGCGCTGTTCCAGGCGCTGGGCTTCCAGCACCCGGCCTGCCGCGTGGAATTCCTCGAGCCGGATATTGAGTTCGTGCTTGATGCGCTTGACGGCCTGGTCCAGCGTCGGCTTGGGGGTCACATAGTGCGAGTTGGCGTAGATCTTGACGTGCTCAAGTTCCGCCGTCTTCTGGCCGGTGAGCGGGTCGAACTCGGTGATGCTCTCGATCTCGTCGCCGAACAGCGACAGCCGCCAGGCGCGGTCATCCAGATGCGACGGAAACACTTCCACCGTGTCACCGCGGACCCGGAAGGCGCCGCGGGTAAACGCCTGGTCGTTGCGCTTGTACTGCAGGGCGACAAGGTCGGTCAGCAACTGGCGCTGGGCAATGCGTTCGCCGAGCTTGAGCTGGAAGGTCATGGCGGAATAGGTTTCCACGTCGCCGATACCGTAGATACACGACACCGACGCCACCACGATGACGTCGTCTCGCTCCAGCAGCGCGCGGGTGGCGGAGTGGCGCATGCGGTCGATCTGCTCGTTGATCGAGCTTTCCTTCTCGATATAGGTGTCGGTGCGCGGCACATAGGCCTCGGGCTGGTAGTAGTCATAGTAGGAGACGAAGTACTCGACCGAATTGTCCGGGAAGAACTGCTTGAATTCGCCGTAAAGTTGGGCGGCCAGAGTCTTGTTGGGCGCCAGGATCAGGGCGGGGCGCTGGGTTTCCTCGATCACCTTGGCCATGGTGAAGGTCTTGCCCGAGCCGGTCACCCCGAGCAGCACCTGGTCGCGTTCAGCGGTGTTGATGCCCTCCACCAGTTCCTTGATTGCCGTGGGCTGGTCACCCTTGGGTTCAAATTCGGATACGGTTTTGAGGATCACACCGGATTCGGTTTTTTCCGGACGCTCCGGCTTGTACGGCACGAAGATTTCCGGTGTCGGCAGGTCTTCCAGTTGCGGGCGCAGGAATTCCAGTCCTTCGCGCGGTCGGGTGGTTGCACCCGCCGCCATGCGTTTTTCCTGCTCGATGGCTTCCGCCGCGCGGGCTTCCTGCAGCTTCTTGCCGGCAGCCGGGTCCGGCCGGGCACGCAAGGCTTCGGACAATGGCTGCCCGGTTATGGGATCGAAAGCAACATTGTCTTTGTTCTTTGCGCTCGCGCCAGACCGGCTGTCGCCGGACTTCGTCGGGAGGTCGTCCACCGTCGGGATGGCTTCATAGCCTTCCAGTGGTTCAACCGGGGCTTCCCTAAACCCGCCGCTCTGCTTGTTATG
>CALHUA010000059.1 GCA_938039915.1 uncultured Anderseniella sp.
CACCCGGGCAATACGGACCTTCAGTTGAATTCAACAGTCCCTGATCGTTTGGTCTTTGGTGCGGGCGGAGGGACTTGAACCCCCACAGCTTTCACCGCTAGAACCTAAATCTAGTGCGTCTACCAATTCCGCCACGCCCGCGTAAAAAACCGGCGGCGCGCCTTTACCAAGCGCGCCGTACGTCAGCAATCGCGCCGGTGTATAGCAAAGCATGTGCTGGGATGCCAGAGGTTTAGCGTCAGGACCCTCTAATCTTCTACATCAGGAATTCGACACTTTGTCAGCTTACCGCAGCGCCTTCATGATCTCGTCGGCTATTGCATGAGTTTTGGCCGCGCCGCGCTCGTGTACAAATCGCCAGGTTTCTTCACCATCGGCACTGAAAACCACCATCGTCGGGATGCGGTCGATGGTTCCGAATGCTGCCGATATCTCAGGATCACCCTCAACCAATGCAAAATTCGGCCTGGTACGGGCTATGAACCTCGCCATGCGGGCAGGATCTTTCTCACCGCCCCAGGCTTCAAACAGATTGATACCGACAAAGGTAACCTCCCTGTCACCGATGGATGATTGCACTTTCGCCATCTCGTGAAACTCGTCGATGCACGGTGGGCACCAGGACGCAAAAAACGCCACGACCACCGGCCTGCCCTCCACACTTGCCGCGTCGAACTGTTTTGCAGACACATCCAGGGTGCGTGCGTCTTTCAGGCTCTGAAGCGCCCGCAACCCGTCTGCTGCAAATGCCACCGGTGCCAGAACAAACATCATCAGTGATATGATAAAGGCGCGTGTTTTCATGGGCATGGACCCTAACACAGCAAATCCGCAGCGCGCGCTCACAAAACTGCGAGAGCAAGATTACAAATCGTTCAGACTCGCCAGAGCTGCAGGAATGTTGACGGGCAGGTCTTCGGCTATCAGACCGGGGCCGAACCGGTTGGCAGCCTCACCGTGCAGCCATACCGCACACCCTGCCGCTTCGAAAGCCGGCACGCCTTGAGCCAGCAATCCAAGACAAAGCCCCGTCAGGACATCGCCGGATCCTGCGGTAGCAAGCCAGGCAGGAGCATTGGCGTTGATGGCGCAGCGTCCATCACTGTCAGCAATAACGGTATCAGCGCCTTTCAGCACGACCACTGCACCACTTGCTTTTGCAGCACCTGCCGCCCGCTCACATTTTGAATCACCCGGCTTGCTCACGTTCCTGAAAAGCCTGACAAACTCCCCTTCATGCGGAGTCAGTATGACATGCCGGTCCGGTTTTGCCCTGATAGCGTCAAACAGAAGGTCGGAACTGCCCTCAAAACTTGTCAGGGCGTCGGCGTCGAGCACCACGCCTGCTCCGGATGCAAGCACGCTCAACACTTTTTCGATGGTGGCATGTCCCACACCGCAGGCCGGACCGATCCCGCATGCGGTGATCCGCTTGTCGCCAAGCAGCCTGGCAAGCTCGCCTGCAGTATCGGCCTTGCGCAGCATGATCGCCGTCAAATGGTTCGCCAGAACCGGCAGTGCGGGCTCACATGCCGCCATGGTCACCAGCCCTGCCCCTACCCTCAACGCCGACATGGCAGCAAGCCTGGCAGCGCCGGTGTTCCAGGCATCGCCGGACACCATGAGAGCAGAGCCACGGGAGTACTTGTGCGCCGCAGCACCTGGTATCGGGATTACGTCTGCAAACTCGTCCGGCCCGTTGAGGCGGCATTTGGGTGCAATGGATTGCAGCACATCGTCGGCAATGCCTATGTCTACAACATGCAGCGCGCCACACCGGCTTCGCCCCGGCTCAAGATAATGGCCGGGCTTTGCCCTGAAAAACGTGATTGTGTGATCGGCAGCAACCGCAGCACCCCTGACTTGGCCCGAAGAGCCATCGACACCGCTGGGCATATCCACCGCGACCCTGACCGCATCGGCCTCATTGAACGCCTTGACCAGATCGGCAAGTGGACCATCGATGCCGCGCGACAAGCCTGCCCCGAACAGGGCATCAACAATCAACATGGCACCGTCAAGCCTGTCCGCGTGTGCCGGTAGCACCTCACCCTTCCAGGCCTCAGCCGCCAGCGCTGCATCTCCTTTCAGCAGCGCCGGATCACCTGCAAGCAGCAGCTTCACCGGCCAACCTGCCTCAACCAGCAAGCGGGCAATTACAAATCCGTCACCGCCATTGTTGCCGGGTCCGCAGACCACACAGACCGGGCACGGTTCGCTCAGCGTGCGAATGAATTCGGCACAGGCAAGTCCTGCCGCCTCCATCAGATCTATTCCAGGCACACCTGCCTTTATCGTCAGGCGGTCGGCCTCGTACATCTCATCGGCTGTCAGCAATTCGGTCATCGTCGGCCAGCATAGACCACCTATCCACTTTTTGTCGCCCTGAGTTCTGCCAGTTCTGTCCGCACGCTGCGCAGCTCCGTCAGGATGGTCGATACTTCCTTGTGCAGGTCGGCACGATCAGCCTGTGCCTCGGCCTCGTGCTCTTTCTGCATGGCGTCGACAATCACACCGATAAACAGGTTCAGCACGGTGAAAGACGTCACCAGGATGAACGGCACAAACAGCGCCCAGGCCAGCGGGTATTGCTCCATGACCGGCCGCACTATGCCCATGGACCAGCTTTCCAGCGTCATGATCTGGAACAGGGAATAGGCGCTTTCGCCAAGAGAGCCGAACCATTGCGGAAACGAGGCGGCAAACAGCTTGGTGGAGATCACAGAGAATATGTAGAAGATCAGTCCCAGCAGCATCACGATTGAACT
Organism: uncultured Anderseniella sp.; assembly: GCA_938039915.1. Lineage (GTDB taxonomy): Bacteria > Pseudomonadota > Alphaproteobacteria > Rhizobiales > Aestuariivirgaceae > Anderseniella. The sequence goes on from CALHUA010000059.1 coordinate 2,769, forward strand.
CATGCCGGGAATGGCTGCAAGCAGCCCGGTCACCACCCGCCGGATCGCTCCGATGGTGGATATCAGTCTCAACACGCGCAGGATACGGAACGCCCGCAGCACTGAAAACGCCCCGGTGGCCGGCATCAGGGCGACCGCCACGATGACAAAGTCGAAGACCCGCCAGGGATCCCGCCAGAACCCTCTGAAATCGACAATCAGCCGTGCCGCCACCTCAGCCACGAAAATGGCCAGTATCACCTTGTCCAATACCAGAAGAACTTCGCTGAAACGGCTCATCCACCAGGGGCTTGTCTCCAGGCCCAGGGTAATGGCGTTGAGTACAATCAAGCCCACGATTACCTGTTCGAAACGCGCATGATTGACGAGGCTGGCAAGACGTGATCGGAGCATGGCAGGTATCTTCTCGATGGTTGGGTTGGGGGACACGAACCTGAGCTATGTGATACCTGATTGCAACGGCGTCAACCGGGGTTGCCGGATCAACCTGTGCACAGGCAAATTTGGGCTGACGGAATGGCTCAGTTACCGCCACACAGAGGGGATTTCAAGCCTACAGCGCTGCCCATAAATTAGGCAATTGCCGCATAATTAACACTCCAGGTTTTGTGGCGTGATTCAATACTTGGCTACAAGTTCTTGTTTGAAAGGCATTATTTCATGCATCAGCGATTGGCACGCCTTGTGCAACTCGCGAGTGAAAGCGAACGACAACAACAAATCGCGGCGACATATCTGAAACCCGTCAATTCACTGTTGGAGGCAGAATGAAAAAGATCGAGGCTATCGTCAAACCGTTCAAGCTGGACGAAGTGAAGGAAGCCTTGCAGGAAGTCGGCCTGCAGGGAATCACCGTTACCGAAGCCAAGGGTTTCGGCCGCCAGAAAGGTCACACCGAGCTTTATCGCGGTGCCGAATACATTGTCGACTTCCTGCCAAAGGTCCGTATCGAAATCGTGCTGGACGACGGCCTTGTCGATCAGGCGGTCGAAGCCATCCTGCAGGCAGCCCGCACCGGGCGCATTGGCGATGGCAAGATTTTCATTTCCACGGTTGACGAGGCAATCCGGATCCGGACCGGCGAAACCGGCGTCGAGGCCTTGTGATCATGCATGCCGATCCGGGCTGACGGAAAACTGTAATATTCATCACCCAAACACCCCTAACCCACTCAAACTGAAAGACAACGAGGGCAAACAGATGGCCAAGACACCTTCTCCTGTTGCAGGAGCAATGAAATACCTGAAAGACAACGAGATCAAATATGTCGATCTGCGCTTTACCGACCCACGCGGGAAAATGCAGCACGTGACGCAGGACATCTCGACAATCGATGAGGATGTCTGGGCTGACGGACTGATGTTCGACGGATCATCGATTGCCGGCTGGAAAGCCATCAATGAGTCCGACATGGTTCTGATGCTGGATCCTGACACACTGCATGTCGATCCGTTCTATGCACAGAAAACCGCGGCTGTGTTCTGTGACATTCTCGAACCCGGCACCGGAGAGGCCTATGACCGCGATCCGCGCACCACGGCCAAGAAGGCTGAGGCTTACGTGAAATCAACCGGCATCGGTGATTCAATCACCGTCGGCCCGGAAGCCGAATTCTTCATGTTCGACGATGTGCGCTTTGCATCCGATCCCTACAACACCGGCTTCAAGGTGGACTCGACCGAACTGCCATCCAACATGGATGCCGAGTATGAAATGGGCAATATGGGTCACCGCCCGCGCACCAAGGGTGGTTACTTCCCGGTCAATCCGGTCGATTCAGGCCAGGACATTCGTGGCGAAATGCTGGCCGCGATGGCATCGATGGGTGTCACTGTCGAAAAGCATCACCACGAAGTGGCCGCCGCCCAGCACGAACTCGGCATCAAGTTCGAAACACTGACAAAGTGTGCCGACCAGTTGCAGATCTACAAGTACGCCATCCACAATGTCGCGCACCAGTACGGCAAGTCGGCAACCTTCATGCCGAAGCCCGTGTTTGGTGACAACGGTTCAGGCATGCACGTTCACCAGTCGATCTGGAAAGGCGGCAAGCCATTGTTCGCCGGCAACCAGTATGCGGATCTGTCGGAAACCTGCCTCTACTATATCGGCGGCATCATCAAGCACGCCAAATCGCTGAACGCCTTCACCAACCCGTCGACAAACTCCTACAAGCGACTGGTGCCTGGCTATGAAGCGCCTGTGCTGCTGGCATACTCGTCTCGCAACCGGTCTGCCTCGTGCCGTATTCCGTGGACCGCGTCACCGAACGGCAAGCGTGTTGAAGTCCGGTTCCCGGACCCGACTGCAAATCCGTATCTGGCGTTTTCCGCCATGGTCATGGCCGGCATGGACGGCATCATGAACAAGATCCATCCGGGCGATCCGATGGACAAGGATCTGTACGACCTGCCGCCGGAAGAGCTCAAGGATATCCCGACGGTTTGCGCATCGCTTCGCGAGGCACTTGAGTCACTCGATGCCGATCGGGAATACCTCAAGGCCGGTGGTGTGTTCTCCGACGATCAGATCGATGCCTATATCGACCTGAAAATGGAAGAGAACATGCGCTACGAGATGACACCGCATCCGGTCGAGTACGACATGTACTACTCGGTCTAGAACGCACACCTGGTCCGGCTGCCCTCGCCGGACTACCAAATCGGGCTGGTTTTTGCTTTTACAGGCAGGAACCGGCCTTTTTTACAGGAGCCTTCGGCGCGTTAACTTTTAGGTAACCGCCTTACGTTTTACTCGCCACATATGGGTTTCTGATTCTGGAAACGGGATGCGCATGATGAACGGTTTTTCCAAATTCGGCTTTTGCATGATCTGCATGCTGGCGCTTGTTCTGCTGGCCGTCACACCAAATTCCGCAACGTCCAATGGCATTGCCGATCCCGCACCGGAAAGCCTGCCGCTCTCGTAAAAGCGAAAGCTCATGCGGTGCCCCTTCCTTTTGCAGTCGTAACGCACGCCCAGGCACAAAACGCTGGCTTTTCTTCACGTGTTCGCAATCGTGATGGGATATGATCATCATTTTATGACGTCCATCAAACCGGTGGATCGTCGTATACTCGCTTGCCAATATCCCGGTCCTGCGTCAGTTTCCGCACACGTGACAACAGATGGATTCTTCATTGATGACAGACATAGGCAGCAAGCGCTCTGAGTTGATGAGCGACTGGCGGCTGCTGCTGTTCGGGACACTGGCGTCGCTGGCATCCGCGCCCGGCCAGACCCTCGTCATATCCTTGTTCAATGCCGACATTCGTGCCGCCTTCAGTCTCAGCCACGGCGAATTTGGCACCGCGTATATGATTGCGACCCTTGCAAGCGCGGTTGTGATCCTGTGGTCGGGCAAGCTGATTGACCGTTATGACCTGCGCATCGTGTTCGGCGTGACGACCATAGGCCTTTGCCTTGCCTGCCTGGTCGCCGGCAGCAGCACCGGGTGGCTTACATTGCTGCTGGCGCTGTTTCTGTTGCGCCATTTCGGCCAGGGCCTGATGAGCCACATCGCCGTTACGTCGGTAAACCGCTATTACCAGACAGTGCGTGGCAAAGCCTCGGCAATCGTCAACCAGGGGTTCACGCTGGCTGAAGCCACACTGCCGATCACGATTTCAGCCCTGATCGCGGCGATCGGCTGGCGCTATTCCTGGTACGTGCTTGGCACAATCGCGGCCGGCATCGTGCTGCCTTTGCTGTTGTTGCTGATCGCTGATCATCGCCGCCGTCATGGCAGGTACCTGGATCAGATGGCGCTGCTCGACGCGGACATCGGTACTGAAAACCTGTCCGGCAGCCAACGGCAGTGGACCAGAACCGAAATGCTGCGCGATCCGAGGTTTTATGGTGTGCTGCCGGTCGTACTGGCGCCTGCGTTCCTGAATACCGGATTGATGTTTCACCATCAGCACATCGTCCTGTCGAAGGGCTGGGAGCTGGAAACATGGTACCTATTGCTGATGGCCTATGCGGCATCATCGATAACGTTTTCCATGCTGGCAGGTATCCTGGTCGACCGGAACGGCGCGCGCACCCTGATGCCGTTGTTCACCTTGCCCATGATCTTCGGCGGGCTGGCCCTGATGGCCGGAAACAACGATGCCTGGATATTCGGCGTGCTTTTGTCTTTTGGCGCAGCAGCCGGCATGACCAGTGCCGTCACGTCCCCGTTCTGGGCGGAAGTCTATGGCGTACAGCATCTGGGGGCGATAAAGGCGGTCGCAACCGCCGTCATGATCTTTGCCAGCGCCATGTCTCCTGCGCTGTATGGCGCCATGTTCGATGGCGGCGTGAGCGTACAGGCGATCGGCCTTCTCAACATCGTATTCGTGGCTTTCGCGTCTGCATGCGCGTGGATGGCCTTGCGCAGATCATGAACGGACAGACTTACCGTCCACCGGCAGACACCGGTCTAGCCATCATTCATCAGGACCACGACCTGCTGGTTTTGGACAAGCCATCCGGCTTGCTGTCGGTTCCCGGCAAAGGCGTTGAACTGGCAGATTGCCTTGAAGCGCGTGTCCATGCGGTTCATCCCGATGCGCTTATCGTACACCGGCTGGATCGTGATACATCCGGGGTGCTCGTCATGGCCATGAATGCCAGCGCACAGCGTCATCTGGGGCTGCAGTTTGAACGCAGGCACCTGAGCAAAACCTACCGGGCCATTGTAGCCGGCCGTGTGTCCGCAGACGACGGAGAGATCGACCTGCCGCTGATTGCGGACTGGCCCAACAGGCCATTGCAGAAGGTGTGCCATGACACCGGCAAGCCGGCGCTGACCCGATGGCGCGTGCTATCGCGCACGGATACGCAGAGCCGTCTTGACCTGGCCCCGCACACAGGCCGGTCACATCAGTTGCGAGTTCACCTGAAGGAAATCGGCCACCCGATACTTGGCGACCCGCTTTATGGCGATGCCGCCACCGCGCCACGGCTGATGCTTCATGCCCATACCCTGACCGTTCGTCATCCCACTGGCGGTGCAGTTAAAAGTTTTTGCGCGCAGGTCCCTTTCTAGGCAGGCCGTTCTCATCATAGGATAAGGCGTGTCGTTTCCGGAAGGCCGCTTGCCATGCAGAACAAACCCGCGATTTCATCATCTATTCTGGGGAAGTGGCAACGTGTGGTCGACCTGATGTCAAGCGTGACAAAAGTTCCGGCCAGCCTGATCATGAAGACCAGCGCGCCGGTGCATGCAGTGCTGGTGGCAAACCAGGGCGACAAAAACCCATACGAGATCGGTCAGTCCTTCATCCTGAATGACAATCTGTATTGCCAGGGTGTGCTGGAAACCGGAGACGAACTGGTGGTCACCGATGCTCGCAAGCAGGCGAGATGGTGCAACAATGACGATCTTGAATTCGGTATGACGTTTTATGTCGGTTATCCGCTGTACTGGCCGGATGGAAGTGTATTTGGCACGATCTGCGTTCTGGACCGGCAGGAAAATGACCATGCGCTGGAATGCCGGGACCTGATCGGCGAATTCAAGGGGGTGGTGGAAACAGATCTGGCCCTGCTGGTCGAAATTGAACGACGCAAGACGGTGGAGCAGGAGCTCAAGACCACGCTGGACCAGTTGGAGACACGTGTTGAAAAACGCACCAGGCAACTGAGCGAGGCCAACACCGCACTGCGGGTGTTGCTGGAGCGTGTGGAAACAGCCCGCGCAGAACAGGACGCTGACCTGTTGCGCCAGATCGACAGCCTGATCCTGCCGCAGATATCCCGGTTGAAATCGCAGATCGCGGATGACCCGGCTGCCGGAGCCTATCTGGCCGTTCTGGAGTCCAACCTGAAAACAATTACCTCTCCACTTGCCCACCAGATGGTATCGGCGCTTGAACCGCTGACACCGACGGAATCCGAAATCGCCCAGATGATCGTGCAGGGGCGGACCACCAAGGATATTGCGCGGATCATGTCGCGCGGCACCAGCACCATCGATTTCCACCGTAACAATATCCGCAAGAAACTCGGCCTTGGCCGGCAGCCGGTCAATTTGCGCAATTACCTGTCTTCGCGCCTGCAGTAGCCAGCAATACTATGGGGATTGCCCCCATATTACCCCCCTAATTTACCCATAGGAGCAGCACATCCGATCGCTGTTAGGCTTTTGCCGCACCCTGCGAACCGGCAGGAGGCAGATGGCCCAACAGGAGGAACGATTATGGACAAGAAAGATCTCAAACCCACCTTATTGAACGGTCACAAGGATCAGCTGGCGCCCGGCCTGTCACGCCGGTCTTTCTTCATGGCCGCAGGTGCCGCAGGTGTCGGCATTGCCGCGTCCGTAGGCAGTTCGAGCAAGGCTGCAGCCCAATCCACCGACTGGACCCAGTCCGGCAACAACAACCACGTCCTGGACCTTCAGTCGAAAAAGGACTTCCCGGCCGGCGAGGTGACGATAGACTATTATGGTCACTGCGCGCTGAAAATCACGTCACCGGGCGGTGCTTCCATCCTGCTTGATCCATGGCGGGATGACCCGTCCGGTGCCTGGGGCCTGTGGTTCAAGAACAAGTTCCCCGAGACACTGGTCGACATCACCATGTCGACACACACCCATTTCGATCATGATGCCATCGATCGTCCGCAGTCGACCATGGTGCTGGACCGGATGGCTGGAAACTTCGAATTCGCCGACCTGAAGATCACCGGGTTTGCCGACAAGCATGCCTGTGTGGCACCGGGCTGGTATCCTTGGACTGACGCGCTGAAAGAGTTCGGCGTCGATGCCTGTCCGCCCAACAATCCGGGCCATATGGACATGGTGACCTATGTCATCGAGACAGGCGGCATCCGCACCCTGATCTGGGGTGATAACCGGCACAATCCGCCGGAGGAGTTCTGGGCAGCGATCGGCAAGATCGATGTTCTCACGCTGCCGATCGACGGCTCGCAGCACATCCTGTCCTATGATCAGGGAAATGCCATCGTGGAACGCCTCAAGCCGAAGATCGTCATTCCAACGCATTACCTGGGTGAAGCAACCACCTACACATTGTCGACGCTGCAACCTGCAGACGAGTGGGTCAAAAGCCAGAAGAGCTTCAAGATGCTGGATGGGCCGTCCATGAAGCTCGCGGCAAGCGACGTTGCCGGCATGGACCGCGAGTTCATGTACTTCGGGTCAAATGTACAAACAGCCTGATCGGCTTATACCAACCATTGGCGGACGGACCGGGAAACCGGCCCGTTCACCCAACTGCGTTATTGTGCAGGCCACCAGTCGGGCGGTATCAGCCCGGTTGTAACGCCATAAAGCAGTGCTGAAACGGTCAGCACCGACATCGCTGTCGTGACCAGAACACTGGCGGTGGCCCGCTCAACCCAGACACCGTATTGCTGGGCCATGACAAACACGTTGGTCGCCGTCGGCAGTGCCGCCAGCAATACGGCTGCAAACACCCATACCGGTTCAAAATCACCGACATAGCTCAACCCGAAATACATGGCAGCAGGATGGACCACCAGCTTGATGGGAACTATGTAACCCAGGGCAAGAGGCACCCGTTTCAGCGGGCGCAGTGCCAGTGTGACACCCATGGCAAACAGGGCACATGGCGCGGCTGCCTGCGCAAGATAATCAATCAGGCGCTGCAGGGGTTCCGGTGCCGGCCACTCCAGTATGGCAAACCCGACGCCAACCGCCGTCGCGATGATAAACGGGTGAAACAGTATCTTGCGAACAACATCGGCAATCAGTCGACCTGCAGATTGTTTCTGTTTGCCGGACACGGCAATAAGTGCCGGCGCGAGGGCGAAGTGCAGGATGTTCTCAAAACAGAAAATGATCGCAACGGGAATGGCTGCCTTTTCGCCGAGTGCCAGAATGGCGATTGCCGGGCCCATATAACCAATATTGCCGTAAGCACCGGCCAACCCCTGTATGGTGCCTTCGGCTATGTTCCCGCGGCTGGCGATCAGGCCCAGCACAAAGGTGAAAATGAATATTCCGTAGGTCACCAGGATGTTGGAGGCGATGAACTCCCAGCTCGCCAACTGGTCAACAGGTGTCTTGGACAACAGCTTGAAGAACAGGGCCGGCAGCGCGATGTAAATGATAAATGTGTTCAGCCAGCCGGCCGCTTCCAGCGGTTGCCGGGTAATACGCGCGGTCACGAAACCGATGACGATCAAACCGAACAGCGGCAATATCAGGCCCAGGATATCAAGCATGCGCGAGCAGTCCGGTGTTGGATAACAAAGCTGAAGCACAGAAGGCTTAGGTGAAACGCCGGAAACTTGCAAACGCACCGATTGCAACCCTCTGATGCGTTTAACGTTTCCACATTGGCCTTGTAAGGCAAGGCTGTTAGGATCAACGCCAAAACCATGCCCCCAACCCTCGATAAAAGAGACCCAAGCCATGACATCTTCACGCACCACCAAGGGCCGCGGCCAGCTGTATGACACCATATTGGACACAATCGGCGACACGCCCTGCATACGTATCAACCGGCTCGCTCCCGACGGTGTCAGGCTCTACGTGAAGGCTGAGGCGTTCAATCCGGCAGCATCCGTAAAAGACCGTCTCGCCGTGTCGATCATTGAAGAAGCCGAGCGCTCCGGTGCACTGAAACCGGGCCAGACTGTTGTCGAGGCAACCAGCGGCAATACCGGCATCGGCCTGGCTATGGTGTGTGCCGCCAAGGGCTATCCGCTGGTAGTGACCATGGCAGAGAGCTTTTCCGTCGAGCGTCGCAAGCTGATGCGGTTTCTCGGTGCCAAGGTGGTGCTGACACCCAAGGCTGAAAAAGGCTTCGGCATGTACAACAAGGCGGTTGAACTGGCCGACGCAAACGGATGGTTCCTGGCAAGCCAGTTTGAAACGGACGCCAATGCAAAGATCCATGAGAACACAACGGCCCGTGAAATCATGGCGGACTTCGACGGCGACCGGCTCGACTATGTTGTGACCGGCTACGGTACCGGCGGGACTGTTTCGGGCATGGGACGGGTCCTGCGCAAGGAACGCCCGGATACAAAGATCATCCTGTCGGAGCCTGCCAACGCCCAGCTCATCGGGTCGGGTTCCGAACAGGGGCGCAATGAAACCGGTCAACCGGCACACAGCCATCCGGCGTTTGAACCGCACCCGATCCAGGGCTGGACACCGGACTTCATTCCGCTGGTGCTGCAGGAAGCCATTGACGGCAAGTACTATGACGACCTGATCCCGGTTGCCGGACCTGTCGGCATGGAATGGTCGCGCAAGCTGGCGCAGCAAGAAGGCATCTTCACCGGTGTCTCGGGCGGATCGACATTTGCCATTGCCATGCAGATTGCCGAGACGGCACCGGAGGGCACTGTCATCTTGTGCATGTTGCCCGACACCGGGGAACGCTACCTGTCATCGCCGCTGTTCGAAGCCGTGCCCGACTACATGACCGAAGAGGAAGTGGCCTTGTCTCATTCGACGCCGGGTTATCAGATGGCTGCAGAGTAACGATCCGTTCGGCCGGCACCCGAAAACACGGTTGCCGGCCGAGATTGGCGAGGCTTTCCACTGTCTCGTCGCCGGCGCACACGCCTGCTTCGTCACCTCCGCGTCCATGGAGGCGGACCTGGCAGCACTCCCGTGTCCGGGTTTTCAGGAAAAGCAGGGTGCATCCAGTCCGATCTCCAATTTCACCAGCCGAAATTCGCGACCAGAACTCACCCTTTCCGCCCGCCTGAGCCAACCCTCCGCCTTAATCGTAGTATGAACAGACCTCGCGCCGTGATATCCAACCGCCAACACGAAAACAAACCTTACAACACATGGACATGATCTATGACTGACCCCGTCTACACACCTCCGAAAGTCTGGACATGGAACAAGGATTTGGGAGGGACGTGGGGTAGCCTGAACCGGCCGGTTGCCGGCGCGACCCACGACCATGAGCTGCCGGTCGGCAAACACCCGCTGCAACTTTACTCCCTGGCCACGCCCAATGGCGTGAAGGTCACGGTCATGCTGGAGGAACTGCTGGCGCTGGGCCATTCGGGTGCCGAATATGACGCGCACCTGATCCGGATCAGAAAGGGCGACCAGTTCGGCAGCGGGTTTGTCGAGATAAACCCGAACTCCAAGATCCCCGCCCTGGTGGACCACAGCACGCCGACACCGACAAGGGTGTTCGAATCCGGTGCAATCCTGTTGTATCTGGCAGAGAAATTCGGCACCTTTCTGCCGTCCGACTTCACCGTGAGAACCGAATGCCTGTCATGGCTGTTCTGGCAGATGGGCAGCGCGCCCTATCTCGGCGGCGGTTTCGGTCACTTCTATTCCTATTCTCCAACGAAGTACGAGTACCCGATCGACCGCTACGCCATGGAAGTGAAACGCCAGCTGGACGTGCTCGACCGACACCTGGCGGACAAGCAGTTCATGTGCGGTGACGACTATACGATTGCCGACATGGCCATCTGGCCCTGGTACGGCGCGCTGGTGGCCAACCGGGTGTATTCAGCAGCCGAATTTCTCAGTACACACGAGTACGAGAACGTCATGCGCTGGAACAACCAGATCGCAGTGCGCCCGGCGGTCAAACGCGGCCGCATTGTAAATCGCGTGTCAGGCAGGCCGGATCAGCAATTGCACGAACGCCATGACGCCAGCGACTTTGAAACCAGGACCCAGGACAAGCTGGAAGCGACTGAGTAATTTCCATTCCATTGCTTCAATCCACCGCCGCATTCACGCCCGTCGTCCATCATCAAAGTTGTGTACTGCGGTCGGCGGTCGCAACCGAAGCGTGTTGTTTCATGACGTTGACACGTTGCCGCCATGTGGCTGCTGTAAGCACTTAACGTTGGCTTGGTATTGTTGGCTTGGTATTAGAGAGGTTCCTTCTATGAAAAATGCGTTTTTGAAACAGTCACTGCTGGCCATGGCAGTGATTGGACTGGCAGCTTTGCCCCAACCCGCCCTGTCACAGGAAGGCGAGAACAAGCTGGATGCCCTGACCTGCAGAGACGTGATGATCATGTCGGGAGCCGACCGTGACACCACAATCGCTTTTGTGCATGGTTATCTGGTTCACAAGCTGGGCCACATGCAGGTTGACCTGGAAAAGCTGACGACTTCGACCGAACAGTTCCTCAATGCATGTATTGCGGAGCCTGCAGCCAAGGCTATCGCCATGATGGAAAAGCAGGTTGCCCGAGAAAATGAGCTGGAAGCACTGAGCTGCAAGGACGTGATGATCCTGTCCGGTGATGACCGTGACACAACGGTTGCCTTCATTCACGGATATCTCATTTCCAGCCAGTCAGCCTCGGAAGTGAATCTGGACGCCATGACCGATGGCACCGAAAAGTTCCTGAATGATTGTGTGGACAATCCGGATGCCAAGGCAATAGCCACCATGCAGGCAGCGTTGCCGAAATAGGCACGGTGCTACAGCCGATGCGCTGTGGTCAAGAGAGCCAGCACGATTCGTTCAATGTCCGCCTACCGGACCGGAGGAAATTTTGAAAATGTTCAGTTCAATCCTGAAAGTAGCCGTTGCAACCGCCGCGTTTGCTTTCATTTCATCGCAGCCCGCATCTGCAACAATGGTTCCGTCATCGCTTCACGCGCAAGCCGTCATGATTGACGTGGCGTTGGGAGACCTGGTCACCAGCGAGACCGGAGTCCAGCCGGAATTCCTGGTGCTGGCAAAGGGACGGCGTGGCTTCAAACCACGGCCAAACTATAAAAAGCGCCGCAAGGCACGTCGCATTTTGCGTGGCATTGGCGCAGCCATCGGAACCGCCATCATAATCAATGAAATGTCACGCGCCTCAAGAGGCCGCTATGAAGGTCGCGGCCAGTGCAGACGCTGGTCCAGATCCTGTGACCGGGGCAACCGCCGTGCTTGCAGGCGATATTATCGCAATTGCGAGTGATGGCTGGCAGGTCTAGTCTACTCAAAAGTGTGATGGTGAATGCCCGCGCGGCTTGGCCCTGATTTGCGTCCGGGATCAATTTTGCACTTCATCTACCGGAAAGATAATTTGGCGTGAACGTGCAGCAGACGACATTTTTGGTTCCGGACTTCCTGTCTGTAACCCTGGGGATGATCGTATTTTTCCTTGGCGCGTTTCTAACCAGGAAAATTGGTTTCCTGCGTAACTACAACAGTCCCGAACCGGTTTCCGGCGGCATGGCAATCGCCGTTATCACATGGGTTGTGCTTGCCGTCACAGGTGTGAAAATCACATTCGATCTGGCAACACGCGATGTCCTGCTGGTGATATTCTTCGCAACCATCGGGTTGAATGCGCGCATATCCGACCTGATCGCTGGCGGTCGCACCATCGCCATACTGGTTGGCCTGACAGTCGGCTTCATCATCGTCCAGAATATGGTTGGCCTTGCTGGCACGATCCTGTTTGACCTGCCCAGGCCGGTTGGTGTGTTGCTCGGATCGGCCTCGCTGATCGGAGGGCACGGCACCGCCATTGCATGGGGTCCGACCATCGCACAAAGCACCGGTTTTACAGCTGCTGCAGAAGTCGGCATTGCCGCTGCAACACTCGGCCTCATCATAGCGGCGTTAATGGGAGGTCCCATTGCCAAATTCCTGATTGACCGCAACCACCTGCAGGCGAAAGCTTCTGGTGACCATGTGGTTGGCCTGCCCTATGACATCGATGCCGGAACTGAGGCATCTTCTGATACAATCAATCACATCAGCTTGATGAGCGCCCTGCTCGCCGTCAACATCGCCATCATACTGGGTTACTTCGCCAACCAGGCAATCAGTGCGGCAGGCCTTAAACTGCCCTTGTTTGTCCCCTGTCTGCTGGTCGGCGTGATCATGTCGAACACATTACCCTACCTGCTGCCCCGGATGCCGTGGCCTGCGCGAACCAATGCCATGTCGGTGATCTCAGATTATTCGTTATCGGTGTTTCTCGCCATGTCATTGATGAGCATGCAGCTGTGGACACTGGCAGGACTGGGCGGGCCATTGATCGGCGTTCTGGTATTGCAGGCACTCACAGCCGCGGCCCTGATCCTGCTAGTGGTATTTCGCATCATGGGGTCCGATTACACAGCA
>CALHUA010000060.1 GCA_938039915.1 uncultured Anderseniella sp.
CACAAGTGCATGTGGCAGTTCCGTCCACGACACCGGAAAGTCACTGATCTGCATATTTGCGATAGCATCGGCGTCACCCACGACCATGGCCACAGCTTCACCGCGATAGCGCGTTTCAGTTTCCGCAAAAACCGGCTGATCAGCAAATTGCGGAATGACGCCATGCTGGTTCACCCCGGGAATGTCGGCAGCCGTCATGACCGCATCGATGCCGGCATGGCCGGCCACGAACCGGTCAATATCGCCGATCCGGAATGCCGCATGATGATAGGGCGAGCGAATGATCTTCACCATCAGCGCGTCTGCGGGAATGGCATCCGCCCCAAAACGTTCATCACCGTCGACCTTGGGCGTGCCGTCAACCCGGGGCATGGCCTTGCCGACGACTTTCCCGGTGGTGTCGGGCGGGGCCACGGAATTTGACCCGGCTGCAAACAGCACCGCATCGATGATTTTCGCGTATCCGGTACACCGGCACAGTACCCCGCCGAGCGCGTCTTCAACTTCCGCTCTGTCAGGTGTGGCAGAAGACGCCAGCAGGGCTGCAGCACTCATCAGCATGCCGGGTGTACAGATGCCGCACTGCGCCGCGCCGAACTGCAGGAATGCATCCTGGAGGCGGCTCAGGCTGCCATTGCTTTTCAGGCCTTCGATGGTGGTTATTTCGGCACCATTGACCTGGCCAACAGCGGTGAGGCAGGCACAGACCGGGTCTCCGTCGACCAGTACGGTGCAGGCGCCGCAGTCGCCCGCGTCGCAGCCAACTTTCGTCCCAGGCAACCCGAATTCATCGCGCAACACGCCTGACAGCCGCTTGTAGGGTGCGCTGGTAGCCACAGCCTCCTTGCCATTGATGCTCAAAACCGTGACCGGTGGCGGAACATGGCGGTTCATGACCGATCCTCCACGCACGCAGCAAGTGCCCGGCGCACGCCTTCCAGCGCTGCATCCAGCCGGTAGCCGGCCGGTGCGCGCACATCATCGATAGGAGACAGACAATCCAGATGGCGCGCGTCAGGAACGGACGAAATGTCCTCCGGACTTGCACCGATCAGTTCCTTTTCAAGATCTGACAATCGTTGCGCCACAACCGAACAGGCACCAACGCTTACGGCCGCCGTCTTCACCAGGCCAGCAGCATCCAGTTCAATGCGCGCCGCGACCATGGCAATCGAGATCACCAGATAGCGCCGTGCCCCGAGTTTGAAAAACGCCGACGATCCTTGCGTAGCGTCGTCGGGAATAAAAACTCCGGTGACAATCTCTTCGCGGCGGCGCGCCGTCTGGCGGTTACCCTGCAGAAACTCGCTCAAGGCCATACGCCGGGTCGCGTGAACCGAGGTCAGTTCAACTTCGGCATTCAGTACAAGCAGTGCCGGCACACCGTCAGCAGCCGGTGATGCATTGCAGAGATTGCCGACAATCGTCGCACGGTTCTGGATCTGGACAGACCCTACTTCCACGGCTGCCTGCTTCAAGCAGTCGAAAGCCGCAGGCAGATCATCTTTGCGCACCAGTTGCGTCCAGGTGGCAAGCGCACCGATACGCCAGCCTGCATTGTCATTATCTCGTGAAATTCCGCGCAGCGCGTCTATGCGGGAGATATCCAGTACCGGACCCGAAACCGGCCCTTCTCCAAGACCCGGATAGAAGTCCGTCCCGCCGGCCAGCATGACCCAAGCATCTGCCGCCAGAAGCTCGACAGCTTCCTTCACCGACGTGGGTTGTGCGTACCTCTCCATGCCTGTCCTTTTGTTTGTACACTAATGATAAGGCCGGTTTTGAAACGGAGTCAATCTTTGTCTTTCATGCCGGATTCTATCCGGAGAAGTCAGCACTGCGGTGCAATTGCAGCCCGTTTACTGCAACTCTTCGCGGTTGGTTATGATAAGCAGGTCGCGCGTGCCGGAAGTTTCCAGATCATCAGCCGCAATGCATTGCCCCGTTTCAATGTCCATCCACCGCGCGCGCCCGCCTGATCGAGCGCGGACTTCAGCCATTTCAGGAGAGCCCGCTTCAACAACGGCCAGCAGGCAGTCATCTTCATCAGTGATGGCGTTGGGGCTGTTTGATGGCTGCCATTTGCGGCTGTCCAGCATCGGCACGAGATGGCTCAGCATTTTGCCGGCCAGCCTCGGATTGAACCTGCGGTCAATCAGGCCTGTGCGGACAAAATACCCTCGGTCGCTGTCGCAGAAACTGTCCAGTATCACCTCCGTTGTCCTGGAGGAGACCGCAGCCAGCGTTGCTACCGCGATGCGCTGCGCGTTGGCATGGTCGTCCATGAAGGCGGCCCATGGACTTCCAGACGTTGACTTCACATACAAAACGGCAGATTTCCCCGACGCAGCGGAAAACCGATCAAGCGCCGCCACGGCCGATGCCGGGTCGACCTCGCGGGGGATGGAAAACACAAAACCGTCCATGTTGCCTGCCGGCGCAGTCCTGGAGAACTCAAGCAATTCATCGGCTTCGTCCAGGCTGAAACCATGGCTGATGAGATGGTTGTATTTGCCGCCTGACTTTTTTGCAGCGTCCTTGCGATTGACGCGGGAAATCAGGGTTCGGCATCCGCATGCCGACTGCAGGGCTGTAATCAGGGGCAGGGTCCTGTCCCGGCTTTCCCAGTTGAGCACAATCTCAAGCTTGTCGACCAGGCTGGAAAACCTGATCAACAGGTCTTGTGTGGCCTGGTCCGGCACATCGTACACATAGACGTGGAACAGATGTCCAACGTCACACATCAGTTCCATGCGCCGGCGTGTTTTCGCGTCCAGCAGATCCTGTACCGGCACCCGCATGGTGCGCAAACCCATCTCCCAAAGCGCCATGACGGGATAGTCATTTCTCGCGCGCTTGCGGCGAAACTCGTCAACGGCCCCGGAAGGCGAGACATTCATTTCCTCTGCCCAGGCATGGCGCATGTCGACACCAAGCTTTACCAGTGCGGAGGTCTTTACATGAGTGGCTGAATAGTTGGGCAAAGCGGCAACCTGGTCTTTTGCAAGTCCACTGCCGTAGGTGCGGTGATAGTGGGCGACGTGACCGGTCTCGAATATTTCGAGCGTTACGTGGCCAAGCTTGGCAACATCGTTTCTGCCGAACTGATCGCCCCCGTCAATCCTGTACATCTCGGAATAATCGTGCCGGACAAAGCAGGTGGACGGCAGAACATAAATTTCAGTGTCGGTATAGACGTCGTACCAGAAGTTGTGCACGTGCGCACAGAACAGGGCTTCAGGCTTGTATCGTGTGAGCAGGTCCAGCAGCCAGCCGCGACCGGGTTCGTCGATATTGTCATAGCTGCCCGGTTCTTCAGGATCGCTGACGAATATCGGATAATGAATGAAGAAGAATGTGCGCTTGTCGGCATTCTGCTTCAGGTCTTCTTCAACCCAGTTGCGTTGTTTGGCCTCCGCCGGATCGCCGGAATTCATCAGGGATGAGTTCAGAACCACGAAGTGAGCGTTGCCATGGTCGAAGCTGTAGAAATGCGGGCCGAAGTGTTTTTCGTAAATGCCGATATTATGCGCATCAACCATGCCGGCGGGCATCCAGTCGACAGGCTTGTCGCCGATGTCGTGATTTCCCGGAACCAGATATAGCGGCCGTCCGAGATTGCCCGCTATGTCATGAAAGTTTGATGCAGCATCTGCATATGACGGAAGTTCCGGGACCGGGTTGACCATGTCGCCCATGTGGACGCAGAACGCTGCATCACTTTGCCGGATATAGTTGAAGACGTGGCGCGCCCGCGGATTGGCTTCGGCATTTGCCGGGTATGGAGACGCGGACCAGTCCTCCTTCTCGTTGACATGGGTATCTGAAATCAGCGCAACGGTGAACAGGCTGCGTCCGGCGGGTCTGCGCTTCATTTTCGTGTCTCTTCACCCAAATGATTACCGTTTATTTCCGATCGCGGAAAACCGGTTTTTCACTACCATTTCGAACCGCATGATCATCCTGACAATTGCACGAAGCAAGCATCTTTCTCCTCGACGTTGTGTTTGAACAGGCGTTTCAGACAGTGATCAACGCAGCTGCAATACCAAGGCAGCTGAAATTTTTTGAACGTCATAGTGGCGGCTTTTCCGGGCGGAACTGGTTTTTTGAGTTCCGGAGTTGAACCGCATTTCGGATGGTTTCGTTACATGACCGGGGCTAGAAAACATAAATCACCGGTTACCCGGTCGGACGCGCCTGTGCCGGGAGTTTTAAGTGCATGAATAGACAATCCATTGCTGTCATCGGATCCGGGATTTCTTCATTGTCGGCAGCCTGGCATCTGTCGCAGCATCATCGCGTAACCGTTTTCGAGGCCGACGGGCGTCTGGGTGGTCATTCAAACACCGTGGACGTGAATGCCGGCGATGGGTCGGTTCGGGTCGATACCGGGTTCATTGTCTTCAATCCGGCGAGCTACCCGAACCTCGTCGCGTTGTTTGATCATCTGGGCGTGGACACGCCATCAACAAACATGACCTTCTCGGCGTCACTCGATGACGGCAGGTATGAATATTCCGGCAGTGGCGCGCGCGGCCTGTTCGGCCAGATGTCCAACCTGGCGTCACCACAGCACTGGCGCATGATTGCCGACATAACCCGCTTCTTCAAACAGGCCACCGCTGACGCCGACAGTGTTGCTCTCACCCTGTCTCTTGGCGCCTGGCTCAAACAGAACAGGTATAGCGAGGCGTTTGTTCGCAACCACCTGACACCGATGGCCGCAGCGATCTGGTCCACGCCATCTGCCGAGGTACTGGACTTTCCCGCCGCCAGTTTCATGCGGTTCTTTGCCAATCACGGCCTGCTGAGAGCCCGCAACCGGCCGCGCTGGCGCACCGTTGCAGGCGGGTCCAGGCAATATGTTCAGAAACTGGTTGCCGAGGGGAAATTCGAGGCACGTACAGATTGTGGAATTACCGGAGTGTCCAGACAACCGGGCAGCGTTACAATCACCGATTGTCATGGCGCGCGACACGCGTTCGACCATGTGGTGATTGGAACACACGCTGACGAGGCGCTTGCGATGCTGGACGATGCTGATGCAATGGAGGCCAACCTGCTCGGCAAGTTCGGTTATTCGCAAAACCTTGCCGTTCTGCATACCGACCCCGCCCACATGCCCCGGCGGCGCAAGCTGTGGTCAAGCTGGAACTATATTGAGCGCACGGATGAGGCGGGGTGGAACCAGCTCACGGTTTCGTACTGGATGAATGCCCTGCAACCGCTGAAGACAGATACTGACCTGTTCGTCACCTTGAACCCGTCGGGCCCGGTTGAGCCATCCGGAGTGCTGGGGCAGTTCAATTACACGCATCCGGTGTTCAATACAGCAGCGATGAGTGCACAACAGGACTTGTGGGATCTGCAGGGCCGGCGCCGGACATGGTTCTGCGGCAGCTACTTCGGCTACGGATTTCATGAAGACGGACTGCAGTCCGGGCTTGCCGTTGCAGAAGACCTGACCGGTTCTCCAAGACCGTGGCAAGTGCCGGAGCCGTCAGGCAGAATTCATCGCAAGCCGGTCCAGTTCCAGCATCAAACCCGTGAGGCTGCCGAATGAAGCATCCTCCTGCAGACGCTGCGCTGTATCACGGAACGGTTACGCACAAGCGCTTCACACCGGTACGGCATCAGCTTTCCTATCGTGTTTTCAGCATGTTACTTCCCCTGAACCGAATTGACGAGGTATGCCGCAAAACCAGGTTCCTGTCACATAACCGATTCAATCTGGTGTCCTTCCACGATCGCGATCATGGTTTGCGCGATGGCTCAAGCGTTGCGGAATTCGTCACAAAGACCATGTGCGCCGGTGGCGTGGACACCGAGGCATGCGACCTGCTGGTGCTGTGTTATCCCAGAACGCTCGGCTACTGCTTCAACCCGCTGACGACCTACTACGCGGTCACAAAAGCCGGCGACATCACTGCCATGTTGTATGAGGTATCCAATACCTTCGGCGAACACACCCACTACCTTGTGACCGGCGGCACAACCCGAAACGGTACTTTGGAGCAGGGCTGCGCAAAGGCGTTTCACGTGTCGCCGTTCAACGAGGCAGATGGTGAATACGGCTTCCGCGTCACGACCCCGGGCGAGAGCATCTGCGTCGGGGTGTCGCTGCGACGCGAAGACCAGGCCATTCTCAATGCGTATTTCAGCGGCAGCAGAACAAGGCTGACATCGCGGACATTGTTGTCAGCCGTGGCGCGTCAGCCGCTGATGACCTGGAAGGTCATTGCCGGCATTCACTTAGAAGCACTGCGTTTGTGGATGAAAGGTCTGAAGCTGCGCCGCAAACCAGGGTTTGCCGGTTCGACAGTGCACACGACGGAAAGATTTGAACGATGAGTGACGAACTACTTCAGGCAGGCCCGCGACCCTCCAGGTCGCGGCGCAACCTCACCGGCCGCGTGCTTGAATTTCTGGGCCGGCGCATGGTGAAGGACCACCTGCGGGGGCAGATTACCCTGACATTGCCTGATGGCCATCAGCTGGTTCTGGGGCGAAAATCAACAGATGGCTTCGACGCAGACCTGACAATCAATTCCTACCGGGTGCTGGAAAAATGCATTCGGCGCGGGTCGGTGGGGTTCGGTGAAGCTTACATGGCGGGCGACATCGACTGCAGCGACCTGGTGGCGCTGTTCCGGTTTTTCCTGATCAACCGCAGCGCGTTTCATGCCGCAGGCGGCAACCTGTTCAAGGTGCGGCTCGGCGACAAGCTGGCCCACAAAAGACGCAGAAACACGCTTGCCGGCAGCCGCCGGAACATCGAAGCCCACTATGACATGGGCAATGATTTCTACGCCCTGTGGCTCGATCCCGGCATGACCTATTCCAGCGCGCTGATTGCCGGCCGGGACATAAGCCTGGAGGAGGCGCAACGTGCCAAATATGCCCGTGCGCTGGAACTGGCGGAGATTGAAGATGAAGACACCATGCTGGAGGTCGGGTGCGGCTGGGGCGGCATGGCCGAACACGCAGGCCTGTCCGGCAAGACGGTAGACGGCATCACATTGTCCGGCAGGCAGCTTGAATTCGCCCGCAAGCGCATCAAGCGGCAGGGTCTCGACAGCAAGGTTTCACTGGCCCTGAAAGACTATCGCGAGGTGAAGGGGCAATATGATGCAATCGTGTCAATCGAGATGATCGAGGCCGTGGGGGAAGAAAACTGGCCGGCCTATTTCGCCACCCTGTCGCGTTTGCTGAAACCGGGAAGGCAAGCCGTCATCCAGGCAATCACCATCGCACCGGAATATTTCGAGCGCTACCGGGCCAAGGCAGACTTCATTCAGCGCTACGTTTTTCCAGGCGGCATGCTGCTGACCGACAATGCCATCACCTCTCATGCAGCTGATCACGGCATGACGCTGGTGCACACCCAGAAATTCGGTCGCGACTATGCAAAGACCCTGCGGTTGTGGAGACGGAAATTCAATGCAGCCTGGGATGATATCAGCCCGCTTGGATACGACGAGAAATTCAGACGTATGTGGTTGTATTACCTGACTTATTGTGAAGCAGGCTTCGATGATGGTGCTATCGATGTAGGCTTTTACGTGCTGCGCAAGCAGGCGCACTGATCCAGCCAGCCGACGGTTTCGTTAGAGATATCAGCGCTCTACTTGACTTCTTGAACCCTGCGCAAGGACCCTAAGAAATGCTTCAACGCAATCCGGATCTCTCCAGCATGTCAACATTCAACATGGCCGAGTATTTTGAAGGCCGCACGCGCGCCTGGGGGCTGTTTGAAACCGTTACCGGCCGGGTGAAGAAATCCTTCGTGGCAGACATTGAAGGCCGCTGGGACGGCAGCGATTTCCTGATGGAAGAAGACTTCACGTTTTCCGACGGAGAAAAGGAAACCCGTACCTGGCGGCTGACATTCAACGCCGACGGCAGTTTTCGGGCCAGCTGCGCCGATACGCCGACGCCGGGAAAAGGCATCATCAAGGACATGCGTGGTGACCTGAAGTACGCGATGGCCCTGAACGTCCGCGGCAGAAAAGTAATGCTGTCGTTCTCGGATCTGTTTTATCAGATCGACCAACAAACGGTTATCAATCGCGCCAAGGTGAAAAAGTTCGGCATCCCCGTGGGCCAGGTGCTGATTTCGTTTCGCAAGATATAGAGAGCCGGGCATTCAGTCTGCAAACTGGGCATTTGTGACCCTCATCCGGGCGTATTGGGGCTCCCGAACGCGAAGACCTCGCCCGGAGGCGAGGCCAGCATCAGGTAATGCCACTACAGAGGGGGGCAGGCGGCAATTCCCAACGC
>CALHUA010000061.1 GCA_938039915.1 uncultured Anderseniella sp.
CATTGCCGGAATTGACTGCGGCAATGGCCGGGTCTCCGAGGCCAGCGCCAGCATGGCCGACGCATCGCGCAGGCTGGACCCATAGTCTGATCGTGACAGATGACCCTTGTCCTCACGGGCTCGCGCAAGAGCTGACTGGAACGCCACGCCGGACCGGTTTGCATCACCATAAAGCGCCAGCGCCGCGCCAAGCTGCGCCCGTGCCATTGGGCTCTTGAACTCATCCATCTTGGTGTCTGCATAATAGCGCAGGTCGCCCGCCGATGCGCGGCGATTACGGGCCAGGACGTAAAGCGCATAGGCAATGCCGGCACCACGGTCCTTGACGTTCTGATCATAGGACAGGACGTTCTGCAGGTTTTCCAATGCGGCCAGCATGGCTTTCTCACGAACCTTGAAGCCCTTTTCCCGGGCCCGGGTCAGGAAATCAGTCGCATAGGCATCGAGCCACAAATCGCCATAGCCCGGGTTCCACAAGCCAAAGCTGCCTGCCGAAGACTGGTTGGCCAAAACCCGGTAAATTGCCCTTTGAACCCGGTCGCTGATATCGCCGGTATCCTCAGCCTTGGGGTCGCCCGGCAATTCACTCAGATAAAGCAGCGGTAACGCCCTGCTGGTGGTCTGCTCCGTACACCCGTAGGGATAGCGGTCCAGGGACGCCAGCACCGACGCGGTATTGATGCCTCGGGTCCTGGATACATCGACGCTCACCAGAGCACCATCAGGCTGACTGCCCGCCAGCAACTTCTCATCCAGCGCAATGGCACCGCCGTTTGCTGCAAGCGTCATTTCCTTGCGCCGGGTAACCGGTAACGCCGCAGGCCGCACAGGTACGTAGAGCGTCTGGGCCAGATCGATGCCATCTTCGTGTGTCAGCCGCACACTCACCTGGCCGGACCCGACGCCTGTAGCCGAAATAGGCACAGACAAGGATGTTTTGTCGCCTTCTGCCAGCTTCACGATGTTGGGCAGAAGCCCCTGATCCGATGACAGTCCATCTTCCGTAATGATCTCGACGACATAGTCTCCAGCCGGGCCATCAGTGTTGGCTATGTCGAGGCGCAGGCGCGACGTGTCGCCGGGCGCCATCACCTTCGGCGCAGACGCCAGCAGCACGACCGGATCGCGCACGATGACGTCGCTGGACGCACTGCCAACCTGACCCTTTGACCAGGCCACGGCCATCAGACGGACCGTGCCGTTGAACTGCGGCATGTCAAAACTGACCGATGCCGTGCCGTCCGCACCGACTTCCACCGGACCGGAAAACAGCGCCAGCAGTTTTTGCGTCGGCGGACTGCCGTCGGACGACAGGCCGGCGGCGTCACCGCCACTCCTGATTGCTCCTTCAGCACCCAGCGACCCATCTATCAGGCGGCCGTAGATATCCCTGATTTCCAGCCCGATCTTGCGCTGACCGAAGTACCAGCCGGCCGGGTCAGGCAATTCGTAGCGGGTCAGGTTCAAGATACCGACATCAACCGCCGCGACTGTCACATAAGCCTTTTGGCCTTCTGCGAGCCCTGTCACTGTCATGGGAACATCAAGGCTTTGCCTTGCCGCAACCTTCTCAGGCACATCCAGTTCCAGGGTGATCGTACGCGGTTCAGGATCAACCTGAAGCCATTTCACGCCGATAGCGCGCGACGGAAGCCGGCTTTTTCCCGCGTCACCCCGCCGAAACAGCGTGGCGGTTACATACGCACCTGCCCCCCAGTCGGTACCCACCGGCAATTCAATGACCGTATCGCCTGCGGCAACGCTGGTTGTCCTGACATCAGACAGCTTGTTGGTGCCGACGGTTACAAGAACTTCCCCGGCATGGCGTGCGGAAACCGTCAACCGCGCCGTATCACCGACGGCATACGATGCCTTGTCCAGGGCCATTTCCAGGCCGTCCGGGGTGTCGAGCGAAGCAGCGGTCACTACCCATCCGGCATTGAAGTCAACGCTTGCGGCAGCGCCGCCGGAGCGCGGATCAATGACTTCCAGCCGGTAACGGCCCCAGGCGACGGGGACCGATATACTGGCCTCCCCCTGTGCTGGCGCGTCTACCTGGCCGTCCACAAGCGGTTTGGTCAGGTCGATGGCCTCATAGCCCCACCTGTCACCGGTCCGGTACCACTGGTAGTGGCGCTCAACCCGGATCAGCCGCCACTTCAGGCCTGAAACTTCAGCCTTGCTGCCGTCCGGCTCAACGGCAATGACCCTGAACCGGGCTGTGGAGTTTTCCGCAACCTGCGCCTCGCCTGCTTCCGGCTTGATGCCGATCACCATGCGCTCCGGCCTGACCTTGAGATCAACATCTCTTTCAACAGCCCGACCGCCGGGCTCGCGTACGCGCATGACAACACTGGCAGCCAGCAACTGCGTGGTGGCCGGTGCTCCCGTCAGAACAACCGGCACCTCAGCCTTGCCGCTGCCATCCAGGTCCGGGAGTGCGTCGAGCGTGCGGGTGACAGCCTCTGTCTGTTCCTCGGCCAGACCGAACGAGTAGCCCGGAAATGCGCCCCACTGGCGCGTTGTCTTGATTCTGACGCTGCCCTCAACGCCGAGCCCTGCTGCCGGCGCCCCATAAAGATATCGCCCGTCGATTGCAACCGTCGCCGGTTGCGTCACGGCAATTTCAGCTGGCGTAGCAGCCAGATCAAACTCCAGGCGATCGGGGACGAAGTCCTCGACGAGGAACCGCATTTCGGCAACTGGGTCCGTCTTGATGTCGGTGTGCATGCGCACGGTCCAGGTGCCGCGCATCGCATTGTCCTGAAGCTCGTAAGCGACGGTGTGACCGCCGAGCCTGTCATCGCTCGACACCACGCGGCGGTCTTCGACGCCATCGGGCCGCTGGAAGACGAATGTCAGAGGTAGCCCGCCCAGGGCATGAGCCGATACGTCTCGCAAGAGTGCCGACGTGTGCACTGTTTCGCCGGGCCGGTAGATGCCGCGCTCGGTCCACGAGAACACATCAATCGCGCCAGGTGACGCCCTGCCGGCCACACCACGATCGGCAAAATCGAACCCTGCCTGGGTCAGGTCAAGCAAAACAAAGTCGTTGCTGCCGTGACGGACCAGAACAGCTGCCGGCGCCATGGCACCCTCGCCGCGAACCAGGCCTGCGGCAAAACTGGTGCGCCCGTTTTCATCGCTGACGCCAGCCCCCAGTACTTCATTGTTACGGGCAATGAGTTGAACATCAGCCGCAGCAAGTGGCTCTGCCGACGCAAGGCTGCGCACGAACACGTTGAGACCGTCTTCGCCGGTGATGCTGGTGACACCAATATCCGAAATGACAAACCATTGTGTTGCCAGCGCCTGCCAGTGGTCGGTCTGCCCATCCTTGGGCACTGCAGTCAGCACATAGATACCCGGTTTTCTGTCCGGTATCGCCTTATCAACCGGAAAACTGGTCGTTACCTCCTTGTTCAGCTTGCTGGCGATCTCGATGCTGCCCTGCCACACCGGTTCACCAAGCTCCTGCTTGATATTGTCGACCTGATAACCCTTCAGTTGACGCAGGAACGAGCTGCCGGACAGCACACGTGCCAGCGCCCTGTCGCCGATGCGATAAGCCTGCAGTTCAGCACTTTCGGTATTGACGGAAATCAGCGGGATGCCATGACGGGTCGCACTTGGCAAAACAAACCGATCCCCGGTAAAGCGCACAGTGGGTGCCCGGTCGCGAACATAGACATTGAGAGACACCGGTTGCTCCAGCACCTCGCCTACCGATGACGGCAGGCCCTGCCGCAACCCGATTGTGTAGGTTTGGCCGTGTGAGAGCCATTCGACGCAAACCTGCTTGTTGCTGGCTTCCAGGGACTTGGCGGGAGCGCCGTTTACGGTCACAAACTGAGCATAGTCAGTACCGGTACGTTGCAGAACTTCGGAGAATTGGACACAGATGCGCGGAGACGTCGCGTCGCTGTCCACGGAATGACCTGTGACACGAAACCCCTGGCGGTCACGCAGTTCCTTGTAGGCTGCGCCAACTTCTGCCGACGATACCAGTCCGAGACTGGCCTTGTAGGCTTCCAGCGCCGGCCGGAACAGGTTTCGCTTGTCGAGGGCATTGGCCAGCACGGCCAGTGCCTGCGCCCTGAGAGCAGCAGTTTTGCTCTCGCGATAGGCAATCTGGGCCGCAGATGATGCCGTTTGCTGGAGCTGATAGGTGTTCTCTCCCGGGCCTGCAATGACGCGAAGCGATGCCCTGGCAAGACCGAGCCAGAGCGATGCATCATCCATGTCCAGTCTCAGTGCTCCGAGATAGGCATCCCGTGCAACGCGCACTTCCCCTGAGCGCAGCCCTGTGTCACCTGCATTTCTCAGCGTCGATAGCCCGCGGACATCGGCGGGATCGGGGTTCCCGATCTCCGCCTGTGTCTGGCGCGCTTCGGCTTTCACATAATCCGGCAGAAAGGCCAGTGGCGCCGGCGGTGCGATATCAGGCTCAGTGGACACCTCCACCACGCGCCCGGCAACCGCGCCCACGAACGGCTTTGCGACGCCGTGGTCGGATTTCAGGAAACACCATTTCTGCTTGCTCGTATAGGTAAAGGCCCGGCACTGGTCTTCTTCAAGACAAAGAGCCTTGCATTGATCAAGCGACACATCAGCCTGCGTTCTCAGATCAAAACCGTAATAGTCGGCATCTTGCGAGGTTTTGATTGTTCGTTCAGCAGCTCCGGCCTGTGCCGGTAGAAAAAACACTGTGAGCAGCAGCAAGGCGAACGCGGCAGCGTTCGGGAAACTCGACCTCATGGTCCGTTCTCCGTCCAAAAACGATCACCCCGTCTACGCCACCATAATGCTGCGCCCGTGACAGATGTCAATCGACACAGGCCCTGAATTCACATCCTGTTCAGGCGTGGCTCCAGTCATCAGGATCATCGGACTTGTTCGGCGACAGGCCCAGAATATCGCCTTGGGTGGAACAACCCAGGCCCAGAACCGTGCGATTGGCATAGCTGAAGTAAGCTGAAACCTGATTGATTTCGAGGATTTCGCCGTCGCTGTAACCAGCCGTACGCAACCCTGCAACAATGTTTTCACTTATGCCGGCAGGATTTTCGGTCAGCTGCCTGGCATAGTCCATGGCGAGCTTCTGTCTGTCATCCAGCGGTGCCTGATCAATGTCGCGCGCCTCAACCGCCGCGCGGATGCCGGCGGCTCTTTCATCATCCCGCAACAGGCGCTGCAGGCCGGCGAAATGATGATCGACGCAGTAACCGCATTGATTGAGTGAACTGACCCAGACGCCGAGCGTTTCCAGGAACCATTTGGGAACGGTGTTGCCGGAATGATGCAGGACGTATTTGTAGATCGCCATGTGACCTTCCATCGTGTGGGGTCTCAGCGAATGCATCATCATGATGTTGTCGACATTGTTGCCAGGTCCCTTGACCCGATCGTAAAGTGTCTTCAATTTTCCTTCTGCGTCCTCGTAGGGAACGGTTTCGATCCAAGCCATTTGTTTCCTCGCTGCGGTTGCAACCATTGCCATATGTCCCACTGCGCGAGCCATAGAACATATATGTGATGGCGCAAAGCGCCGGAACCCGGGTCTGGATTACGTCTTGTTTCCCTGCAAGTATGAAACCCCTAATCGGGGCTGATTCTCGGTTCAAGCAAAGGCTCAATTCATGTGGCGTAAACTCCTGATATTGCCTCCCATTTTGCTGGGTGTTTTCGTAATCTGGTGGTTTGTCAACCAGCGCCAGCCTCCCCAGACAAGTGCACCACAGGAAGAAATCCGCAATGTCCGCATCATTGAGGCAAAACGTACCGATCTGGTCCCCATGGTCAGCGGTTTCGGCACGGTGCAGCCGGCAAAAACCTGGCAGGCCGTCGTGCAGGCGGCAGGCGAAGTCGAGTACAAGCATCCGCGTCTGATGCGCGGCGCGATCATGCCCGCCGGGACAGAAATCATCCGTATTTCACCGCGTGACTACGAGCTTGCGATAGCCCAGGCGGAAGCAAACATAAGCCGGGCTGACGCGCAGATCACCGAGTTTGATCTGACGGAAGAAAACACCAGGGCAAGCCTGAAGATCGAACGCGAGGCCCTGACAATCAGCGAACGGGAACTGGCCCGGAAAGAGGAACTTGTTCGCAGCGGCGCCACGTCCAGAACGGCGCTTGACCAGGAAACCCGTGACACGCTTACACAGCGCAAGAAGGTCCAGGACCTGGAAAACACGCTCAAGCTGATACCGTCGCAACGCGCCGCCCTTGTGCAGCAGAAAAAGCTCAACCAGATCGAACTTGACCAGGCGAAACTGAACCTCGCCCGCACCCGTATTATGCTGCCGTTTGATGCCCGCATCAGCGAGGTCTCGGTTGAAATCGCCCAGTATGCCCAGGTCGGGTCAGTGCTGGTCACTGCCGATGGCATCGAAACCGCCGAGGTTGAGGCACAGGTGCCGCTGGCCCAGTTTTCAGCGCTGGCCAGGGCCACGGCACGAGGAGACAATCCTGTTGGGATAACACCTGAAACGATCAGCGACGTTGTCAAACGCTTAGGCTTTTCCGCCACGATCCACCTGAACGCCGGCGAAACAGAGATCGTCTGGCCGGCCAAATTCTCGCGCGTCTCCGACACCATAGATCTCAAGACCCGCTCAATCGGCGCAATCGTTACCGCTCAAGACACCTGGAAGACAGCAAAACCAGGGCAACGCCCGCCGCTGTCCAAGGGGATGTTTGTCGAAGTCAGGATACGGGCCGGTAAACTGGCAGAGCAGATCGTGGTGCCACGGTCTGCCCTGCATGGCGACAGCCTCTACCTCGCCGACAAGGACGACCGGCTCGTCATAAAGCCTGTCGACACCGGGCTGACACAGGACGGTAACGTCGTAATCCGCTCCGGTATCAAACCCGGTGACAGAATAGTCGTGTCTGACCTGCTACCGGCAATTGAGGGAATGCTGCTGCGGATAACAAGGGACGAAGCACTCGAGGCCCGGATGACGCGCCGGCTGTCGGACCCTGTCAAATGATCGGGTATTTTGTCCGACACCCGACGGCTGCGACGCTGGTCATGCTGGGCCTTCTGACCCTCGGCATCTTCTCTTATCCGTCGCTTCAGCGTGAAACCTTTCCGCGCATTGCGCCAAGCAAGCTGCAGATCACGGCGGTGTGGCCGGGCAGCAGGCCCGAAGAGGTCGAACAGGCCATATGCCAGCGGATAGAGGACGCAATCGACAGCGTAAACAACGTTGCCGAGGTTATATGCGAAGCGCTCGAAGGCATTGCCACTGTGACGGTGGAAAAAACCGATGCGGTTGACCTGGACCGGTTCACCTCGGACATAACCAATGCGGTCGATGGCGTCACAGAGTTCCCGGAAAATGTCGAACGCCCGGTCGTCTCGCAACTTGGCCGTACAGACTTTGTCGCGTCAGTGGCCATCACCGGCCCGACAGACCCCGTCAGCCTCAAGGCCTATGCAGAGTATATCAAAGACCAGATGAAACTCTGGGGCGGTATTCCCAAAATCGAGGTTCTGGGCTTCTCCGATCATGAAATACGCATCGAACTGTCCCGCCCCAATCTGCGCAGCCTCGGTGTGTCGGCAGAAGATGTCGCGCGTGCGGTGCAGAAGGAATCCATCGACCTGCCATCCGGCAGCCTGGAGACGACGGACCGGGAATTTCTGGTGCGCTATGCCGGGGAACGGCGCAAGGTCGATGAATTTCGCGACCTGGTGGTGGTGTCGGCCAGCAATGGCGGGCAGATACGGCTCGGCGACATCGCGCATATCACAGACAGATTCAAGCTCGACGAACAACGTATTGATTTCAATGCAAAACCGGCCGCCATCCTGTCCATTACCAAGACAACCGATCAGGACACGCTGACCGTGATCGAGCGGGTGAACGGCTTCCTGGACGAGGCCCGGAAAAAAGCGCCGCCCGGTGTAAAGATGGCTGTCACCAATGACGTCTCGTCAATCGTTTCCGACCGGTTACGCCTTTTGATCAACAACGCCCTTCTGGGTCTTGCACTGGTGTTTCTGGTGCTCTGGCTGTTTTTCGGATTTCGCTATTCGTTCTGGGTAACCGCCGGGCTGCCGGTGTCGTTTGCCGGCGCGTTTTTCCTGATGGTGCTGGTGGGGTACTCCATCAACATGCTGACTATGGTCGGACTGCTGATCGTGATCGGACTGCTGATGGATGATGCCATCGTGATTGCCGAAAACATTGCCAGCAAGGATGCAGCCGGCAGTTCGGCAAAGCAAGCAGCCATTGATGGGGCTGGCCAGGTGCTGCCGTCGGTATTCGCCTCGTTCGCAACAACTGCATGTATCTTCGGATCGCTGGCATTCCTGAAGGGAGATATCGGGCAAATACTGAGGGTCGTCCCGGTGGTCATGCTGTTCGTGCTGATAGTCTCGCTGGTTGAAGCTTTTCTGATTCTGCCCAACCACTTGTATCACGCGCTTGAGAAATCAGGTTCAAAACAGGGCCGCGTCCAGCAGGCCGTCGATTCCGGTGTCAACTGGCTCCGCGACCGTCTCATCGTTCCCCTGGCCAGGGTGGCCGTTGCCTGGCGGTACCTGACCTTTGGCGCAGCTATCGGTGTCCTGCTGCTGGCCGTGGGCGCAATGGTCGGCGGCCTGATCAAGTTTTCGCCATTTCCGGACCTGGATGGCAATGTCATGGAAGCCCGCATCATGATGCCTCAGGGAACACCTCTTGAACGCACCGAGGCCGTCGTTGCCCGCATCGATCAGGCTTTGGAAAAGGTGAATGCCAAACTCAGTCCGAGGCAGCCGGATGGCCAGCAACTGGTGCGGAACATCACCCATCGGTTCAATTTCAATTCGGATGCCGGCGAGACAGGGCCACATGTGGCAACAGTGATCGCCGATCTGCTTGATTCCGAAACAAGAACCTCGCAGATCGCCGACGTGATTGAGCAATGGCGGGTGGAAACCGGAGAACTCGCCGATGTCGTCACCCTGAACTTCACCGAAGGCACATTCGGCCCGGGCGGGCGCGCCATCGACATTCGGCTGCTGGGCAATGATCTGACGGAACTGTCCGCCGCGGCTAAGGAATTGTCAGCCTGGCTGCGACGTTATTCAGGGGTCTACAACATTACCGATGACCTGCGGCCGGGCAAACCCGAACTGCGCATCACGCTGCGCGATGGCGCCGCGACGCTTGGTGTGGATGGACGAACAATTGCCGACCAGATCCGATCCAGTTTTTACGGCTTCAAGGTCGATGAGATTCAGGCTGGTGCAGAAAGCTATGAGATCAATGTGAAATTCGAT
Source organism: uncultured Anderseniella sp. (assembly GCA_938039915.1). GTDB lineage: Bacteria > Pseudomonadota > Alphaproteobacteria > Rhizobiales > Aestuariivirgaceae > Anderseniella. The sequence goes on from CALHUA010000061.1 coordinate 9,278, forward strand.
GCCGCTAGTTCGGATTCCCTCGCCGACCTGGATACTTTTACAGTGACGGCGTCGGACGGCAGCCAGATCCCGTTGAGCGTTGTCGCCAAGGTTGAAAACGGTCGCGGGTTCTCCCGGATCCGCCGCGTGGACGGGCGCCGCACGGTTACCATCCAGGGTGAACTGGACAGCCGTCTCGGAAACTCAACCGAGATACTGGCCGACACCAGGGACAAGTTCCTGCCGCAACTGAAACAAAGACATCCCGGCGTCTCGTCAACATTCGAAGGCGCCAACGCCGATGCCGCCAAAACCCAGGCCTCGATGCTGAGCGGATTTGTGCTGGGACTGATCGGGGTCTACCTGCTGCTGTCTTTCCAGTTCCGCAGCTACATCGAGCCGCTGGTGGTGATGATCATCATCCCGTTCGCCTTTATCGGCGCGATTGGCGGGCACATGCTGCTGGGCCTTGATTTCACCATGCCGTCAATGCTGGGTTTTGTGGCGCTGGCCGGCATTGTGGTGAACGACTCCATCCTGCTGGTCAATTTCATCAAACACTATCACGGCGACACCAACTCGGTGGCAGAAGCCGCACCGCTGGCAGCCGGTGCCCGGTTCCGGGCGATCCTGCTGACCTCTCTGACCACGGTTGTCGGGCTTATGCCGCTGTTGACGGAAACGTCCCTGCAGGCCCAGGTCCTGATCCCGCTGGTGACAAGCCTCGCCTTCGGCCTGATGGCTACCACCGTGCTGGTGCTGTTCATCGTGCCGGCGGTCTATACCATCCTGGATGACATGGGCGCCGCACGCATAGACTAGAATCCAACCTTCAATCTGCCAGCTTGGGCGGTTTCAGCCTGAGGCTGGCGGGTGATCTGGACAGACGCACCGGTGCCCCCACACCCCGGTAGGTGCCGTCATGCCAGACCATGTGACGGTGCTGTGCCTGCGGATGATTGAGCGCCTGTGCAAGGTTGAACACAGGCGCGCACGGGACGCCATTGCGGATCAACCGGTCTGCCAGGATATCAACCTCCAGCCCCGCAAGTGCAGTTTCAAGCTCGCATTTCAACACGTCCCTGTGCCGGCCACGTTCAGCGTTGGTTGTGAAGCGCTCGTCGCTCACAAGGCCGGGAAGCCCGATCATTTCGCACAGTTTCGCAAACTGCCTGTCCGAGCCGACGGCCAGGAAAATCGGCCCCGTTGCCGTTTCAAATGTATCATACGGCGTAATGTTCGGATGGGCGTTGCCGGTTCTGGCCGGCAGGTCGCCGGTGAACAGATAGTTGGCAGAATGGGGATGCAGCACCGACAAGCCGCTGTCGAACAGTGACACGTCAACGAGTTGGCCCTGGCCGCTTATGGCGCGCTCCTGCAAGGCCAGCAATATGCCGATCACCGCATTCAGGCCGGTGACCAGATCCACCACCGGTACCCCTGCCCTGAGCGGTTCGGCATCCGGTTCACCATTGATGCTCATCAGGCCTGTCATCGCCTGAACTGCCGCGTCATAGCCCGGCAAGCCGCCATGGGGACCATCGTCGCCAAACCCGGTGATACGGCAATGGACAAGGCCTGGATACTCCTTCTCCAGAACCTCACGCCCGAAGCCCCAGCGATCCAGCGTGCCGGCCTTGAAATTCTCGACAAGCACATCTGCACCCTTGAGCAGACCGGCGAGCGTCGTGCGGGCATCTTCCTCGTTGAAGTCGAGAACCATGCCGCGCTTGTTGCGGTTAACGCCCATGAAGTAGGCGGCAGAGCCGTCAATGAAAGGCGGGCCCCAGCGCCGCGTTTCATCACCCTGCGGTGCCTCGACCTTGAGCACGTCTGCGCCATGATCACCGAGAATCTGCGTGCAGTATGGTCCGGCCAGCACCCTGGTGAGGTCGACCACTTTCAGGCCGTGCAAGGCGCCTTTGGGCGCAATCGGCTGCTCAGGTTCGGTTGTCATTCAAAAGGCCTTAATAAGAACGGGGCAAGCCGAGCACGCGCTCGGAGATGTAGTTCAGGATCATCTGCGGGCTGACTGGTGCCAGCACCGGGATCATGATTTCGCGCAGCAACCGCTCCACATGAAACTCCTTGGCATAGCCCATGCCGCCATGGGTCTTTACCGCCCTTGTGCACGCCTTGAACGCTGCTTCTGCGGCCAGGTACTTGGCTGCATTGGCCTGCGGGCCGCACGGCTGGTCATTGTCGTACAGCCAGGCGGCCTTCATTGCCATCAATTCCGCCGCTTCCAGTTCCATCCAGCTTTCAGCCAGTGGGTGCTGAATACTCTGGTTCTGGCCGATCGGGCGACCGAATACTTCGCGCTCGCAAGCATATCTTGCAGCCCGCGCCACGGCGTCCTGACCGATGCCGATAGCCTCCATGCCGATCAGGATACGCTCCGGGTTCAGGCTGTCCAGAAGGTACTCGAACCCTGCTCCTTCTTCCCCGATCCGGTCATGCTCGGGCACTGCCAGATTCTCGATAAACACCTGGTTTGAATCAACCGCCTTGCGGCCCATCTTCTCGATTTCCCGGACTTCGATTGAGGAGCGGTCGAGCGGCGTGTAGAACAGGCTGAGACCACGGGTTTTCTTGTCGCACTCTTCATAAGGCGTGGTGCGCGCCAGCAACATGATGTGGGTGGCGTGCTGGGCCGTCGATGTCCAGATCTTCTGACCGTTGACCACATAGCCGTCGCCTGTACGCTTGGCGACAGTCTTGATCCGGGTCGTATCGAGGCCTGCATCCGGCTCGGTAACGCCAAAGCAGGTACGATCATCCCCGCTGATCAACCGTGGCAGCCAGCGCTGCTTTTGTTCTTCAGTACCATGCACCACGATCGGATGAGGGCCGAACAGGTTGATATGGATGGCAGAGGCTGCAGTTAGCGCACCGCCTGATGCTGCAACCGTCTTCATCATCAGGGCCGCTTCGGTGACACCAAGACCTGAACCGCCATACTGTTCAGGCATGGTGATCCCGAGCCAGCCACCGGCGGCCATGGCAGCATGGAAGTCGAACGGGAACTCGCCGTCACTGTCGCGCGCAAGCCAGTACTTGTCGTCAAACGCCTGACAGACCCGCGTCACACCGTCAATCACGGCGGCATGGTCTGAACTGGATTGAAAGTTCATATGTTGAGTATTCCTGATCCCGACACTGCCGGTTTGAATTACATCAAATCCGCACGCCTTCAAGATACAGAAAAAGCCAGTTGCTTCAATCCAGCGAGCCGGTCTGCTTTTTCGCTTCGTCTGGAGTTACGTCCAGAACCCGCGCCGTGCCGGTGATTTTCACGGCATCGGGTTTGCAGTCTTTCATGCACGGCTCTGTCCCTTTGGCAACAACCGGTGTGTCAGGACGCGCATCGGCAATAAAGTTGGCTTCGTTTGGCAGCCGGGTCTTGACGAAGTTCTGCTTCGACAGTTCGAAATCTGAATCCACAACATCATTGAGGTTCAACAGATAAGCGGTGATTGCATAGACTTCATCAGGCTCGAGCGACTGGGCCTCGCCAAACGGCATGGCGCGGTTGACATAGTCGAACACCGTCGACAGGTATGGCCAGTAGGAGCCAATTGTCTTGACCGGTCGTTCACTCTTGAGACTGTCCTGTCCGCCGGCCAGCACCGGCCAGCGATCAATGCCCTCGCCGAAGTCGCCATGACATGAGGCGCACTTTTCGGCATATATCTCTTCGCCCTGGGCCACGGTTCCCTTGCCCTCTGGCAGACCCTGGCCATCGGGGCGTATATCGATATCCCAGGCAGCAACTTCGGCTGCTGTAGCTTCGCGTCCCAGGTCGAACTTGCCGGCCATTGCCGGAGTGGCAACAGCCAGCATCGACAGCGCAACGAAGGCAGACTTAAGAAACTTCGACATTTTCAACCTCGCCATTGGCTTTGACGTGCCAGGTCTGGATACCGTTATTGTGGTAGATGGAATTGGTGCCGCGTTCGGCGCGCAACTGGTTTTTGGTCGGCTGCACATAGCCGGTGGAATCCACGGCCCGGGACTGCAGCAGCAGGGGCGACCCGTCCCAGTCGAAATCCAGGTAAAAACGGTGCATGGATTTATCCAGGCTCGGCCCATCGATACGTGCCGGCATCCAGTTGCGGCCACCGTCAACGGACACATCCACCCGGTCTATGGTGCCGCGCCCGGACCAGGCAATGCCGGTGATGACCGTCTGACCTTTCTTGTGCAGCAACGGAGCTTGCGGGCTGGGATTGGTGATGACCGATTTAGCGTCCATCTCCCAGGTGAACCGGCGTGCCTTGCCGTTTTCCAGCAGATCGGTGTATTTCGATGTCTCCTCGCGGTGATGCCAGGGTTCATCGCCGACTTCGAGGCGGCGCAACCACTTGACCCACATATTGCCTTCCCATCCGGGCACGACCAGGCGCAGCGGATAACCCTGTTCCGGGCGCAGCGCCTCGCCGTTCATCTTGAAGGCAACCAGGCAATCCTCCATGGCCTTGGCCAGAGGTACCGAGCGCGTCATGGCAGAGGCATCGGCACCTTCCGGCATGATCCATTTGGCATTGGTTTTAACGCCTGCCTCTTCCAGAAGCAGCTTCAGCGGCACACCGGTGTACATGACATTGTGGATCATGCCGTGGGTGAACTGACAGCCATTGAGCTGGGCGCCGCGCCACTCCATGCCGGAATTGGCGGCGCACTCGAGGAAATACACCCGATTTTCCCGCGGGAACCGCATGATGTCGGCCATGGTGAAGACAATCTGCTTGTCCACCAGTCCATTGATCATCAGCCGGTGCTCGGCAGGATCGACCTCGGCTATGCCGGCATGATGACGTTCAAAGCACAGGCCATTGGGTGTGATGATGCCATCGAGATCATGCAGCGGCGTAAAATTGACCGATGAAACCGGGTCTGCCGTCAGCCATGCAACATTGCGGCGCACAACGGATTTTTCAAACTCGGACGGATGGCCATAGGGCCGCGCGTCAACACCGTCCCCGAGGTACTGGTTCCAGTCCTTCTTTTCGAGGATGGCAGCCTCACCTTCGCTGGCATGAGCCCTGCCCGCAATCGCGGCACCGCCAAGTGCCAGCCCTGCGCCCAGGAAGCGGCGGCGGCTGGTTTTGGTTTTTGATTTCCCTGTTTCATCAGACATGAGCGTCACTCCTCGTGCTGACATGTATTATACATTCATTTATATGAATATTAAAGTGCAAAGGCATCACATATTCACCTTCACCGTGGGCTGGTCGGGCAGACTGACCACCTGCTTGGCGGTTATGTGCTTTTCCATCAGGTCATAAATGGCCGGGCCCTCTACGTTCTCGTTGACCGACGCCCAGCCGCCGACGACATATTTCTTGTCCGCTTCCAGCGGCTCTCCCGTGGCTATCAGGCGCATATCGGAAATACGCCCGCCGATATCCGCGTTGGGCGAACAGGTGTAGCTCATGCCGCCAACGCGAACCATGTCACCTCCCTGCTGGAAGAACGGGTCCTTGTTGAACAGGTTGTCACACACGTCCTCGAGAATTTCCTTCATCTGCGTCCCGGTGAACTCCAGCCGATAGACGGACGGGTAACTCATCGAGGTTTCGGTGTAGAGGTCCTCAATTGTGATATCCTGGCCAGGTAGCAGCGTGGTGCCCCACCTGAAGCCCGGAGACAGGGCGATCTGCGTATCGCGCTGTTCGATGATGCCCTGGCAGATCAGGTCGTCCCATGTGCCGTTGAAATTGCCGCGGCGATACAAGAGGCTTTCGGTCTTGCCGATGACCCGGTTCAACTCGGTTTCATAAGGCTTGCGCACTTCGTCGATTTTTGCCGCCATCTCGGCGTCGGGCTGAATGACGTCGGAAAACACCGGGATCAGGTTTGACGAGTGACCAACGACCTTGCCGTCCTTCACCTCAAGATCGATACGGCCGAGATACTTCCCGTGCGAACCCGACGACAGCAACAAGGTGTTGCCGATTTCAATCGCCTGCGGGATGGCATCGTGCGTATGACCGGTCACAATGACATCAATCCCGTTGACCACGCTCGCCAGCTTGCGGTCGACATCGAAGCCGTCATGGGACAACAAGACCACGACCTCGGCACCGTCAGCGCGGGCCTTGTCGACGTTTTCCTGCAACGTATCCGGCCTGATGCCAAATGACCATTTCGGGAACATCCAGCGCGGGTTTGCAATCGGCGTGTAAGGCATCGCCTGGCCGATGACAGCGACCTTGACCCCGCCCTTTTCGAACATGGCAGTGCTTTCGAACACCGGCTCGTCCCACTCATTGTCAAAGATGTTGGATGCCAGGAAAGCGTAGCCCATGTCGCCTATGATTTCCTTGACCCGGTCTTCACCGAACGTGAATTCCCAGTGTCCGACCATCGCATCAGGCTTGAGCAGTTTCATGCAGTCGACCATGTCCTGGCCATTGGTTTTCAGCGACGTATACGAGCCCTGCCAGGTGTCACCGCCATCCAGAAACAGCACCTTGTCATCACCACGTTCCGCCCTGATTGCCTTCACCAGGGTTGCGGTCCGGTCCAGCCCGCCCAGACGGCCGTAGGCACGCGCCAGTTCCTCATAGTCGACCATGGTATGGGCATAAGCCAGCGGTGAACCCTTCTCGATGCCGAAGTGGGTGAGGAACTCTTCACCGACCAGATGCGGTGGAATACCGGCATAGTCGCCGATGCCGATATTGGTATCCGGCGGGCGGAAATAGACCGGCTTCAACTGGGCATGCACATCGGTGAAATGAAGCAGGGTAATCTGGCCCTTGGCGTCAAACTTCAGCAGGTCATCCTGCGTCAGTTTCTGCTGCGCCAGCGCACGGGTAATGTTGGCGCCGTAGCCTGCCACACCAAGCGCGACGCCGGCGTTGACGGTATATTGCAGAAAGTCGCGTCTGGTGAACATGGCCAAAACCCTCGGTTAGTTTCCGTTTTTCAGGGGTTTTCCGTGCCTGGCCCCTGCATTTGGGTAAAAAAAGGGTGGGCATCTTGCAAAAAAATGCCCACCGTAAGCGTTGTCAGATGACGGTCAGTTGCGCACGGCGGGTGTTTCCACCGACAGTCCGGCTCCGCGAGATGCCAGGTAGGTTTCAAGCGCGATGAACTCGTCCGATCCGCGTTTGTACGGGGTTGCGCGGATGTTCTTCATGCAGCCGGAGAAACGACGGTGAATGGAGCCCAAACCACCCCACTTCAAGCGGTAGGTCGGGAACCCGTTGATCTGTCCCTGGCTGAGATGGTCGGCGCGGATCATCTTGCCGTAATTGTCTTCATGGCAATTGGCGCATGACATGTCGAGCTGGCCGACGCGGGTGTAATACAGCTCCTTGCCCTTGTCGGTCCATGACTGCATTGGCCCGTCGGTCTTGACGGTCACCGGCATGCCGCGTGACTGCAGACCGACATAAGCTGTCATGGCCAGCATGTTGGGTGCTTCCCATTTCCATGCTTCAGCTTTCATGTTGTCAGTCCGGCAGGCATTGATCTGGGTTTCCAGGGTGTGCGGCTTGCCAAGTTTCTCGTTCCACTTCGGCATGGAGGCACGAACACCTTTCATGGTTTCCGACGCATCACTGTGGCAGGTGGCGCAGGACTTGCCTGCTTCGCCGTCCACAGTGCTCCAAAGGGTCTCACCCTGCTCTACCGCCGGAAATGCCGGATTTTCAAAATCGTCCATTTCAAACGCCTGGGTTTCCGGCGAACGGAAGCGCCAGCCGGAATAGACACGGCTCAGGGGGCTGCCTTTCGGTGCCTCCACATCCGTCACCAGTTGCTGTCCTTCAATCACCAGGGTGTTGTTATCCGGT
>CALHUA010000062.1 GCA_938039915.1 uncultured Anderseniella sp.
CATTCCACAAACAACTTCCCGGAATTCACCGGACGCATCTGCCCGGCGCCTTGCGAAGCCTCTTGCACACTGAACATCGAAGACATCCCGGTGACCGTCAAGACCATCGAATGCGCGATTGTCGACAGGGCCTGGGAAGAAGGCTGGATTGTACCGGAAATCCCGGACGACAAGACCGGCAAGAAGGTCGCCATCGTGGGTTCAGGCCCCGCAGGCCTGGCTGCCGCACAACAGCTTGCCCGCGCCGGGCACGATGTTCACGTCTACGAAAAACAGGCCAAGCCAGGTGGTCTGATGCGCTATGGCATCCCCGATTTCAAAATGTCCAAGCATTTGATTGACCGCAGGGTGAAGCAGATGGAGGCGGAAGGCGTCACATTCCACTGTAACCGTCATGTTGGTGTCGACACCGACATTACCCATCTGGAGCGTAACCATGACGCCGTGCTGCTGGCCGGTGGCTCGGAAGACCCGCGCGACCTGGCCGTTCCGGGCCGGGAACTGGACGGTGTGCACTTTGCCATGGATTTCCTGCGCCAGCAGAACAAGCGCATCGGGCGTGAAGACCTCGGCGACGTCATGCCCATACTGGCCGGCGGCAAGCATGTCGTGGTGATCGGGGGCGGCGATACCGGCTCCGACTGTATCGGGACATCGTTCCGGCAGGGCGCCCTGTCTGTGACACAGCTGGAAATCATGGCAGCACCGCCGGAGAAGGAAAACAAGGCGCTGAGCTGGCCGCACTGGCCGTTGAAGATGCGCACCTCGTCCAGCCAAGCCGAAGGCGCAGAGCGTGATTTCGCCGTCATGACCACGCATTTCTCCGGTGACAAGGGCAAAGTCAAGACCTTGCACGGAACCCGGGTAGACGGCGCCATGAAACCTGTCGACGGCAGCGAATTTGAATTGCCTGCCGACCTGGTTTTACTGGCCATGGGGTTTGTGAACCCGGTGCACGAAGGCATGCTGAAGCAACTGTCCGTCTCGCTCGATGGGCGCGGCAATGTCAAGGCAGACACCGAGGCCTACCAGACAAACCGCTGGAAAGTGTTCAGCGCAGGCGACATGCGCCGCGGTCAATCACTGGTTGTCTGGGCGATCCGTGAAGGCCGCCAGGCTGCCCGCTCGATCGATGACTTCCTGATGGGAGCGTCCACCCTGCCCAGGTAGGACCAGGCAGGATCAGGTCCACTGCGACCTGATCTACTGGGCAGTGCTGGCTGGATCCTTGGCAACGGAAAACGAGTCAAATCGATCCGCAGGCGCATCCGGCCAGACACCATCCCTGAACAACAGCCGGGCGGCGCTGCCCGGTACGGTTGAACTGCGAACCTTGTCGAACAGGGTCAGCCCTTCCCTTTCAGCCCGCTTGATCGCATCTTCGTTGACCCGCGCAATCTCGGTATAATTCAGGCCCGGCAGTTGGGCAGGCTCTATCTTCACCGGCGCCTCGGTACCAGGGCGTTCCGCCACAAAGGCAGGCAGTGCCGCCAGTTCTTCCGGCGTCAGTATCACCTCTTCCTGCAGGGGAACTACCGCCGGACCACCGCCGGCCCCATCGCCGATGGCTATGTCGGCCCGCACCAGCTTCATCAGCTCAACGGCGAGCCGGTCATTGCCGCCTGCAATGAACTTGACGCCATTGCGCGAACGAAGCCGCACAATCGTGCCGGTACCATCATCGCCACGATCCGTGTATCTGTCATCACTGTCAGCCAGCAACAACCGCAGATCGATATAGCGTACGCCTCTTTCCGCCATGACCTGCCTCTCGACCTCGGCAACAACTTTCATGGCTGTGTCATAGCTCTTGCGCCGCATCGGTGGCACACCGATCCAGTAGATCGCTACCTTGTGCTTTTTCAGTGCACTTACCAGCGCATTGATCTGTTCGGCATAGGCCTTGCGCCATTCGTCGGTACCGAACCTCAGAAAACCTTCAGGCGAGTTGATGTCGCGGGCATCGTTTGCCCCCAGCATGATTGCCGCAATATCGAAGGGCCGGGATTCAAGCAGATTGTCCGCTGCTTTCGCCCAGTTGTAGAGCTTTGGGCGGGCAAGTCCGGAATTTTCCTGGATACGGCCTGTGACGGTCACCCGGTCTTCGGTCTCAACAAACCGGTTCATGCCGGCCCACAGGCCAGTGCCCAGAACATCACCCATTATGACGATATCATAAACCTGCTTGCGCGCCGGCAGGTAACTGGATTGCGCCGCACTTTCAACCACCGGCGCTTCATCTGCCTGCTGGGCGTGCGATGGAACACTCGCCAGACATATCAACACCAGCGCCGCCAGAACCCGCTGGCACATGTTCAAAAACTGATTCATGGACCGCAGTCTACAGGCCGCGACGCAACCGCTCAAGCAATCTTGCATCCGCATACCCGTCAGGGGTCTGGCCAATGCGGTGCTGATAACTGCTGATGGCACTGCGGGTGCGCGGACCGATTGTGCCGCTGGTTCCGCCGGTATTGAAGCCACGCGCACTCAACAGCCTCTGCAGTTCACGGTTGTCAGACCGCGACAGAAGTTTGAGGTCTGTCGGCCAACTGGTAACAAACGGACCCCGGCCGGCCAGCCTGTCTCCCAGGTGCGCCACGGCAAGTGCATACGAAATTGACCTGTTATAGGCGAGAATGGCATCGAAATTCCGCGTAACCAGGAATGCAGGTCCGTGCCTGCCGACCGGCAGCAGCAACCTGGCGCGGGCATTGGCAACACCGAACCTGCGCTGCGCAGCAGGCTTCACACCCAGTTTTGCCCATGCAGCAATTGAGCGTGTGCCCTTCTTGCCGGCCATGCGATAGTTGAAACCCCGCGGCAGCCGGACTTCCCAACCCCACGGCATATGGTTCTTCCAGCCGCGTTTCTTCAGATAGTTGGCTGTTGATCCGAGCGCATCTGGAACCGAATTCCAGATGTCGCGCTTGCCGTCGCCTGTCATGTCGACGGCATAGGCATTATAGGTCAGCGGAATAAACTGGGTGTGTCCCATTGCGCCGGCCCAGGAACCGGTAAACTGGTCCAGTGAAATATCGCCGCTTTGCAGAATATCCAGCGCGCCCAGCAGCTGCTTGCGGCCGTATTTCTTGCGCTGGCCGGAAAACGCCATGGTGGCAAGCGAGCGAATGACACTCATCTTGCCGGTATAGCTGCCGAAATTGGTCTCCATGCCCCAGATCGATGCGACAATGTACTTGTCGACACCATAGCGCCGCTCAACCGCCTGCAGGGCGCTTGCATGGGTTTTCTGCATCGACTTGCCCCGGGCAATCCGTTCCGCAGACACGCGTTTGTCAATATAGGTCCAGATCGGCGTTGAAAATTCAGCCTGGCTGGTCTGGCGCGCGAATATGCGAGGATCAGGCGTCACACCGGCGAATGCCTGCCTGTAGAGTTTGGACGAAATACCCTTGCGCCGTGCTTCCGGCCACAGGTCTTCGACAAACTGGTCAAACGCCGCATTACGGCTCAGGGCTTCCAGCGCGCCAATGTCCAGGCTGCGCGACGCAGGTGCGCCAAGCCCCAGACCTGCCAGCAAGACCGACAGTGCCGCAACTCCACGAAGAGAAAATCCAGGTTTTTTCATTCTTCCACCAAGCTCCTGCATCAGCCATTACGCTGTTGCAGGTGTTTTTCCCAGGCAAGAGCACTTGCCACGATAAAATCCAGATCGTCATGTTGAGGCTGCCATTCAAGTACCGACCGCGCCCGGTCGGCATCTGCAATGATTTCCGCCGGATCGCCAGCCCGCCTCGGCGCATCGCGCACATCCAGGGCATGACCAGCAGCCCGTTCCACCGCGCCGAGGACATCGAGCACCGAATAACCGCGACCATATCCACAGTTGAAAACCTGGCTCTCACCACCGCTGCGCAAATATGTCAGCGCATCGACATGGGCCCGCACAAGATCGCTGACATGGATGTAATCGCGCAAACAGGTGCCGTCATGGGTGTCATAGTCCTTACCAAACACCTGAAGATGATCACGCTGGCCCAATGCTGTCTCGCATGCCACCTTGATCAGATGGGTTGCCTGCGGCGTTGACTGGCCGCTGCGGCCTTTGGGATCTGCGCCTGCCACGTTGAAGTATCTCAGCGCGACATAGCTCAGGTCATGCGCAATGGACGCGTCACGCAACATCAGCTCGGTCATCAGTTTTGATGTGCCATAGGGCGAGATGGGCAACAAATCATCATCTTCCCTCACCGGCACGCGCTTCGGGTTGCCATAAACCGCAGCCGTCGAGGAAAAAATGAAGTGCGGCACACCGGCTTTCACGGCGCTGTGGATCAGCGAGCGCGACTTGACGGTATTGTTCAGATAGTAGCCCAGCGGATCAGACACGCTGTCGGGCACAATGATCGAGCCCGCAAAGTGAATGATGGCATCCACACTGTGTTCGTTGATGACCGTCAGCGCCAACTCCTCATCCGCGATATCGCCTTCGATCAACCGGGCCTGCGGTGCCACTGCCCACGACATTCCGGTAGACAGGTTGTCAATCACAACGACGTCATGGCCTGCATCGCACAGCGCCAGCACCATGTGCGAGCCGATATAGCCTGCGCCGCCTGTGACCAGAACACTCATTATCGAATTGCTTCCCAGGTTGTTTTTGTCAGTTTTGGTCCGAATCACGGACTCTGGATGAAGGCTGATTGTGCTAACAAAACCCAAACAAACCGTTTAGAAAGCTTTACTGTTCAAGCTTGCATTCAAACCGGGCGATTAAGGGGACGGTGTTACCGCGATGACCAGTAAAATCAAAAAGGCTGTATTTCCCGTGGCGGGACTTGGCACCCGGTTTCTGCCGGCGACCAAGGCCGTGCCGAAAGAAATGCTGACGATTGTCGACCGTCCGGTCATCCAGCTCGCGGTCGACGAAGCGCGCGAGGCCGGCATTGAGCACTTCATCTTCGTGACCGGCCGCAACAAGGCGGTTATCGAGGACCACTTCGACAAGCAGTTTGAACTTGAAGAAACGCTCAAACGCCGCAACAAGGATGTTGAACTGGAAATCCTGCAGTCGGACCTGCCCGGCGCGGGCCAGACCAGTTTCACCCGCCAGCAGGAACCGCTCGGTCTGGGCCACGCGGTGTGGTGTGCCCGTGAACTTGTCGGCAACGAACCGTTTGCGCTGTTGCTGCCTGACATGTTCATTCACGGATCGCCCGGGTGCCTGGCACAGATGACGGAGGTCTATGACGCCCACGGCGGCAATGTCATCGCCGTGGAAGAGGTGCCCCGGGACCAGGTGCATAAATACGGTGTGGTGGGCGTTGGCGCCGATGCCGGTGCCGGCTTTGAAATTACCTCGATGGTTGAGAAGCCGAAGCACGAGGATGCGCCCTCAAATCTCATCATTTCCGGCCGCTACATTCTGCAACCGGAAATATTCGACCTGCTGGACAAGCAAACCGCCGGCGCCGGTGGAGAAATTCAGCTGACCGACAGCATGCTCACACTGATGGGTCAGCAGGATTTTTATGGCCTGAAGTTCAAGGGCACCACGTATGATTGCGGTGACAAGGTCGGCTTTCTGGCCGCCAATGTCGCGCTCGGCCTGTCACGCGCAGACATAAGCCCGCAATTTGCAGCTGTGCTGAAACAGATTATCGCAAACAACGGCGATCTGGATTGAGTCGGGTATCAACCGGCCTTACGCAGGCTCGGTTTCAAGCACCATATTGGACCCGCCGGTGATGCGCACTCTGGATCCGGCCGGTGCATCCGTGCCGGTCACCCGCCACAACGCATCATCCATGCGTACCTTGCCCTCGCCGTTCTCAATGGCTTCATGCAGTACAGCGGTACGACCGACATATGCGTTCACGCGCTGGTTCAGGTATGGCAGGTTGGCCTCATCGGTGGCCCGCGTTCTGACATAGCGCCGTCCGAGCAGAAGGTAGATCACCGAGAGCACCACGAAGACGATAACCTCGACCTGCCATGAAAGACCAAGGAACAGGTCGGCCAGGCCCACGGTCAATGCCGCCAGACCAAACCAGACGAGAACTATGCTGGTCGCAACCAGTTCGCTGACCAACAGCACACCGGCAATGATCCACCAGGTCCAATCGCCAAAAAAATCCATAATTTCAGCCATTTATCGTCGCCCTTACTGCTTCACCTTCGGCACGCCTGCGCCGCGCTGCGCGCTGCCGGTCCGCTGTGCGCCACCGCCGCCTTCACCAAAGGCTTCCTTGGCGATTTCAGCTACGCCTGCAATCGACCCGATAACGCTGGAGGCTTCCACCGGCAGCATCAGCAATTTCTGGTTCGGTGACTTGGCGATGCTTTCCAGCGCCGAAATGTAATTGTTGGCCACGAAGTAGTTTACCGCCTGGACATCACCTTCGGCAATGGCAACCGATACCATGCGTGTGGCATTTGCTTCCGCTTCAGCCGCACGCTCGCGCGCCTCGGCATCCCGGAACGCCGCTTCACGCCGGCCTTCGGCATCCAGCATGATCGCCTGCTTTTCACCTTCTGCTTTCAGAATGGCCGATTCGCGCGCACCCTGCGCCTCCAGTATGGCGGCCCGCTTGTCACGCTCCGCCTTCATCTGCCTGGCCATGGAATCAACCAGGTCCCGCGGCGGATTGATGTCCTTGATGTCGATGCGGGTCATCTTCACGCCCCAGGGCGAGGTTGCCTGATCGACTACGCCCAGAATTGCATGATTGATGTCGTCACGCTGCGACAGCAGGCTGTCCAAGTCCATCGACCCCATCACGGTACGGATGTTGGTCATGGTGATGTTGAGGATGGCATTTTCCAGCCGGTTGACTTCATAGGTCGCCTTGGCTGCATCCAGCACCTGAAAGAAGGCCACGCCATCGACCTGCACCATCGCATTGTCCTTGGTGATGACCTCCTGGCTCGGCACCTCCAGCACCTGTTCCATCATGTTCATCTTTGACCCTACCCGGTCTATGAACGGCAGGATAATACCAAGTCCCGGGCCAAGCGTCTTGATATAGCGGCCAAATCGTTCGACCGTATATTCGAAGCCCTGCGGCACAGTCGTAATCGACTTGAACAGGGTGATAACTGCCAGCACCAGCAGCACCAGTACGAAAACACTGAAACCTTCAAGCATAAAACCAATCCTCATCTGAAAAGGCGCAACCACCCGCCATTTCGCGGCAGACTGGATGAAATTGGTTAAAAACTACTTTGATTCGCCTTGTGCCCGGCGCAAATTCGTCAGCTTGCATAAACAGTCGGCAGACCGTCATCAAACCCAGCCGGACAACTCCCGGTCAATCAGATGCTTCAGCATCTTGATCGACGCCTTGCTGTCATTGAGACATGGCGCCACGGAGAAATTCTCTCCGCCGTTCTCCATGAATGTCTCCATCACACCGATGGCGATTTCCTCAAGCGTTTCAACACAATCCGATGAAAAGCCCGGTGTAATGACGACGACGTTCTTGACCCCGTCCAGCGCCAGTTGCTCAATTGTCTTGTCGGTATAGGGTTGCAGCCATTCTTCTGTCCCGAACCTGGACTGGAAGGTGATGATCAACTCGCCTTCCTTCATGCCCATTCGCTCACGCAAAAGCCGGGCGGTCTTCTGGCAATGGCAATGATAGGGATCACCGCGCAACAGGTACGACTTCGGCAGCCCGTGGAACGACGCCACAACGACGTCCGGCTTGTAGTCAATGGACTTCAGGTGTGTCTTCAGGCTGGTTGCAAGTGCGTCGATATATGCCGGGTCATCATGATAGGGCGGCACGGTGCGAATGGCCGGCTGCCACCGCATCTCCTTCAACGCGTCATAGGTCTTGTCGAGCGCCGTTGCGGTTGTGGTGGCTGAATATTGCGGGTAGAGCGGAAACAGCAGGACCTTGTCACAACCCAGGCTTTTCAGATGCTCGATGCGTTCCTTCACCGGTGGCATTCCGTAACGCATGGCCCAGTCAACCACGATGTCGGTATTTCCCGAGTACAGGCTGGTCAATTGCTCGGATTGCGACCGGGTGATTGTTTTCAAGGGAGACTCATTGAGCTCCTTGTTCCAGATCTGCTCATAGGCATGACCGGATTTTTTAGGTCGGAATGTCAACACGATGCCATTGAGTATAACCCACCACAGCGCCCGGTTTGTCTCGATCACCCGCGGGTCGGACAAAAACTCTTTCAGGTAGCGCCGCATCGGCCAGTAGCTGGTGGCTTCCGGCGTTCCCAGGTTCATGATGAGAATACCAATCTTGCCGCCGACAACTGGCGGATGGTCGGCGGGCAGAACAACTGCATGTTGGTTGGATTTGTCCAGCATCGTCTTCGAAGTATCGCTTTCAATCAGGGTCGTTTTAGGTTTTACGGTCAAAAACCACAAACCTGACGGTCTTTAAAGTGGCAGCATGGCTCAACGAGCACTGATACTTAGCGTACGGCTCTCACAAGATAACAGATCAGGCGGCGGCAGGACGGTCGTCCGCGATCACCTTCCCGTCATTTTCCAGACTACCTACGCCAACAAGGTCGACCTGTCCACGTATCTTGCAGATCTTCTGCATAGTCTGGGCAACCGCATCCGCCAGTCCATCTGCCGGATCGCTGCATTCTGCCTGCAATACCAGGGTGTCCTGTTCGTTGCAGCGCCCGACGACAAGGCGCAGTCTGCCGAGCTCGGGATGGGCCTTGCCGATATCTGCAACCTGCGACGGATGAACGAACATGCCCTTTACCTTGGTGGTCTGGTCGGCCCGGCCCATCCAGCCCTTGATGCGCTGATTGGTACGGCCGCACGGGCTGGCACCCGGCAGAATTGCCGACAGGTCTCCGGTGCCAAAGCGGATCATCGGATAGGTCTTGTTGAAGTTGGTCACCACCACCTCTCCAACCTCACCTTCGGCAACGGGCTCATTGGTGCCCGGGCGCACGATCTCGAGGATCACGCCCTCGTCGACGATCATGCCCTCCACTGCCTCACTCTCATAGGCAATGACGCCGACATCTGCCGTGGCATAACATTGCAACACGCTGACCCCACGGCTGGCATATTCTTCCCGAAGGCTTGGAAACAATGCCCCGCCTGAAACCAGCGCCTTTTTGATCGACGATACATCGCGACCGGCTTCTGCGGCCTTGTCCTGCAGGATTTTCAGAAAGTCAGGCGTACCGGTGAACCCGACAGGTTTCAGGGCCTCGATGTTGTCCATTTGCAGTTCGGTATTGCCGATGCCGGCGGGGATCACTGCACAGCCCAGTGCACGCGCGCCTTCGTCAAGAATGAAACCGCCCGGTGTCAGATGGTAGGCGAAGCAGTTGTGCACCATGTCGCCCGGCCTGAACCCGGCGGCAAACAGCGCACGCGCCCCGCGCCATGGGTCGGTGGAAAGGCCCATCGGTTCGAAAATCGGGCCCGGTGACATGAACACCCTGCCCCAGGTTTCCGGACCGCCCGGGGTGAAACCACCGAAAGGCGGTTCTGCCGCCTGCAGGTCTTTCAGGTCGGTCTTGCGCAATACCGGCAACTGCGCCAGTGCCTGTCTGTTTGTAATCTTGGATGGTTGCACATCCGCCAGGTAGCGTTTCCAGCCGGGCGCGCTCATCGCATATACGATCTGAGCCGGCAGATCCTTGAAAAGTTGCGCCTCGCGTTCCTCGGGATCACGCGTTTCCAGCTCATCAAAATACGAAGTCATAGTGTCGGTTCCAAATCACCTTGAAC
The DNA here is from genome assembly GCA_938039915.1 of uncultured Anderseniella sp. GTDB lineage: Bacteria > Pseudomonadota > Alphaproteobacteria > Rhizobiales > Aestuariivirgaceae > Anderseniella. Next base: position 9,695 of record CALHUA010000062.1, read on the forward strand.
GGCTTGGTTGTCAGCCGGGCATCGTCAGGCCAGCCAGCGCTTGCGCCGTTTGTAGGCTTTCACATTCTTGAATGAGCGCCGGTTTTCACCCGACACACCGAGGTAGAATTCCTTCACGTCCTCATTGTCACGCAGCGCCGAGGCCTCGCCGTCCAGCACGACACGGCCGTTTTCCAGAATATAACCGTACTTGGCATAGCGCAGCGCGATATTGGTATTCTGTTCCGCCAGCAGGAAGGACACACCTTCGTTCTCATTCAGCTTCTTGACGATCTCGAAGATTTCCTCGACCAGCTGCGGCGCCAGGCCCATCGAAGGTTCGTCCAGCAGGATGGTCGTCGGGCGTGACATCAGCGCCCGGCCGATGGCACACATCTGCTGCTCGCCGCCTGATGTGTAACCGGCCTGCGAAGTGCGTCGCTCACGCAGCCGTGGAAAATAATTATAGACCATCTCAAGGTCCTGGGCGATTGCCGCACGACCGTCACGCCGGGTAAAGGCACCAGCCAGGAGATTGTCTTCGATAGTCAGATGTTCAAAACAGTGGCGGCCTTCCATCACCTGGATGCAGCCGCGTTTCACCATCTCGTTGGGCGTAAGCTGGTCGCACCGCTCGCCCTTGAATTCAATGGTACCCTTGGTCACGTCGCCACGTTCGGCCCGCAGCAGGTTTGACACCGCCTTCAGGGTCGTGGTCTTGCCGGCGCCGTTTGCACCCAGCAGAGCCGTGATCCCGCCGAGCGGCACATCCAGCGAAACGCCCTTCAGCACCAGAATGACGTGATTGTAGATCACCTCGATATTGTTGATCGACAGAACAGGTTCTGCAGCTTGTGCTTCAGTGTCTTGGGCAGCAAGGGTTTCGGCCATGGACAAACGCCTTCAATTGGGTAGCGGGGGCAATCAGCCCCGCCTGCCCCGATAAGGCAGGCGGCGCAGTTTTGTTAAATTTCAGACCACGTCACTGCGATCAGCTGCAGGTCTGCGTCTTCCATTCAGGCTTGTCCGACAGGTACTTGTCAGCCGCAGCTTCCAGAAGTGGCCGCACGACAGCCGTGTCAGGTGCAATCGGATCTGAGATTTTCACCCAGTCCTTGCCGTCCCACTGCTGGATGAACACGGATCCGGCGCCTTCATGGTCCTTGCACGAGCCCTTGATCGGAGCCGTAAAGCCTTCAAGGCCCAGCTCTTTCAGACGCGCTTCAGACAGATCAAACAGTTCAAAACCGTCACGCAGGTCTGCACCTGTGATGACTTTCTTGCCGGTCTTTTCCTGAGCGGCGCGAATGCCCTCGGCAATCAGCACGGAGTTGAACAGGCCGCGATTGTACAGGACATCGCCAACCAGATCCTTGCTGGCAACCTGGCTGCCGCCCTTGTCGACAACGTGCTTGATCACGTCCTGAAGTGCCGGGAAATCTGTACCGACACCGGAGAAGTTGGCGGCCTTGTAGCCCTTGCCTGCTTCACCAACTGAACGCAGATCAGCATGCGCACCTGCCCACCAGTTACCGATGAACTGATCCAGGGGATACTTGATCTTGGCAGCTTCCTTGACGGCGGTGGCATTCATCGCACCCCAGCCCCACATGATCATGTAGTCAGGGCGTTCCTTGCGGACGTTCAGCCATTGTGAGCCCTGGTTCTGCATTTCCTTCACGCCAACCGGGAACTTGGCAATTTCGAAGCCCTGATCCTTTGCCAGTTGCTCGAGCAGCGGGATAGGCTCCTTGCCGTACCCGACATCAAGATAGATGAAGCCGACCTTCTTGCCCTTGAGGCCACCATTGGCATCGATGTACTTGAGGATCGATGACAGCTGGCTCCAGTAGCTTGTCGGATAGGTGAAGGTCCACGGGAACTTCTCGCCGATAGCAGCAGCCGACAGGCCGTAACCCATCGAGAGCACCGGAATCTTGTCAACCGGTGCTTTTGGAATAAGCTGCAATGTGATGCCGGTTGAATACGGGTTGTACACCAGCGCGCCCTTGCCCTTGGTGGACTCGTAGCACTCGACACCCTTTTGGGCGTTGTAGCCGGTCTCGCATTCTTCAACGACGATCTTGACGCCGCCGATGCCGCCATCGCGGGCATTCAGCATGTTGAAGTAATCAGCATAACCGTTTGCCAGCGGTGTGCCACCACTTGCAAACGGACCGGTACGATAGCTCAGCGAAGGCACGAACATCGTGTCTTCGGCCATCGCGACCGGGGCCGTGGAAAATGTAGCACCAGCCAAAGTGGCAAAGGCTACACCAGTCATCAAAAGCTTCTTCATTGGTTTCCTCCCTGAATACCGTCCCGTCGTGGATCCGGTTGCTTTTGTTAAAATTTGCGCCATCTGATCCGTACTCCCGGATTGACGACACCTCAGTTTCTTGCTCCCAAAAAATGCTTCATCTTTCATATCAGGAATAGGGGAACGGCCACGTCCTGAGTTTCTCTTTTGCGATCTGCCACAGCCGGGCAAGCCCGTGTGGTTCAACGATCAGGAAAAAGATGATCATACCACCGATCATCATGAAGTTGATGTGCTCGACGGTTGCAGCGTTAATGTCCAGCCCCAGCACGCCTGGCAGTGCTCGAATTATGATCGGCAGGATCCAGATAAAAGCCGCACCCATGTAACAGCCGATCAGCGAGCCAAGCCCGCCGATGATCGCCATGAACAGGAACAGGAACGAATGATTGATATCGAAACTCTCAACCTCGGCTGCACCCAGCCAGAAAAACACGCCCATGGCACCCGCGACACCACAATAGAAAGACGATACCGCAAATGCCGACAGCTTGGCGTATAATGGGCGTACCCCCATCAGCTCAGCTGCGATATCCATGTCGCGGATCATCATCCAGGATCGTCCGATGCGACCGCGAATGATATTGGATGCAATCCACGTCATGAACAGCACGATGGACAGCACAACCAGATAGCGGGTCACAGGTAGCGCGGCAGCACCCGACAGGACCACACCGAATCCTTCGCGCTGCGGCACTTCGATGGCACCGGAATCGTTGTAGTTGTACAGCCACGGTATCCGGATAAACGCCCATTCCAGAAAGAACTGGGCCGCCAGTGTGGTCACCGCCAGGTAAAAGCCCTTGATACGCAGCGACGGCAATCCGAAAATGATACCGACGCCCGCGGCAAAGAACCCGGACAACAGCACCATGATGATGATGTTCACATCAGGGAAAATCGTGGTCAGCTTGTAACAGGAATACGCCCCTACCCCCATGAAGGCCCCCGTACCCAGCGACAATTGCCCGGTATAACCGACCAGGATATTCAGGCCGATGGTGGCAAGCGTAAACACCAGAAACGGGATCATCACCGTGGTAATGAAAAAATCGTTCCCGGCCAGGGGTATGACCAGATAGGCGATCACCAGCATGGCGATAATGCCGATCTTGTCCTGCAGGATCGGAAACACCTGGCTGTCGGCAGTGTAGTTCGTCTTGAACTGGCCTACTTCACGATAAAACATATTTCCTGCCTCGCCCTAAATCCGCTCGATGATTTTTTCGCCGAACAGCCCTTGTGGCCGGAACAGCAGGAAGATCAAAGCAATCACATATGCAAACCAGCCCTCAACACCGCTGCCCAGCAGGCCGCCCCAGTAGATCTCGAACAGCTTCTCGCCGAAGCCGATCACCAGGCCGCCGATAATGGCGCCGGGAATGGAGGTGAACCCGCCGATGATCAATACCGGCAGCGCTTTCAGGGCGACAATCTGCAAGGCAAACGAAACGTCTGACTTCGCGCCCCACATGATGCCGGTGGCCAGTGCCACGATACCGGCGGCAAACCACACAATGACCCAGATCTGGTTGAGCGATATACCAACCGACAGGGCCGCCTGGTGGTCATCGGCCACGGCGCGCAGGGCCCGGCCGATGCGGGTCTTGTTGAAGAAGACCGCCAGCGCGGTTACCAGCACAATCGCCATGATGACCGCGGCCACATCCAGATGCTCGATGATGACGATACCGCCGAACGGTTCAAAGGTCGTCGATCCGGTCGGCAGCCCCAGTTCCGCGGCAATCATCGGTTTCGGCTCACCGCCGAACACGTATTCGCCAAACCCGATCAGAAAATAGTTCAGCCCGATGGTGGCCATGAACAGGATGATTTCTTCCTGGTTGACCAGGTTACGCAGCACAATGCGCTCCACCAGCCATGCAAGCGCGAACATCGCGCCGATGGTCAGGATCAGTGCAAGCCATGCCGGCACACCCGCCTGGTACAGGCCAACCAGGGTCAGCGCGGCAAACACCACCATGATGCCCTGGGCAAAGTTGAACACGCCGGATGCCTTGAAAATCAGCACGAAACCCAGCGCGATCAGCGAATACAGCGTTCCCGCCACAAACCCCGACCACAGCACCTGCAGGAAGAAGTCCGGCGCAGATCCCATCTGCACAAACGGGTCGATCAGAATGTTGTAAAGAATATCCATTATTGCCTGTTCCCCTGATCCGTCAATGCGCTACGCCGAGATAAGCATCAATCACGTCCTGATTGGAGCTGACCTCTCCCGGTGTGCCGTCTGCGATTTTCTCGCCGTGATCCAGCACCACCACCCGTGTCGACAGATCCATCACCACCCCCATGTCGTGCTCGATCAGCGCAATCGTTGTGCCGAACTGATCGTTCACATCCAATATGAAGCGCGACATGTCTTCTTTCTCTTCCAGGTTCATGCCCGCCATCGGTTCATCGAGCAGCAACAGCTCCGGCTCCATCGCCAGCGCGCGGGCCAGTTCAACCCGCTTCTGCAATCCGTACGGCAGACGGCCAACCGGTGTCCGCCGGATATGCTGGATTTCCAGGAAGTCGATGATTTCCTCGACCCGTTCGCGGTGCTCGACCTCTTCCTGCATGGCCGGGCCGAAGCGCAGCATCTGCCAGAAGAAGTTCTTGTGCATCTTCAGCGTGCGCCCGGACATGATGTTGTCGAGCGTCGACATGCCACGAAACAGCGCGACGTTCTGGAACGTGCGGGCAATTCCTTGCGTTGCGGCAACATAAGGCCGCATCTGCGTACGGGTTTCGCCCTTGAATGTGATTTCACCAACCTGCGGATGATAGAACCCGTTGATGACGTTCAGCATCGAGGTCTTGCCGGCCCCGTTGGGCCCGATGATCGCACGAATTTCACCCTTGTGGATATTGAAGCTCACATCCTTGATGGCGTGCACACCACCGAACGACAACGACACATTGCGTATATCAAGCATGACCTCCGGCGC
>CALHUA010000063.1 GCA_938039915.1 uncultured Anderseniella sp.
GACCGACTTTGCCTCGCCGGCTTTTGTCCAGCGCTCGATCATGTCGAGTGCCTCATCCAGTGTCTGTGCCTTTTCATCGACATAGCGGGTGCGCTGGCGAAAATCGATACGGGTCTCGTCACACTCAACCGCCAGGCAACAGGCGCCCGCCATGACCGCTGCCAGTGGCTGCGCACCACCCATGCCGCCGAGGCCGCCGGTCAGTATCCATTTGCCCTTGAGACTGCCGTCATAATGCTGGCGGCCGGCTTCCGCAAATGTCTCATAGGTGCCCTGCACGATGCCCTGGGTACCGATATAGATCCATGAACCGGCGGTCATCTGGCCGTACATCATCAGGCCCTTGCGATCGAGCTCGTTGAAATGCTTCCAGTTGGCCCATTCCGGCACCAGGTTTGAATTGGCGATCAGAACCCGCGGGGCATCTGTGTGGGTCCTGAAAACCCCCACCGGTTTGCCCGACTGCACCAGCAGGGTTTCATCGTCTTCCAGGGTTTTCAGGGATGCGACGATGCGGTCGAAATCAGCCCAGGTACGGGTCGCCCGTCCAATGCCGCCATAGACCACCAGTTCATGCGGGTTTTCCGCCACGTCCGGGTGCAGGTTGTTCATCAGCATCCGCATCGGGGCTTCGGTCAACCATGATTTTGCAGTGATGTCGGAGCCGGTGTCGGGATACACATCACGCAGATTGTGGCGCGGGTTGGTGGTCATGGCGTCAATCCTTCCAGTCAATCAGTTGTTCGCTGCCGGCGGCGCGTGAGATGTCACCGCCGGCTACCAATCCAGCCGCCAGTTCCAGTTCAGGCGCCATGAAACGATCATTGCCGAGCGATGGTACATCGTGCCGCAACCGGGCCAACACTGTCTGCAGCTTGTTGCTCGTCTTCAACGGTGCCCGGCACTCCACGCCTTGCGCGGCGCACAGCAGTTCAACGCCGATGATGTTCGACAGATTGGCATTCATCTGCATCAGGCGGCGGGCACCGTGCGCGGCCATGGACACGTGATCTTCCTGGTTGGCGCTGGTGGGGGTGGAGTCGGTTGAACACGGGTTGGCCAGATGTTTGTTCTCACTCATCAGGGCAGCCGTTGTCACCTCGGCGATCATGTAGCCGGAGTTCAGGCCGGGATCGGGGGTCAGGAACGGTGGCAGATCAAAACTCAGGGTCGGATCGACCATGACGGCCGTGCGGCGTTGCGAGATGGAGCCGATTTCGGCAATGGCCAGCGCCATCTGGTCGGCTGCGAAGGCCACCGGCTCGGCATGGAAATTGCCGCCGGACACGATCAGGCCGGCATCTGCCAGCACCAGCGGATTGTCGGTGACGGCATTCGCCTCAATTTCCAGGGTGCGGCCGGCCTGGCGCAACAGGTCAATGGCCGCGCCGGTGACCTGCGGCTGGCAGCGAATGCAATACGGGTCCTGCACCCGGGTATCGCCATCACGATGGCTTTCGCGGATTTCAGAACCCTGCATCAGGTCGCGAATGGCGGCGGCCACATCAATCTGCCCGCGATGCCCGCGCAGCGCGTGGATTTCCGGTTGCAGGGGCGCGGTTGAACCCATGACGGCATCAGTGCTGAGTGCCGACGCCACGATGGCGGCCTCCGCATTGCACTGGGCATCGAAATACCCGGCCAGCGCAAAGGCAGTTGAAAACTGGGTGCCGTTAATCAGGGCGAGGCCTTCCTTGGCTCCCAGCACAATGGGCTTGAGATCCGCCTTGGCGAGAGCCTGAGCGGCAGGCATTGTCTCGCCATCCAGTTCGGCGTGGCCTTCACCCAACATTGCTGCTGCCATATGAGCCAGTGGCGCTAGATCTCCGGAAGCCCCGACCGACCCTTGAGCCGGGACAACCGGGGTAACGCCTTTGGCCAGCATGACCTGTAGCTGCTCAATGACCAGCCAGCGCACACCCGAGGCACCACGTCCCAGCGACAAGAGCTTCAGGGCCATCATCAGCCGGGCAATCGCAGTCGGGATTGGATCGCCGACACCGGAACAGTGCGACAGGATCAGGTTGCGCTGCAGGGTCTCTGTATCCTGCGGTTTGATTTTGACCGATGCCAGCTTGCCGAAGCCGGTGTTGACGCCATACACAGCTTCTGTGCCTTTCGCGGCGCGGGCGACCTGCTCGGCTGCCGCATCCACTGCGGCACGGGCGCCATCATCCAGCACCGCGGATGCGCCTGACCGGTACAGCTGTTGCAACTGCGCCAGGCTGGTGCTGCCCGGCTGCAAGATAAGCCTGGTCATTGTACAACTCCTGCAAAAATGCGGCTATGCAGCGGGTTGAAGCCGATGCGATAGGCGAGTTCTGAAGGATGTTCGACATCCCAAACCGCCAGGTCAGCACGCTTGCCTGCTTCCACAGTGCCGGTATCATCCAGGCCAAGTGCCCTGGCCGCGTTACGTGTTGCTCCTGCCAGGGCTTCTTCCGGTGTCATGCGGAATAGGGTGCAGGCCATATTCATGGTCAGTAGCAACGATGTCATGGGCGAGGATCCGGGATTGCAGTCGGTTGCCACCGCCATGGCCACCTTATGCTTTCTAAACAGGTCTATCGGCGGCATTTGGGTTTCACGCAGCGTATAGAAGGCACCTGGCAGGATAACAGCAACTGTTCCGGCATCGGCCATGGCCTTTACGCCGGTCTCATCGAGATACTCAAGATGGTCGGCGGACAGCGCGCCGTGGCTCGCAGCGAGTTTTGCGCCACCGAGATTGGACAATTGTTCGGCATGAAGCTTTACGGGAAGGCATAATTCATCAGCTTTTTCAAATACTCGTTCTATTTGTGCAGACATAAAAGCAATGCCCTCACAAAACCCGTCAACGGCATCAACCAGTCCTTCAGCATGTGCTTTCTCCAGCGCCGGGATACATACATCGTCTATGTAGGCATCGGCCCTGCCCTGATATTCGGCGGGCACGGCATGGGCGCCGAGAAAAGACGTCTTCACCCGCACCGGCCTGTGTTGCTCTATGGCACGCGCCACCCGCAACATGGTCAGCTCGGTTTCAATGTCCAGACCGTATCCGGACTTGACCTCGATCGCCGACACTCCTTCTGACAACTGCGCATCGATCCGCGGCAGGGCGGAATTCAGCAATTCCCGCTCTGTTGCGCTTCGGGTGGCGGAAACCGTCGAAACAATGCCACCTCCGGCGCGGGCAACCTCTTCATAGGTCGCCCCCTCCAGCCGCATTTCGAACTCCCGGGCCCGATTGCCGCCGAACACGATGTGGGTGTGGCAGTCGATCAGGGCAGGCGTGACCAGACGCCCGGCAAGGTCTTGCCGCTGCCAGCCCGCATATTGCGGCGGCACACTGTCATGGCTTCCACACCAGGCGATCCGACCGTCGTCCACGGCGATTGCCGCATCCTCTACGAGGCCATAAGCGCCTGTGCCTGCCACCATGCTTGCCAGATTGAGGTTTATCAATAGCTGTTGGGAAGACGACACGCCGGACACTCTTGTATGTTACTGTGATTTCGATATTATGTGCAGACATAATATGAGTCAATGCCGGAAACCTATCCATGCAGCACATCTGGGCTGAAACCGCACTCACCGCCGACGGATGGCAAAACCACGTGCTGGTGACCGTAGACGAAACAGGGACAATCGCATCGGTGAAGGCAGACACCGGTCCGACAGGCCATCGCACCGGCATCTTGCTGCCGGCACCGGTGAACCTGCACTCCCATGCCTTCCAGCGCGCCATGGCCGGCCTGACCGAAGCGCGTGGCCCCGACCCGTCGGACAGTTTCTGGACCTGGCGGCAACTGATGTACCGGTTTCTCGATCAGCTGACCCCGGACCACATCGAGGCCATCACGGCATTTGTGCAGATGGAAATGCTTGAGGCGGGATATGCGACGGTTGCCGAGTTCCACTACCTGCACCACCAGCCCGATGGTATGCCGTATGATGATGTCGCAGAGCTTTCCCAGAGGATTTGCGCCGCTGCATCGAATACAGGGATCGGGATGACATTGCTGCCTGTGCTGTATGAGCACGGCGGCTGTGACGGACGTGCCCTGGGAGCGGGTCAGATACGCTTCGGCAATACGCCGGACAAATACGCAAAGCTTCAGCAGGCAGCGGCCAAGGCGGCCGCAGCATTGCCTGACGACACGATTGTCGGTGTGGCGCCGCATTCCCTGCGTGCGGTGAGCCGGGACGGGCTGAAATTTGCCAACTGGCTGGCAACAAACACGCCTATTCACATGCACCTTGCTGAACAGGTGGCCGAGGTTGAGGAAGTGGAGGCTGCCTGGGGCAAGCGTCCGGTTGACTGGCTTTTATCCAATCACAAGATCGACGAGCGCTGGTGCCTGATCCATTGCACCCAGATGACACCGGAAGAAACCACCGGCCTGGCAACCACCGGTGCAGTTGCGGGACTGTGTCCGATCACCGAGTCCAGCCTCGGAGACGGCATATTCGATGGCGTGCGCTACGCGGATGCCGGCGGGCACTTTGGCGTCGGTTCGGATTCCAACATCCGTATTTCGCTGGCTGAAGAACTGAGGACACTGGAATACTCGCAGCGCCTGCGCGACAGGGGCAGGGCCATGCTGGCCACGCCGGAAAAATCCACCGGCAGGGTACTTTATGAAGGGGTCTGCGCAGGCGGCGGCCAGGCTGCCGGGCGCAATTCCGGATCAATCGAGGCGGGCCGGCTGGCAGACCTTGTATCGCTCGATGCCGGCAACCCGAACCTTGCCGGGCGTACGGGCGACGCCCTGCTCGACAGCTTCATCTTCGCCGGTGACAACGGGCTTGTTTCAGATGTATGGGCAGCGGGTCGACACTGTGTTCATGAAGGCAATCATCTGGCTCGAGGTCGAATTATTCAACGATATATTGATACAATAAGAATGTTAAATAATACATTGTGACTCAATCTGATACAAATTCATGGCAAGGCATCAAGTCGGAGGTCATGCGCCGGATCAGTGACCGGCACTGGCGGCCGGGTGACCTGATCCCCGGCGAAGTTGAACTTGCCGAAGAATTCGGATGCGCGCGCGCCACGGTCAACCGGGCATTGCGGGAGCTGGCAGACATCGGACTGCTGGACCGCAAGCGCAAGGCCGGTACGCGGGTCGCCCTCAATCCGGTGCGCAAGGCGACGGTTGAGATTCCGGTTATCCGGCAGGACGTGGAAGCACGCGGCAAGGATTACAGTTTCGACGTGCTGGACCGCAAAGACCTGGCTCCGTCCGCCATATTGCAGCAACACTACGGCCTGGCAGCCTCAACGCCGCTTCTTGGTTTATGGACATTGCATCGAGCCGATACTTACCCGTTTGCCTATGAAGAGCGCTGGATCAACCTGGCCGTCGTGCCGGAGATTCTCGACGCTGACCTGGAGTTGCTCAGCGCCAACGAATGGCTGGTTCGCAACATGCCCCTGTCACGCGGCGAATTCACTTTTTCCGCCGGCAACGCAACGGCAGCGGAAAGCGAGCTGCTCAACTGCCCTGAGGACGCTGCCCTGTTCATCGTCAATCGCAGCACCTGGATGGTTGACGACGCAATCACAGCCGTGCGGCTGGTCTATGCGCCGGGTTTCTCCATGAAGACCGTTGTTTAACTCACATCCCGCTTCACGAGCTCAGCGTAAAGCGCCCGCAGCTGCCGGGTTACCGGTCCGGCACCGTCATGGCTGCCGATTTTAACGCCATCCAGAGAGGCTACCGGGGTCTGAGCCCCGAATGTGCCGGTCAGAAACGCTTCATCAGCGGAATAGGTGTCAACCAGCGAGTAATTGCGCTCACTTACCGGAATGCCATTGGCACGGCACAGATTTATGATGTTCTGGCGGGTCACGCCGTTCATGCAGTAGTCGCCGGTGGACGTCCACACCTCACCCTTTCGGACGATGAAGAAATTGCAGGCATTGGTCGTGTTCACGAAACCATGCGGATCCAGCATCAGAGCTTCATCCGCGCCCATGCGTTCGGCCTGCAGACAGGCCAGCACACAGTTCAGCTTGGAATGGGAATTGTACTTGGCGTCCTGGGCCATCGGGGTTCCGCGCACCTGCGGCACGGTAACAAGCGCCAGGCCACGGGCCTGGACTTCCTGCTTTGGTTTCGAGTGTTCGATAATGATGACCACGGTCGGGCCCGATCGCGACAGCCTGGGGTGCTGAAACGGCTTGTCCTTGATGCCACGGGTCACCATCAGGCGGCAGTGAGCATCGGTGACCATGTCGTTGGCCTCAACGGTGCGCGTCAGGGCATCCAGCACGCCCTCCCGGTCCATGCCGATATCAATGCCGACCGCCTTGCAACTGCCAAACAGCCGGTCCATGTGCTCGTCGAAAAACGCCCACTTGCCGTCATAGAGCCGCATGCCTTCCCACATGCCGTCGCCCAGCATGAAGCCTGAATCATAGACTGATACCTTCGCCTCATCGCGATGCACAAGGTCACCGTTCACCCAGATCTTGATGTCGCGATTTCGGACATCTTCTTCCGTCTCGTGGCTGTGGTGACTGGATGGCTTATCATTCATGGTCTTGTTCCCGGTAGTTGGATGCGGCACACACTAGGGTCAGGATACAACCACCGCAACAGGGGTGAAATGAGCAACGCCGATAGTGAACTTGACCGCCATATCGCGCGGCTGCACGGCAATGGACGGTTGCGGGTGTGGTCGCTGATCATCACTTTTTTCGGTGACGCGGTGGCGCTGCGCGGGGGCCGCGTTGCCTTGAGCACCCTGCAGGACGCCATGGGCCTGTTGAACATTGAACCAGGCGCGGTGCGCACCGCCCTGTCCCGGCTGGCCGGTGAAGGCTGGGTGGAACGCGAACGCGAAGGCCGGTTAAGCTTCTACAAGCTGACGGATCAGGGTCATGACGCATTCGATGAACCGACAAAACGCATCTATGCGGGCGCGGCGCGCGACTGGGACGGTGACTGGACCGTGGCCATAGAAACGCAAGAGACATCCACACGCCTCGGTGACCACGGTTTCGTTGCCCTCGGCGGCAAGGCCTGGCTTCGGGCTGGCGGTGGTGCAAGCACCCTGCCCGATGATCTGCTGGTGATTTCCGGCACCGGGTCCGACCTGCCGGCCTCCCTCCTGTCACTATGGAAGCTTGACGATCATGCGGCCCATTACACTGCCTTTATCGCAGACTGGCGGTCTTTTGGAGCACCTGAAAACCTGTCGCCCGGCGAGGCCATGGCAGCACGTACCTTGCTGCTGCATGACTGGCGGCGCATTGTATTGCGCGATCCGGCCTTGCCGGACGCCCTGTTGCCTGCCGACTGGATCGGCCATGAAGCACGCAAACTGGTCAGGCAGACTTATCACGATCTGCTGCGCGGCAGTGAAAACTGGTTGAATGACAATGGCTTACCGGCTCAGACACGACCGGATGCCCTGCGACTGCGATTTAACGTGTTACGAAATATTGCTAATTGAGGAATTTTTTGTTACACATAGCACCCAATATGGAGGACGCTCATGTATTCCCAGGGGTTGATCGGCGCTGACAGCCGAACGGAAGAAACGCAGGAATTTCTGGATGCGTTTCAGGCGCGCATAGACGCTGAAGAAAAAATCGAACCCAATGACCCGATGCCGGAAGGCTATCGCCGCACGCTGGTGCGCCAGATCGGTCAGCATGCGCATTCCGAAATCGTCGGTATGCTGCCGGAAGGCAACTGGATCACCCGCGCGCCGACGCTGAAGCGCAAGATTGCGCTGATCGCCAAGGTGCAGGACGAAGGCGGTCACGGGCTCTATCTTTATTCCGCTGCGGAAACGCTCGGGGTGTCGCGCGAGCAGATGACCGAAGAACTGTTGTCCGGCAAGGCAAAGTACTCTTCCATATTCAACTATCCGACACCGACCTGGGCCGACATCGGCGCAATTGGCTGGCTGGTTGATGGCGCTGCCATCATGAACCAGATCCCGCTGTGCCGGTGTTCATTCGGGCCGTACGCGCGGGCCATGATCCGGGTGTGCAAGGAAGAAAGTTTCCATCAGCGCCAGGGCTATGAAATCATGATGCAGCTGGCCCACGGGTCAAAGGCGCAGAAGGACATGGCGCAGGACGCGCTGAACCGCTGGTGGTGGCCATCGCTGATGATGTTCGGCCCGCATGACGCCGACAGCGAGCATGGCGATCAGTCAATGGCATGGAAGATCAAGCGCTTCAGCAATGACGCGCTGCGCCAGAAATTCATCGACGCAACGGTACCGCAGGCAGAATTCATCGGCCTGACCATGCCCGACCCGGACCTGAAATGGAACGAGGACCGCGGCTCCTATGATCACGGGCCCATCGACTGGGACGAGTTCTGGCGCGTGGTCAAGGGCGGCGGACGCATGAACCGTGACCGCATCACCGCCCGCAAGAAGGCCTGGGACGACGGTGCCTGGGTGCGCGAGGCAGCGCTTGCCCATGCCGAAAAGCGCGCAGCCCGCAAGGTGGCAGCGGAATAATGGAAACTCATATCGCAGAACTGAATGTGGCCTACCCCAAGTACGATGTGAATGATCGGCGGTTTGCCGGCTTCGTCAACAATCTCGACCGGATCAACGCGCTGGCGGAACGCTCGCCCGGATTTGTCTGGCGACTGAAAGACGATGTTGCCGGCAATGCCATGGACATGCAGGTTGATGAAGATCCTGCCCTTATCCCGAACCTGAGTGTCTGGGAAACCGTGGAAGACCTGGAGCGCTTCACCTTCGGCACCGTCCATGCCCAGATCTACAAGCTGCGCGAAAACTGGTTCACGCCGATGCAGGAGCGCCATTTCGTCATGTGGCATGTGCCTGTCGGACATCAACCGACACTGGATGAAGCCATGGCGAAGCTCGCACAGATCAACGCTGACGGACCGTCGGACGACGTGTTCGGGTGGGAAGCCATGACAAATCTCAAATTATGGATGGAGAAACGCTGTGCCTGAACCAATGACCCCCTTGTGGGAAGTGTTTATCCGGCCGCGCAACGGCCTGCATCACAAGCATGTCGGTTCGCTGCACGCCGCCGATGCCAGCCTCGCCATCCAGTCGGCGCGCGACGTCTACACCAGACGCGGCGAAGGCAATTCCATCTGGGTGGTGCCGTCAGCCGAAATCGTGGCGTCGGATCCGTCATCGGGCAAGGAAATGTTTGATCCTGCCGATGACAAGGTCTACCGGCACCCGACCTTTTACGACATTCCCGATGAAGTGGGGCACATGTGATGACCGGGGCTGCAATCACCCACTCACACCAGTTCGAGGCGGTGCTGCAACTGGCGGATGATCATCTGATCCTCGGCCAGCGGGTCAGCGAATGGTGCGGCCATGCGCCGATGCTGGAAGAGGATTTGGGCCTTGCCAACATGGCGCTCGACCTGCTGGGCCAGTCGCGCGCGCTTTATGCCTACGCCGCAGAGATCGAGGGCGCCGGCCGCAGTGAAGACGATCTCGCCTTCCTGCGGCTTGAGCGCCAGTACCTGAACTGCCTGCTGGTGGAACGGCCCAATGGCGATTTCGCCCATTCCATTTTGCGCCAGTTGTACTTTGCCGCCTTCATGCACCCGTTCTGGCAATGGGTGTCGGCAAATTCAACCGATGAGACCCTGCGCGGCATTGCCGGCAAGGCGGAGAAGGAAATGGCCTATCATGTGCGCCACTGCGGCGAATGGGTGGTACGGCTTGGCGACGGCACCGAGAAAAGTGCCCACCGCATCAAGGCGGCAGTAGTCGCCCTGCATCACTATACCGACGAGCTGTTCCAGGGCTCTGCTGCCATGGCAACATGTGCCGAAGACGCCATATTGCCTGATGTCGAAACCCTGCGCCCGGTCTGGACGGCAACCATCACGAACATCTTTGCGCAAGCCCTGCTTGAGGTGCCGGACGTGGCCCACCCGCAAACCGGTGGCCGCATCGGTGAGCATGGCGAGGAAATGGGGCATATCCTGGCTGAACTGCAGTACATGCAGCGCACCTACCCCAATCTGCAGTGGTAGCGTCAATGGCCAAGCCCGCCACAACCGACAACCTCGATACAGCCCGCGCCTGGGCCGCAGCAGCAGCCGTACCGGACCCGGAAGTGCCGTGCGTGACTGTTGCCGATCTCGGCATCCTGCGCGATGTCACCATTGAGGACGGTGTGGCCGTGGCTCATGTGACGCCGACCTATTCCGGCTGTCCCGCCGTACTGGCGATCGAACTGGCCGTTGAAGCAGCCCTGCTGGATGCAGGCTTTGAGGCGCGCATCGAACGGGTCATGACACCTTCATGGACCACCGACTGGATCACGCCGGAAGGCTCGGAAAAACTGCGCGCCTATGGCATTGCCCCGCCGGTCAGGGGCAGCAATTCGAAAATGGCGCTGTTCGGCGAAACCGTCATCACCTGCCCGCGCTGTGGCAGTTCCGAAACGACAAAAGTCTCCGAATTCGGCTCCACGGCCTGCAAGGCGCACTATACCTGCAAGGCGTGCGCTGAGCCGTTTGATTATTTCAAGTGCATCTGAGGAAATGAAAATGGCTCAGGATCAATTTCACGAACTGACGGTCTCCGGCACCCGCCCGCAGACAGACAAGGCGACGGCCATCCGCTTTGATTTGCCGGATGCCCTGAAATCCGAATTTGCCTTCAAGCCGGGCCAGTACCTGACCGTGCGGGCGAACTTGAACGGCGAGGAAGTGCGCCGCTCCTATTCGATCTGCTGCCGGCCTGACGACGGCCTGGAAATCGGCGTCAAGCATCTCGAAGGCGGGCTGTTTTCCAGCTTTGCGCAAGGCCTCAAGACCGGTGACAGGATTGAAGTCATGGCGCCCAAGGGCCGCTTTGTGGCCGAAACCGGCGGCAAGCACGACTATCTGCTGATCGCGGCAGGCTCAGGCATTACCCCGGTCTTGTCCATCGTCAAGACCGTGCTGCAGGACGAACCGGAAAGCACCGTCACGCTGGTCTACGCCAACCGGAATTTTGACAGCGTGATGTTCCGTGATG
>CALHUA010000064.1 GCA_938039915.1 uncultured Anderseniella sp.
TAACTGTCGAAGCCGGTTACTTCCTGCTTGGCCAGGTTGAATACCCGCGCCACGTTCTGGGTTTCTTCCGGGTGGATCACGAAGATCTCGCGGAACGCAGCAATTTCCGCTTCACTGACCAGCCCGTCCGCCTTGGCCATCTTGGCAGACAACGCGATCACACCGATGGTGAAGGCAACGGATTTTTGTGGATCGCGTTTTTCACGCGGTGCACCGACAATGCGCGACAATGCCTCGCTGACACTGTCTCCCACCGCCTGAAGTATCTCAGTGATTGTCGTCCATATCGTCATTGCTTGTCAGACTACCCGATGACCATTAGGTTTCGCACCTGTTTCCCACATCAATTACAAAGATTTCATGTCGCACACCACCAAGGGCTATTTGCTGGCATTTGCCGGTGTCGTCATTTTTGGCCTGACACTGCCGTTTACCCGCATTGCCGTGGCTGAACTGCCACCGGTGTTTGTCGGTCTGGGCCGGGCCATTGTCGCCGCCGTGATTGCAGGCATCATGCTGAGTGTGACGCGTTCACCCCGCCCGGTCCGTCGCGACCTGTTGAAATTGTTGCTTGCCGGATTCGGTATCGTTATCGGCTTTCCCCTGTTTTCCGCCATCGCCATGCAAACCGCCCCGGCAAGCCACGGTGGCGTGGTGCTGGGCATCCTGCCATTGGCGACAGCAGCGGCCGCGATCGCGTTTGCCGGTGAAAACCCGTCGCTGAAATTCTGGGCCTGGGCCATTGCAGGCTCTGTTGCTGTGGTTGTGTTTGCCTTGCTGAACGCCGGTGGCGGTGAGCTTTACGGTGCCGATTTGTGGCTGTTGGGCTCCATTGTCGCAGCCGCCGTCGGCTATGCCATATCAGGCGACCTGACCAGGCGGCTGGGTGGATGGCAGGTGATCTCCTGGTGCCTGCTGGTCATGGTGCCGATCATCATCATACCGGTGATGTTGTCCCTGCCCGAGGTAAACTGGAATGCGTCAACTTCCGCCTGGCTGGCGTTCGCCTATGTGGCCGTCTTCTCGCAATTCCTGGGTTTTTTCTTCTGGAACAACGGCATGGCACTTGCCGGTGTAGCCAGGGCCGGGCAGGTTCAGTTGCTGCAGATATTCGTGACACTGGCAGGATCATGGGTCCTGCTCGGTGAAACCGTGACGGCCGTTACCTTTGGCTTTGCCCTGATAGTGGCATTCTGCGTCTGGATGGGCCGCAAGGCGTAACTTGTTTGAGGTTTAGAATACCCCGGCCTCAAGCCCTGCCGCCATGGCGAGACCAAGCTCTTCGACCTGTTGCGTGAAACCGTCCTGCCATCCGCCATGCAGGATCATCGGCTCCTGCACCAGCTTCCAGCGTAACCCCCCGGTAATGCTCTCAATGGCGCGGCGGGTGCCGGTGCCGTCAAGGCCTGCCCGGATATAGACGCCCAGCGGCAGTCCCTGCTTTTCCTCGATCACCCCGTTATAGGTGCGGTCAAAGAAGTCCTTCAGGGCGCCGGACATGTAACCGAGGTTTTCCGTGGTGCCGAGGATGATGCCGTCACAGGTCAGCACATCGTCCGGGCCCGCCTCGAACGGCGTCTTCGATACGATTTCTACACCAGCTACATCCGGCGACGCGGCGCCCCGCACTGCCGCGTCACGAAGTGCCACCGTGTTGGGCGACGGCACATGCGCAACTATCAGAAGCCGCTTTGTCACGAGTGGCCCTGAACGGCACGTGGCGCATAGGGCGCTTCCAGCGAAGCGATCTGCACATCGGTCAGCTTAATGTCAGTTGCCGCAACTGCATCGGTCAGGTGATGTGGTTTGGTAGCACCGATAATGGGTGACGTGATGCCCTTGGCCAGCACCCAGGCAAGAGCGATCTGTGCCGGTTTCACGTCCAGTTTCGCTGCCAGTTTTTCAACCCGCGCCAGTACGGCATAGTCCTGCCTGGTGCCGAAATAGCCTTGCGCGATCTTGTCGGTCTGGCCGCGCGATGTCGCGCCCTTGCCGTCCTTGGGCTGGTTGCCGGCCAGGAAGCCCCGCGCCATCGGCGACCACGGCACCAGTGCGACACCCTCCGCCTCGCAGTACGGTATCATCTCGCGCTCTTCCTCGCGGTAGCACAGATTGTAGAAGTTCTGCATCACGCGGAATTGCGCCCAGCCATTGGCACGCTGCAGTTCGCGCAGTTTGGCAAACTGCCAGGTCCACATGCTGGAGGCGCCCAGATAGGTTGCCTTGCCGGCCCGCACCACATCGTTCAGGGCATCGGCCAGTTCCTCAAACCCGGTATCAGGGTCAAGCCGGTGAATATACAGAAGGTCGACATAATCGGTTTTCAACCGCTTCAGCGACGCATCAATGCCCTCCAGAATATGCTTGCGCGACAATCCCTTGTCGTTTGGACCATCGCCCATCGGCAGGCACACCTTGGTAGCAATCACCGCGTCCGACCGCTTCATGTTGGCGGCAACGAAATTACCGAGAATTTCCTCACTGGCACCTGTCGAATAGAAGTCAGCGGTATCGAAGAAATTGATGCCGGCGTCCAGCGCGCCTTTGAGGAAGGGTTGCGCGTCCGCCTCGCCCAGCACCCAGGGATGGTGCGGCCATCCCGGCGTACCGTAGCTCATCATGCCGAGGCACAGCCGGGACACCTTAACGCCCGCTCCGCCAAGTTTCACATAATCCATGTAGCAAGTCTCCTAATCGAAATCACGGCGCTTCAAGGTCGCCAGTCGTGTCCGTTCTGCACCGTACAGGATGAGCGTCAAATGCGTCAGTTCGATTGCCCGCACCCGTTTCAACATGCTGAGCCATTCCTTCTCCTGATTCATGGCAGCTTCACTGCATAACTTGCGCGTTGTGGCGATGCCGGCAATCTTCAGTTTCGAGCCGCTTTGCTCATAGCTTGTGAAAAACCGGTTGCACCCGGCATGCCCGGAAACCTTGTTATCAGAGCCAAACTGCACAAAACGGTCATCACCATTGCCCAGCCCCCATTCTGTGCCGGCAAGGGAACTGACACCAGCAAGCACAGGCGACACAAATATCAACAAGGCAATGGAGAAACGGCAAAAATTACGCGAATTCATGGCGCCGAGTATGAGTGAGCCTTCAGGCGTTGGCAATTGCCGGCAGGCCGGCAATCAAGGCGAAAGGTGTTGCAAATAAGTCACAGTTTGCAAAAATCGTGGTGAAATCGGTCATTTGGCTTCGATTACCAAAAGTTCCATGCTATTTTATCAGCGCACGTACTGAATGTTGGCTAGGGGATTCTTCAACATGAAATTGGCAACCGCAAAACACTTCACGGTTCTTGCAGGCGCTCTGTCTGTCACCACATTCAGCACAGCGCAGGCTGCGGACGTGTATGATCCGGCAACCAACCTGGAGTGGTACGTCGGCATTTTCGGCGGCGGCATGTTTGCAGACACCTCAGCTTTCGCGGGCGCAGATGATACATTTGGCATCGCGGGCGGCATCGCGGGCGTGACAATTCGACAGGATACATTTTTCTATGGCCTCGAAGCCGATTTCGGCGGCGTTTTCGGAGGGCCGGATAACGCCTTTTGCGGCAGCGTCTGCGATGCCAACTGGAAAGCCCATGTCAGGGGACGAGTTGGCATCTCTGCCAGCATGTTTGATGTGTTTGTGGCCGGTGGCCTGGCCATTGCAGAACTTGATGGTGGCTTGTTTGGTGGTGAACAGACGAGGACCGGTTGGTCTATTGGCGGGGGCGTTGAAGCTCCGTTTGCTGAAACCCTTAAAGCGCGTGTTGAGGTACTGTACGATGATTTTGGAAGTTCGCGTGAAGGTATCTACAACAATAGCTGGTCCGACCTAACCGTTCGCGGTGCTATCGTATTCAATTTCTGACGTTCAGGCCCCGTTTCCTGTAATAGCTTTTGCAAGTCTGGACCTGTCCAGCTTGCCGCCGGTATTGGTCGGCAGGCTCGCGAGCTTTTGCAGTTTTATTTCCATTGTCCCGGCCAGTCCGTGCCGCAACCGTCTGATCAGGTCTGCCTCAACAAATCGATCGTCGGTGATCACGGCAACGCCAATATCATCAAAACCTTCCGCATTGGGTATTCCAACCGCTCCTGCAGCAACTACACCAGCAACGGTTTCGGCCAGGGCTTCAATCGTTTCCGGCGCAATCTTGTTGCCGCCGGTATTGATCACCTCACTCACCCTGCCGCTGATCACCAATTCTCCCTGCTTATTGATGAACCCCAGGTCACCGGTAAAGAACCAGTCGTCTTGCAAGGTGCTGCCGTCGTCGTGTCCCAGATATGCTCTGACAGCGCGTTCATCACCTGCTGCGATTGACACTCGACCGCTTTCTCCTGCCTGCACCAACTGGTTTGTCTCATCCAGTATGTTCACCTTCAGCCAGGGCATTGGCTTGCCAACCACACCGGGCCCGGGACCATCATCCGTCAGCTCAATCATCGTGCAACTGCCTGTCTCCGATGCGCCAAACAGATGGAATACGCGTGTTTCAAGCGCATCGCGCGCCAGTTTGGCGCGGGCCGCAGAAATGCCGCTGCCGGCCATATAGATCCGCGACAGCCGCGACAGATCATGCCCGGAGTTTGCCTGTGCGTGAGCCAGTTCGCCAATCAGCACGGGCGTCGTGAATATTTCTTCGAATTGGTGCTCTGAGACAAACTGCAGAGTCTCGTCGGCACTGTTAACCGGCCAGGCAAGAGTACCGCCGGACCGGAGTGACTGCAGCGCCAGTTCCACCCCTAATGCAGCAACCGGCAATACCGTGACAAGTCGTTTCAGTCGCTCGCTGCCGTGCAGATGGTCTTTGTCATCCAGGCGCTGTGCAACCATTGACAGGGTAAAAGGCATGAACTTTGGCATGCCTGTAGTACCTGATGACCCCAGGATCATTGCCGTGGCTGTATTATCACTGTATCGCGGCAGGTCACGCTCCGCGGCAGATACATTGTCAGCCGACCATGTCTGGTCAAACAGCAACTCCTTGATTCCGCCGGGTGGACGGACACGATCTGTCACGACTGCGTCGAGGCTGACGCCGTTGGAGACAACCGCTGCCGGACCTGCCCCGGCGACGTAAACGCCGCCGACACGGGAGATGGCAAGAACCAGAGCCAGTCGGGCCGCAGGATTTTGTATATCGACAGCCACCTGGTCTCCGGGCCCCACCCCACCATCAAGCAACTTGAGGGAAAAAGCCGTGACCGTTTGCTGCAATCGCGCATAACTCACGCTCTGGCCGTGCTGAGTGATGATGGCTGACGCCGCAGGATCAATCTCAAAACCGCATCTAACCAATTGAAACAGATCATGTGCCATGGCCGCAATCATTGCGCTGGAAGCCGCGGAAAATCAATCAGTTCAGGAATCAAAAAAGCGATTCAGTTAAGGCCAAAGGCCAAAACTAGAACCGCTTTCCAAACGCAGGACGTACATCCGGTCTCTGCGTGTATGCTGATCAATATGGGGACTAATTATGAAGAAACAATGAACGAGGCGAATTAAAGTGAACCAGTTCATGCATTTTCATCAGAAAACTGCGAAAAAATAATGCTTTTCCGGCTCGACATTTGCTCCATCCACCTGGTCAAACCAGCAAATTCCGCCAGTTGCGCCCGCCCTTCCGGCACAATCGAGACATAGACCAGCATCGGATATACATAGGCATCGGCCAGGCTGAACTGATCTCCTGCCATCCAGCTTTGTCCGGCAAGCCGATCCAGTTCGCCCAGAGTGAGACCGGCGCGCTCAAGGCCCGGCATGGGCTTTCCATCTTTCCACGGCACATATACACCCCAGACCAGGTGCCTGTAGATTTCAGCGTCCGCCAGCCGCATGATCTGGCGTGCCCGGGCACGGGCTTTCGTATCGCGCGGCATAAGTTCAGGGCCGTCAAAGGCCTCGTCTATGTAAGCCGTGATGGCATCGGTTTCATAAAGCTCGAACTTTTCATGCCGGAACGACGGTATACGGCCGAACGGGTTCATGTCGTGGTAGTCCCGGGGCGGTCCACCATCAGCAAAGATGTCTACCGGATGCAGCTTGTAGTCCACTCCCTTCTCAACCAGCGCTATACGGCAGATGCGGACATAGACGCTGTAGTCAGCACCGAACAGCTCTACTGAATTGCTCACAGGGATGCGGCAGCCCGTGCTGCCTGATCATAATGGCCGGACAAAACCCGCAATTCCTTGGCCAGCGCAGATGCCGTTTCGGCTTTGAGGCCCAGGGACTTGATGGTTTCAACCAGCAGTTCTTCGCGCACTTCGCGGTACTTGCGGCAGACCTCATCACCCTTGTCCGTGAGCACAACGGTCTTTTCCTTGCCCGACTTGCCCGATTTGACCAGCCCGGCCCCGTCCAGCTTGCGAATGGCATAAGTCACCAGATGAGTGTCCTCGACGTTCAGCACCAGGCAGATATCCGCCAGTCGCTTCGGTTTGGTGCGATGATGCACTGAAAACAGCACCAGCACATCAAGCGGTGACAGGCCCGGCACGCCTGCAGCCGTCATGCAGCGAACCATCCAGCGCTGAAACGCGTGGGACGCCATGATCAGACCGAACTCAAATTCCGACAGTGACGGCATTGCGCCCTGCGCCAGGTGTGACGAAGAGACGATCGGGCCAAGTTTTCCAGGTTTTTCATTATTCATATTGACAATTTACCGATAAATCGTAGACGTTGGCAATCACTTTTTATCACCCGGCATGACGGGCAGGGAAAACGCAGGAGCGTATAATGGCCAAGTGGGATTTCTGGATCGATCGTGGCGGCACGTTCACCGACCTTGTGGCGCGGATGCCGGATGGCACCCTGAAAGCGCACAAGCTGCTGTCGGAAAATCCGGAAAACTACCGCGATGCCGCCATCCAGGGCATTCGCGACCTGATGGGGATCGCCAAGGATGCCCTAATACCCGCAGACCAGATTTCCGCGGTCAAGATGGGGACCACGGTTGCCACCAATGCCCTTCTGGAGCGCAAAGGCGATCGCACGTTGCTGCTGACGACGCGCGGGTTTCGCGACGCACTGGAAATCGGCTATCAGGCGCGGCCCAACATTTTTGATCTCAACATCATCAAGCCGGAATTGCTGTACGAACAGGTCACCGAAGTTGATGAGCGGGTGCTGGCCGACGGCGCGGTGGAAACGCCGCTGGACGAGGCCGGCACAAGAAAAGCCCTGCAGGCAGCGTTTGATGCGGGCATCCGCGCCGTCGCCGTCGTGTTCATGCACGGATATCGCTATACTGCACACGAGATCCGGGCCGGAGAGATCGCTGAGGATATCGGCTTTACGCAGATCTCCGTCAGCCACAAGGTTTCCCCCCTGATGAAGCTGGTCGGGCGTGGAGACACCACCGTCGTGGATGCTTACCTGTCGCCGATCCTGCGCCGATACGTGGACCAGGTCGCAACCGAACTTGGCACCGAAGGCAGCGACTGCCGGCTGATGTTCATGCAGTCATCCGGCGGTCTGACCGCAGCGGAACTGTTCCAGGGCAAGGATGCCATTCTGTCCGGTCCCGCCGGCGGTGTTGTCGGCATGGTTGAAACCGGCCGCATGTCGGGGTTTGAAAAGCTGATCGGTTTTGACATGGGCGGCACGTCAACCGACGTTGCCCATTTCAACGGCGAATTTGAACGCGCCTTTGAAACCGAAGTGGCCGGTGTGCGCATGCGCGCACCGATGATGCGCATTCATACCGTTGCCGCCGGCGGCGGTTCCATCCTGCATTATGACGGATCCCGGTTCCGTGTCGGTCCGGATTCCGCCGGTGCCAATCCCGGTCCTGCCTGCTATCGCCGTGGCGGTCCGCTGGCCGTGTCGGACGCCAATGTCATGCTGGGCAAACTCAACCCGGATCACTTCCCCGCCGTGTTCGGACCCAATGGCGATGAACCGCTTGATGGCGACGTGGTTCGCGAGAAATTCACTGCCATGGCTCAGGACATCGGCGACGGCAAGACGCCTGAGGATGTGGCCGAAGGGTTCATCCGCATTGCAGTAGAAAACATGGCCAACGCCATCAAGAAGATTTCAGTACAGCGCGGCTATGATGTGCAGGGCTATGCGCTTAACTGTTTCGGCGGTGCCGGTGGTCAGCATGCCTGCCTGATTGCAGACACGCTCGGCATGAAGACCGTTTACATCCATCCTTTCGCCGGCGTGCTGTCAGCCTATGGCATGGGCCTTGCGGACATTCGCAGTCACCGTCAGCAGGCGGTCGAAGAAACGCTGGCCTCTGAGATTGAATCGACACTCCAGGACATCGCGGCAAGTCTTTCAAAAGACTCCATAAATGAGCTGATCGACCAGGGGGTGCCGTCACCCGAAACAACCACCTATCCACGCGCCTTGCTGCGCTACAAGGGCACGGATTCGGCGCTGGATGCGGATCTGGACACAGCTGATAAAATGCGTACGCAGTTTGAAACGGCACACAAGGCCCAGTTCGGGTTTTCCAGCCCCGGCACGGATATCATAGTGGAGGCCGTGACTGTTGAAACAGTGGGCAGCGGATCAGACAGCACAGAACCTGCCTGCACTCTCCAGCAGGGTTCTGCCGATGCCATGGGCCGGACACGTATCTACGCCAATGGCGAATGGCACGACACGCCGCTTTATGACCGCAGCGTTCTCAAACCGGGCTTCAGCATATCCGGCCCCGCCCTGATTATCGAAGCCCACAACACCACGGTCATCGAACCCGGCTGGCAGGTTGAAATTTCCAGTCTCGATCACATGGTGCTCACCCGAGCAGTAGCAGCCACGCGCGAGTTTGCGATCGGTACCGACGCTGATCCGGTGATGCTGGAAGTGTT
Organism: uncultured Anderseniella sp.; assembly: GCA_938039915.1. Taxonomy (GTDB): domain Bacteria; phylum Pseudomonadota; class Alphaproteobacteria; order Rhizobiales; family Aestuariivirgaceae; genus Anderseniella. Next base: position 8,826 of record CALHUA010000064.1, read on the forward strand.
CAACAACCTGTTCATGTCGATCGCCGAGCAGATGGGCGTGACGCTGGAAAAGACCGCCTATTCGGTGAACATCAAGGAACGTCTCGATTTCTCCTGTGCGGTCTTCAATGCCGATGGCGCGCTGGTGGCGAACGCACCGCATATGCCGGTGCACCTGGGCTCCATGGACAAATCCGTGGAAACCATCATCGCCAACAATCCGGTCATGCACCCCGGCGATGTGTACATGCTGAACGCGCCGTACAATGGCGGCACGCACCTGCCGGATATCACGGTGGTCACCCCGGTGTTCGATACCGATGACAAGACCATCCTGTTCTATACCGCAAGCCGTGGCCATCACGCCGATGTCGGCGGCATGGCACCAGGGTCCATGACACCACTGGCAACTTCCATCCACGAAGAAGGCGTCGTCATCGACAATTTCAAGATGGTCGACAAGGGCATCTTCCTGGAAGACGAGACCATGGCGGTGCTGACCGCGGGCGAATATCCGTGCCGCAATCCCGGCCAGAACATCGCAGACCTCAAGGCCCAGGTCGCCGCCAATGAAAAAGGCGTGCAGGAACTGCGCAAGATGGTGGCGCAGTTCAGCCTCGATGTGGTGCAGGCCTATATGAACCATGTGCAGGACAATGCGGAAGAAAGCGTGCGCCGCGTCATAGGCGCGCTGCACGACTGCTCGTTCGATTATGAAATGGATGCGGGCCAGCGCATCAAGGTCCACATCCGGGTGGACCGCGAGGCCCGCACGGCCGTGGTCGATTTCACCGGCACCAGCGAGCAGCAGGTGAGCAATTTCAATGCGCCGCGACCAATCACCAATGCGGCCGTGTTGTATGTGTTCCGGTGCATGGTGGCCGACAATATTCCGATGAACGCCGGATGCCTGAAGCCCATCACCATCGTCACGCCGGAAAAATCCATGCTGTCTCCGGAATACCCGGCCGCCGTGGTAGCGGGAAATGTCGAGGTGTCTCAGGCCGTGACCAGTTGCCTGTTCGGGGCGCTCAACGCGGTCGCGGCATCGCAATCGACCATGAACAACTTCAACTTCGGCAATGACACGTACCAGTATTACGAGACCATCTGCTCCGGCTCCGGCGCCGGGCCGGGATATGACGGTACCTCAGGCGTGCACACCCACATGACCAATACCCGGCTGACCGATCCGGAAATTCTCGAATTCCGTTATCCGGTGGTGCTGGAGGATTTCCACATCAGGCGCGGCGCCGGTGGTCATGGCAAATGGTCCGGCGGTGGCGGCACCAGGCGCACCGTGCGGTTCCTGGAGGAAATGGATGTGTCGCTGCTGACAGGTCACCGGCGCGTCCCGCCGTTCGGTCTTGAGGGTGCAGACCCCGGCGAGGTCGGCATTAATTCATGCCGTCGCAGGGACGGTACAGTTGAACCGCTCAAGGGCTGTGACCAGACCAAGGTGTTTGCCGGCGATGCCATCACCATCCAGACACCGACAGGCGGCGGCTACGGCAAGGCTTGAGCGAGACGGTTTGAGCTTCAGGTGTATCCGGCCTCGCGCAGCGCCTTGGCATAGGTTCGGCTGACCGGCAGTTCGGTACCGTCGATCATGACCACGACTGGTTTGCCATCAACGCGCTTGATGGATGCAATTGCTGAAAACCCAACCCAGTGCGACCGGTGCACCTGAATACCAATTGTACTGCCCGCCTCGGCAATGGCGTCCGCCAGCCTGAGTAGCACAAGCTCCCTGCCCTTGGTCGTAACAATTTCAACATAGTGATCCTGCATCGACATATAGAGCAGTTCGCCCCGCTTCTCCGGCGGCAGGCGCAGCATCAGCCGCGCATCGGGATCGCGTGCGTCGGGATCGCTCGACGGCGACTGCGCAGGTTGAAAGAAGAAATAGGCGACGATGCCGATAATAACGGCAACCGGCAACGCCTGGACCACCTGCCAGAAAACGCTGGCAGCAGTTATCGGTTCGTTCAGAAACAGTGTCCTGATCGCGCTGACGGCTAACCCGATGAACGGCGTTGCCAGGCAGCATCCGATCACCGTCTGCCATATGCCGATACGGGAGTCATCCCCGTTCCACACGCTGACCAGGGCAATGCCGGTCAGCGCAATCGACCATGTCACCAGGTGCACTGTCAGCCAGAATCCCAGCCGTTCGGCAAATCCAAGCCGGTCTATAGTGCCGAACGGACCGGTAAACACGAACAACGCGACAATGGCGCCAAACGCCATCCAAAGCCGTTTGTCGGAAAACAGCGACCGCATTTCACGAAGCGTGAGTTGCACAATCTGGCGTTTCACGTAGCCCTTGCCCCTGTTGACGCATCACAGCTTCTAAAAAGCTGCAGCTCACCGTTAAGCCTTCAGTCAAGACACAAGTCATACCTGAAGGAATGTCAGATGAACATCAAGCCATTGCTGGACGCCAGTCCTGCAATTCAACTTCACGTGGCAGCCGCAGCCCTTGCCATCGCACTGTCAGCGGCGATCATTATCGTGCGACGAGGCACGCCCGCCCATAGACATGTCGGGCGGGCCTGGGTGACGATGCTGGCCATCATATGCATATCGTCATTCTGGATAACCGGCATGAACGGATCGAACTATAGCTGGATACATCTGTTGTCCGCATGGACACTGCTGGGATTGACCCAGGCCGTCTGGGCGGTCAGGTCAGGTAATATTCGCGCCCACAAATATGCAATGATATCAACCATGGTGGGTGCTTTGCTTGGCGCGGGCTTCTTCGCCTTCATGCCGGGCCGGATGATGAATGCCGTATTGTTCGGATAACAGCTAAAGTCCCCTCGGCAAAGGTTTTCGGCGTAAACCCGTCAGTGCATTGAACCCGATGGCCAGCATCAATATACCACCGCCAATCAGCGTTGCCGTCGCGGCGGTTTCTCCCAGGACAACCCACACCCATATAGGTGCCAGAACCACTTCGGTCATGGACAAAAGCGCAAGTTCCGCTCCTGGCACAACCTGTGACCCGAATGTGTACAATGTCATGCCCAGTGCGAGCAAAACCACGCCAAGCATGACGGCAATTGCGATTTCGTGCACTGGCAGATCAAACCCCTGCCCGGTGCCCGAGACTACCAGCCCCGACAAAACCAGTGCAAACAACCCACCCATGAATGAAACCGGCATCATGTCGGCTGCCTTGCCCCAGCGCAGCGCAAGCGTGAACAGGGCAAAGCCCAGTGCCGCGATCAGCGCAACAGCATCACCCAGCCAGTTACCGGTAGTGAAACTGTCTGCCACCATGAAACTGATGCCAGCAAGGCCGATCACCATGGCCCCCCACGTGGCCGCGCGGACCCGCTCGCCCAGTACCAGAAAACTGAGCAGTGCAACCATGAACGGCGCAGTAGCAAACAGAAAAGCCGCATTGGCGACGCTGGTCAGCTGGACGGCTCCGATGCCGCCGGCATAAGCCATGGTCAGCGCCAGTCCTCCCACTACACCGGGAGCACCCGCCTTGAATAATGCTTCCAGGGGCCGGCCGCCGGACCGCCAGTACATCAGACAGAACAGCATCGGCAAAAGCCCGGCTGAACGAAAGAACAGAATCTGCCAGACACTGGCCGTTTCTATGTGCCTGATACCCAGCGGGATGAGTGACCAGCACACACCAGCCAGCGCGCACAGGACGACACCCAGTGGATAAGACAGGTTGGATCCGCGATATGTTGCCTGGACAGTCACAGGTTCAGGGTATGTCGGACATGATCCATCTGTATATCGCGTCAACGACACCCGAAAACGTCGCAAACAGACCATCATCGGACCTTTGTTCGGCGACTGTGATCTATCGTTTTAACCGGTCAAGGCATGTCTTCAGCGGCAGTACTTGCCCTTGCCCGAGCGGCCATGCTTGCCGAGATCAAAGTGAAAATGGTTGCGATGTGCAGCATCCGCCTTCGGGCCCAGAACGGTTGTGAACGTGCCGCAGGCTTTTCCGTGCACCTGTCTCAAAAACGCGCTGTCCTTGCCACCGCTGTTCCAGCCGTCTTCCACTTCCACAACCCTGCCGGATGCCAGCGTAAAGGCCGAGACATCGAGCGCGTTGCCAAAGGCGTGCTCGGAGATTTTGGCGCCGCGTTTGTTGTTACGCCCGCGACAGGCATAAGATGCGGCAATGCGCAGTTTGACGACCCGTTCCCCGAATGCCGACCGGGCAGCCGGTTGCACCACCTTGCCGATCCAGCGGTTTGTGGCCCCGACCATCTGACAGCGTATCCTGGCAGGGGTTGAGAACGTCACCCCGCCGACCGCCGAAACCTGCCATCCATTCCTGATACCGCACGCGCCCCTGCCGTCGATATTGCCCAGCGATACGGCGTCGGCAATCGATTTCGGGTCGACGCTGCACTGATCCGACGGCGGGCGCACGCCGACACTGGTGAAGTCATCGGTGAGGTTCGGCGTGGACGAGCAGGCAGAAACACTGACCATCACGAAACCAGCGGCCACCCGACCAATCACATATTTCGAAAGTCGCTTCACGTTCATTCTCACGGCGAATAGATTGCAACGATGTTGAAACTACGTCAGCTTAGGGTCAGGCCCCACTGATCTTGTGCAATTCTGTTTTAAAGAAAACATTCAAATGATGTTAAAAAAGCGCAAGACAAGGCTTTGTGCCTTTTCGAGCATTTTTCGACTTCAGGCGGGTGTTTTCTTTCAAACCCGAAGGGCGGGGTCTATTTTGCCACTGACTGTGTTGAAATGTCATGAAAACCGGACGGTTTCCTGCGCCCTTTCGCCTTGTCAGAAGCAAAACATCCTCCCGCAGAATGGACAAGATCAACGGGTCCTGGCCCTAATTAACGAACCGCAACCAGAGTGAGCCATGTAAAATGTACACAATCTATACGTCCCCGGGCACCGGCGCCTTCGCTGCCGAAGCGATGCTTGAGGCGGGCAATGCGCCGTGGAAGCGCGAGCTTGTCGATACCGGCAAGGATGAGCACAGACACGCCGGTTACCTGGCCATCAATCCGGCGGCCCAGATACCGGCACTGATATTGCCGGATGGTCAGTTGATGACCGAGTCAGCCGCCATTTGCCTGTTCCTGGGCGATGCTCACAAGGAAACGAAACTGGCACCACAACCGGGCGATCCCGGGCGGGCGGCCTACTTGCGCTGGATGGTTTATCTGTCGGCAAATGTCTACGAGGCCGACCTTCGATGTTACTACTCCGACCGCTACACATCGGATGCCGCAGGTGCTGATGCGGTAAAATCCTGTGCGATCGACCAGATGAACACCGCCTTCGCCATTATCGAAGAACACCTGTCCAGACATGAATGGCTGGCCGACAGGACCATGTCGGCAGCCGACATCTACCTGGCCATGCTGGCAAGTTGGCATCCCGACATACCGGCCCTGAAACTGTCATGCCCCCGTGTCGCCAGTGTCTGGGACAAAGTCGCCAAGGTCGATTTTGTGAACAAAGCAAACAGCTTCCATAAGCTGTGGTAGCACCGCCACACCTCACATTAGCGCCTGATTTGTGGTAAAAGTGGTTTGCATCGGCAGTTCGGGATAATGGATACGCCATGGAAATTGGACGGCGAGCATTCAATCAGGGTCTGGTCGGCACTGTAGCTGCCGGCGTCATGGGCGCTTCTGCAGCGTCCGCGCCCGCATACAAAGGTCCCAACGTAATCATTGTTCGCTTCGGTGGCGGGGTGCGGCGGACCGAGACAATTGCCGATCAGACAACGTATTCCCCCTATTTTCTGAACGTGCTGGCGAAACGCGGCACACTGATACCCAACCTGACCATCGCCCAGTTGCAGGATGTTGACACCAGCCATGCAGAAGGCACGCTCAACATTCTGACTGGACGCTACAAAGCCTACACAAAAGTGGGGGCACAAGGACTTGCTCCACTGCTCGAACCCGACGAACCAACATTGTTCGAGGCTGTACGCAAGGCCTTTGAAATTCCCGCGCACCAGGCATTGCTCATCAATGGCGAAGACCGGCCGCAGGAAGAATATCTCACTTATGGAGGTCACAAGCACTTCGGCGTCTCTTTCCGATCCGAAGCGATCAGTCTGTTCCGGTTCAAGCTGCACAAATTCCGGCGCATTCTGGAAGACAACAAAGCACCTGAAAATGTACTTGCCGCCGCCCGCAAACAGCTGGACGAATTGACGGCATATGACTTCCGCAACACAGCGCGCGACAGTTCGGACGTGATGGACCGGTTCTGGGACAATTGGCGCGGGCAATACGGTGACACGGGACTGAAGAACCCGCGCGGAGACCGACTACTGACCGAGCTTGCCGTTAGAGCGATGCGCGAGTTGAAGCCGCGTCTGATGATGATCAACTATCAGGACCCGGACTACGTGCACTGGGGAAATGCCAGTCACTACACCAGAGCGATTGCGATTATCGATCAGGGCTTAAGGCGTGTCGTTGAAACAGCAGACAGTGAACCTTCTTACAAGGATCAAACGGTTTTTGTGATTGTTCCTGATTGTGGGCGGGATGCAAATCCACTGATGTCGGTGCCGTACCAGCACCATTTCAATTCCCGTTCTGCCCATGAGATTTTTGCCCTGCTGCTGGGTCCGGGGATTGCGAGAGGCAAAATACTCGACAAGCCGGTCGATCAGACCAGCATTGCCGCGACCGTGGGCGCAATTATGGGCTTCCGCATGCAGGCAGCAGAAGGCCGTGTGCTATCGGAAGTATTGACATGAGTGCCGAAACATCGGTCCGCGCCCCGGCACTGGAAGGTGCAGCTCGTCGCGGGGTGTTTCACCGGATTGCAGCGGTTGCGAACATCGCAATTGCAATTGTCCTGTGTCTCACGCCATTTACCGCGGTTGTTGTACTCGGCTGGATTGTGCGTTTGATGCGTCGGGAAATTGTCATCGAGGTCGCCCGTCACAGCCAGCCAGACGGCAGACGCGACGTGAGCCGAAAAGCAGCCCTGGTGAAAATGTCCACCCTTCAGCAACTGGAAGTCACCGCACGGTTCCCGGGTTGGTGGAAAGGGTTTTGGGACACCATACGCTCCGCGTTCAGGGCGATCACAGCGGTGTCGCTGGCCATATTGCCGTTCGGGACCATCCTGCTCCTGTCCTGGTGGGCCGGATGGGAAAACTCGTTCAACAAGGGTTATGAGCAGGCGTGGGTCGGTCCGGTACTGGCTGCCATTGGCAGTGCGTTGGCCGTCTTTACACTGGTTCATCTGCCAATGGCATTGGCGCATCACGCCGCAGAACAGCGAGCGGGCGCGATCTGGAGCCTGGGCCTCATCCGCCGGCTTATTGGCAGGGTCCGCTGGCGCTATCTCATGCTTACCCTGGCTACCATCTTTTTATCGGCGCCCCTGTTTCTGATCCAGATACTGCCCACCTTTATCGAAAGTATTTATCCTGAACTGGCAACTGCATCTCCGGCCGAGATTGAAGAATTTTCCCTGCGCTACTTTGGAGCAGCAACAGCCTATCTTGTGCTGGCTCTGTTCGTTTTACGCCGCTGGGCGGCAAGGCTGTACGCCCGGGCAGCACTGTTACATCAGTCGAGCGAGTTGCACTTCATTCATCAGGTTGCTGATACACTGGATCGGCCACCAGCCCCGGCACGCCCGGCACCTGGCCGGACCGGCGGCATCATTACAGGAGTATTGATGGTTGCAGCATGGCTGGCATTTGTTGCAGCGCTCTACGTTGCCCAGTTTGCCAATCATGCATGGTGGAACTGGATCAGCTTTCCACTTACCGGGCTGCCCTGGATATTTCGCCCGCTATAGGTCACGCCTTTTCGATTACCCAGAACGCAACCGCCAGACCTTCCTGCGCCAGGTGCGCGGGCGGATTTAGCTGTTCGTGCCTGGTGATTTTGGCGCCAGCAGCCTTTACCCAGGATGTCATGTCATAATGAGCGATACCCAGGCGGCGGTGTGCAAATTGCTCGCGCAGAAACTCCAGGTCGTGCGAGGCAAAATCCGCCACCACAAGACGCCCGCCCGGTTTCAGCAGCCGCACTGCTTCAGCAATCGCCTTCGCGGGGTCTGCAAGAAAGTGCAGCACCTGATGCAAGGTGACCAGGTCTGCAGATGCGTCCTGCAGTGTCAGGCCGGAAATATCACCCTGTCGGACCTGAACATGGTCCAGACCCGCCTGCCCGAGATTGGCGCGGGCGAAACTCAGCATCTCGCGGGACAGGTCGACGCCGATTGCCTCGTCTGCCAGCGGTGCAAACATCTCCAGCATGCGGCCGGTACCGGTCCCCAGGTCGACATACCTGCCGACATGAGCGTCTCCGACCAGTTGGCGTATGGCCTCTTCGGTCTTCTCCTCGGCCACATGATAGGCCCGGATTGCCGTCCAGTTCTCGGCGTTCTCCGCAAAATACGCCTGGGCGTCGGCCTGGCGCTGCGCCTTGACCTGGGCGATGCGTTCGAGATCCCGGGCAACCTGCGGATCATCATCAGCCATGAACCGGATCAGGGACCGGGCAAGTTCAGCATTGCCTGAACTTGAATTGATGCGAAACAGCATCCAGGCCCCTTCCCGGTATCGCTGCAGCAGTCCCGCCTCGACCATCAGTTTCAGATGGCGGCTGACCCGCGGCTGGCTTTGCCCCAAAATGGCGGTGAGTTCAGATACATTGAACTCGCCGCGCGACAGGATGAACAGCAAACGCAGCCGGGTTTCCTCTCCCGCTGCACGCAATCCTGCCAGAAGTTCGTCAATCATTGCCATTCAACCGGACAGCCCGTTTTTCCAATCCCGTGTGATTGAACAGCCTTAGCCTGCCTTGGCATTACCAGCAAGTCCGTCCCATCGCTCGATAATCTTGACGTCTGCCGCGAAACCGCTTTAGTTGTGTTAACTAATTGATTTGCAGAACGGGCAAGGGCCTCTCGGCTCCGGGTCTCAAGTCATAGTAATAAAACTCAAAGGACACAATCCGCATGAACCGGCGCACGTTTACATTGGGCACGGCATTGATAGCTTTCACGATGGCAACAACCTTGATTGCACCGATTGCTGCGGCTGATCAGGCGGCAATCAAGTTCACCAAAAAGGTGGCCAATGACCTGTTGGCGGCCAACCGGTCCGGCACCATCACAAGCTTTGCGCGCGTCCTGCGCCGCCATGCCGACATTCCCGGAATTTCGATTTATTCGCTTGGCAAATATCAGCGGTTTTTGCGCTCATCACAAAACAAGCGCTACTACAATGGCGTTACTGCTTTCATGGCCCGTTACTTCGCCGATCAGACCCGTGAGTACCGTGTGGCAAAAGCAGATGTACTGGACGCCAAGAAGGCAAAGGGCTCCGATATCGCGGTCAACACCCTTGTGACCTTGCGGACCGGAAACAAATATACGGTGCAGTTCCTGCTGCGTCCCAAAGGCAAATCCTTCAAGATCGCTGATGTGAAAGTGTCCGTGCCGATTGTGGGCTTTGTGTCACTGACCTATCAGCAACGCGGTATTTTCCAGAAATTCCTGGTGAAAAAAGGTGGCGATCAGCGCGCTGTCAATCAACTGGTTGAAACCCTCAATCGTTAGTTTCGAGGCGTCATCTACTTGGCGAACTTCGCCCGGGCCGCCTGAAAATCGTCCGACATCCATGCCACCAGTTGCTGGTCCTTGTCATAGGCACTCGTGGCATAATCGAGCGCGTGCGCTGATGCATCGATCTGGCGTTTAATCATTCTTACGGCCAGTCCCGGATACCCGGCAATCCTTTCTGCCATCTGTCTTGCAGCAGCTAGCGCTCCACCTGCGTCACACACCTCGTCTGCAAACCCAAGCCGCCTGGCTTCATCCGTCGTCCACTGTTCACCGGCCAGCAAGACCCGCCGTGTTGCCTGAACGCCGACGAGCGCGATCAGCCTCGGCACGGAATGCCACCCCATATTGTGCGCTACCTGGACCTCAGGAGCACCAAACCGGGCACTTTGCGACGCGACGCGAAAATCGCACATGGACGCAAGTGCCAGCCCGCCGGCAAGGCACGGGCCTTCAATGGCACATATGACCGGCACCTCAATGCCGGCCCACGCCCGCCCCAGACGGGGACCCCGTTCGCTGTAATGACGTTTTTCCTGCAGGGACATCTCATTGATCCGGTCAAAAACCGGGTCTGAAAGGTCCATGCCGGCTGAAAAAATTCTGTCTGTGCCCGTCAGCACGACACATCTCAGATCATTGTCATCGACAAAACTCAAGGCGGCGGAAGCCAGTTCATCCATGACGGCAAATGACATGGCGTTGGCCCGCCCGCCACGGTCATAGGTCACAATTGCAATACCGGCTTCACGAGCAATGGTTACGGTTGGTGCTTTCATGGCCACACGCTGCACTTTTACCCGCATTGGTTCAAGCCCGCATGCCGATTCCGACCTTGCCCGGGCAAGCGAGTTTCCGCATATTGGGCGCGATGATACATGGATCAATCAGACGCCGCGGCCTGCTTGCTGCACTATCCGCCAGCCTTGTCGTTCTGGGCTGTTCCGGTTCCTCCGTGGCGCTGGCGACGCCTGCATCATCATCGGAAAAACTGGTTCACGATGCTGCCAACCGGTTTCTGGAGGTGATGAGAAACGGCGCTGATCGCGATGAGATTGCCAATACCCTGAACAAGTATGTCGCCATGAGTTCCCTCGCCTTGTTCGTCCTGGGCAAGCACCGCCGCAAACTCAAATCGGACCGGCAGCAGACATATGTCGACCTGTTCAACCGGATGGTACTCAAAGTCATTGCCAAAAACGGCAAGAAAGTTGGCGGTACGGCATTTGTGGTGACCGGTTCGCGCAGCAACATTGTGCAAGGCTATGTGCAGCACGCCCAGGACCGCCGTACGGAACTGGAATTCAGGATCAAAAAAGACCGTATCACCGATATCCGCATTCAGGGCATCTGGATGGGCATCCTGCTCCGTCAGAGTTTTGATCACGTCATACACAAGGGTGGCAATATCGACGCGATTTTCGTTTTCCTGAAGTCCGGCAAGGTTCCCCTATGACCGAAAACCCCGCCAGGTGTGGTTCAGCAGACATTCGCGACGGTGAGATCAGATCATCACGTGATCCGGCACTGGAGGCCGGTGATGCCCATGTGGTGTTTATTGGCCGGATCAGGACACCATGGCAGGAACGCAGCGAGTGTCCGAAAAACATGCGTCAGGCCCGCGAGAATATTACCGGCGCTTTTCATCTGGAAATCGATGAAGCGTGGCGGCCCGGCTTAGCCGGTCTGGCGGCCGGCGATTACCTGCATATCCTGTACTGGATGCATCAGGCCCGACGCGATATTGTCCTTCAGAAACCGCGGCATCGCGACACGCCGGCCGGGGTTTTTTCGCTGCGTTCGCCTGTGCGCCCCAACCCGGTCGCCATGGCGCTGGTCAGGATCACTTCTGTTGATCCAGCCGCCGGCATCATCGGCATCGATGCTTCAGATGCACTCGATCGAACACCGCTGGTCGATATCAAGCCATATTTACCCTCCATTGATCACCCGTCCGGCGGCTGACACTACTCCGGCGCATGGTTCACAGCCGGTTGTATGTCAGTGTGCTTTATGCAATAGCGATGCGCGGCGGAGTGGTGGCGATGGCAGAGTTGGAAATTATCGGACCGGCACATGATGCAGGTGTACGCATCTGCAGGATGGCGTGTATCGAAAAGGGCATTCTGTATCGCTTCCGGGAGATTGGCTCGGATTCCCAGCAGGCACTGAAGGAGAACATGTTCGGTTCTTTACCGGCCTTGCGGCACGGCAAGATCCGACTGTTCGAGATACGCGGTATCACCCATTATATAGATCATCGCTTCAATGGCCGCGCGCTGGTGCCGGCCGATCCAATTCGATCAGCCGAAGTGGAACAGTGGATTGGTGTCATTGACTCGCGTCTGGGCAAATTGATGGGTGCGCAGTCAACTGCGGCGGCCGTACAGTGCGACGATACTCTGTCCTGCCTCAGGATATTGAATGATTGCATCGGCAGCCGAACCTGGCTGGTTGGGCGTGGATTTACCCTCGCTGACATGTGGCTGCTGCCGGCAGTGCATAACTTCTGCATGCATACCGGCCACACCCACCTGCTGCGCGACCTGCCCGCAATCGGCATCTGGTATGACAAGCACAAATCGCGAAAATCCTGGAAATCGCTGTGTGGCGGGGAAACCCCTGACACTGAGGGCGCTGGCAATTGACCCTTTGGCGTAACCGGCAATGATTGAATTTGCGCTTGCCTGCTTCTTCCTGCTTATCACACCTGGACCGGGCGTCCTGAGTGTTGCCGGCGTTGGTTCCGGTTTCGGATTCAAGGCAGGGTTTTCCTATCTGTGGGGGTTGTGTACGGGTAATCTTGTTGTCGGCATGGCGGTTGCAACCGGTCTGGCGGCCGTGTTGTTTTCCATCCCCTACCTGCGTTTGGTTCTGTTGTTTGCGTCGATCGCATATCTGACCTATCTGGCCGGAAAAATCGCCTTCTCCGGTAACAGGGTCGCTCTGATCGCGCCGGAAAAGGCACCCGGGTTCTGGAACGGCTTTACACTCCAGTTCATCAACCCCAAAGCCTATGCAGTCAACACAGCGCTCTTTACCGGCTTCGCCTTCCTGCCCTCCAACTATACGGTCGAGGTGGCCCTCAAGATCGCCGTGCTCAATGCATTCTGGATACCAATTCACTTTTTGTGGCTTGGCATCGGTGTCTATCTGAAACGGCTCAACCTGCCGGACGGCATTCAGAGACTGATCAATGTCACCATGGCGGTCACCATGCTGGCAGTGGTCGCACTCGCGCTGTGGGCCGAACACAGCTGACGGTTAACAGACACTTGCCACGATCATACAAATCTCGATTCCTGCGCTAAACGCCTGCCAAGATTTATCCGCTACGATCCGGTCCGACAACTCAGATTTGAGTTCAAATGCGGACCTTGAGCGCCTGTGTTCATCCGAACAGAAAGGGGCTCTGAAATTGTGGAACCTTGAGTTTGCTCTGATGAGGTGAATTCGCCTTGTCGGAGGTCGCTCAAGGTGTGGATATGACCTTGCCAGACAGGCGTGACAGCACGAAGAAGAGAGCGGACCGGCGGGCGGGTCGTTACCTGCATCTGCTTGTGCTGTTAGCCGTCGTCGCGACGGCGGCATTGCTGAACTGGATCGAAACCCGGCACATTGATCTCGAAGGTGCGGATCAGCAGGTTGAGTTCACCCGTGCATCACAACACCTTGTCAACACGATTTCAGCCATACCAGGAACTGACAAACCATCGGAGAACGTCCGCCTAGGCCTGCTGAACACCATAGCCCTTCGTCCTGAAGTCGAGTGTGCGGTACTGTCAACTCCCCACGGCGAAAACCTTGTGGGCGGCAAGGCGAAAGCGACATGCGGCGAATGGGAAGCCAAGGCGGAAACGGCCGTCGCACAGCACAACGGGTACACCCTGAAAGTCTACCACACCCGGACACTGCTTGAACGCTCACATGAAATATTTCTGAGAATAACGCTGGTCGCATTGTTGTGCGGTTTGTCACTGGCGATAATTTTCAATGGCCTGTTCCAGGATTTGCATATCAAGCGCGAGCTGCTTGCCACGTTCAGAGCTCAAAGAAAGGCACAGCGCGCCCGTGCGATTGCAGAACAGGTAGCAGTTGAAGCTGAAGCCCACAGCGATGCAAAGAGCAATTTCCTGGCGACAATGAGCCATGAAATTCGCACACCGCTCAACGGTATTGTCGGCATGGCAAACTTGTTGTCGGATAGTCTGAACGATGAAACCAAGCGCGGTTACGCCCAGATGATACGCACATCCGGCCACGCATTGCTGGACATTCTCAACGATTCACTGGACCTGTCAAAGATCGACGCCGGCAAACTGACCATGCGGCCTGAAACCTGTGATCTGAAACATTCAATCTCGGAAGCAATTGATCTGTTCAATGCCAGGGCCCGCGAAAAAGGCATCGATCTGGTATGTGCTCTGGACGACAGTCTGCCTGAACTGGTGACTGTCGACCCAATGCGGCTGCGGCAATTGCTGACCAATCTCATATCCAACGCAATCAAGTTCACCGAGCAAGGCGGCGTCGTGCTGAACGCAAGCGCCGTGCAAAGTACTACAGAACCTGGCCACACTCACATTCGTATTGAAGTAACTGATACAGGCATTGGTATCGGCAGCGACAGTATTGCTGAAATTTTCGATCGATTTTCACAAGCAAGCCAACCGTCGCATGTGCAGGTTCAGGGTACCGGTCTTGGTCTCGCCATCTGCCGCGAGATCGCCCATCTCATGCAAGGCAGTATCGATGTCACCAGCAAACTGGGCGAAGGAACGACATTTACCGTCGACCTTTGCTTACCCGTCGCGGCCCAAGCCCCGGTCGGCAAGGCCCCAGCCAGCCAGAACACCGATCAGGCAGAGAATCGCAGCGCCGCCAATATCATGCTGATCAACAACAATTCCAGCGTCGCCTACGAGATAAAGGCGCGGCTGGAACAACGCGGTTACAAGGTGGCTCACGTCGCCAACTACAGCCAGGCGCTGAACGGACTGCGCAAAGGTCACATCGGCCCGGTCGTTGCCAACCTGGACCAGAACCAGGATGTTTCAGCGGAGGTAACCGCGTTCCTTACTGAAACCAGACAGCGGCATGTAAAGACAATAGGTATTTCCGACCGGCCGGCCGCCCTGGATCACACATTGACGAACCTGGTTGATGCTCTCGTGGTAACGCCAGGTCCCTGGGATGACCTGATGCGGGAAGTGGCTTTTGCCAGTATGGAAGTCGAGAACACCGTCTCTGATGCTGCCTAGAACGGTCTTACTTTGCTTGCTGGCAGCCGGCTTACCGAATTCAACTGCAGGAACTTGATACCAGGTTTGCTGCCCGCATACCGGCAGCCAGCGCCCCTTCAATCAGGCCTGGACTGACATCAGAAATCTCCGCAACAGAGAAAACAATCCGCCCGTTTGCATGAGGTTGTCGCAAAACGTCAGGACCGACGTCAGGATGGGGCATTGGCTCTGCAAGATCGCCGGGCGCACAGATAAACCGGTTTGCCGCCCAATCCTCTACATGAATCTGCGTCGGGTGCGCCGCCATTTCTCCAAAACAGCGCACAAGCTGTGCAATGATTTCGGCATCGAGCCTGTCCTTGTTGGCGGCCCGCATATCGTGCGGCCATCCGACAAACCCGAACAGCGCAGCAGGATCATCGTTTTGCCCACTGATGTCATGGGCTTCGACCAGGGGCCCTGCCTGGCTGGCAATGCGGCCTGACAATCCTTTCTCACGCCAGAAAGCCTTGCGATAAACGATCAGTGCCTTGGCATGGACCGACATCCAGGTTGGCGTAGCCCGCATGGCGTGAGCCAGGTCATCGGGAAGAGCCGGAGACCAGTTGACGGACGTTTCCGCCACCCGCAACGGCGTCGCGACAACCACCTGTTCAGCGGAGAATTCACGCCCAGCGGCCTCGACCACGACCCCCTTGTCATTGGCAAGAACAGCGGTAACCGGAAGTCCTGTGTGCAGCACACCTTCAGGCAACATGGCCACCAGCGCATCAATCAGCGCAGCGGGCCCTCCCGCAATCCGGGCAATGCCGTGCTGACCGGGCAAGGGCTGAAACTGCACCGGCGCCGAAGGCCCGTAATCAAGCGCCGCATTGCCGGTTTCAAACTGGGCAAATGTAGGCAGGCCGAGCCGTTGCAGCCACTGCACCACAACAGGTTGATAGGGTGGCCACACCCAGGTGGGCCCCAGATCGCCCAGCACCTCGCCGGTCGCAGCATCACGCAGGGAGCGGATACGCCCGCCGGGATATTCTCCGGCCTCGAGCAAAATGACCGACCGCCCCTGCTCCAGCAACAACGTCGTTGCAACAAGGCCAGACAATCCAGCGCCGATGACAATGACATCGGCGCTGCGGCGGTCATCAATCACCGTGAGAATTGCTTGTACTTGATCCGCTTGGGCATGACGGAGTCTTCACCCAGCCTGCGCTTCTTGTCTTCTTCATAATCGGCAAAGTTGCCTTCGAACCACTCCACGTGACTGTTGCCTTCAAAGGCCAGGATATGGGTGGCCAGACGGTCGAGGAACATGCGGTCATGCGAAATCACAACCGCGCAACCGGCATAGCTTTCCAGCGCCTCTTCCAGCGCGGCCAGGGTTTCAGTGTCCAGATCATTTGTCGGTTCATCGAGCAGCAGGACGTTGGACCCCTTTTTCAGCATCTTCGCAAGGTGCACCCGGTTGCGCTGACCACCGGACAATGAGCCGACCTTCTGCTGCTGGTCACCACCCTTGAAGTTGAACGCCGAACAATATGCGCGCGAGTTCTGTTCCCGCTTGCCGAGATAGAAGATGTCGTTGCCTTCTGAAATTTCCTCCCAGACGGTCTTGTTGGAATCGAGCGTGTCGCGGCTCTGATCCACATATCCAAGCTGCACGGTTTCACCGACACGGATGGAGCCTTCGTCGGGCTCTTCCTGACCGGTGATCATGCGGAACAGCGTGGTCTTGCCGGCGCCGTTGGCACCGATGATGCCGACGATACCACCCGGCGGCAGCCGGAAATCCAGCCCGTCAATCAACAACCGGTCGCCATAGCCTTTCTTGAGGCCTTCGACATCGATAACCACATCGCCAAGGCGTTCACCTGGCGGAATGACGATCTGGGCGGAGGTTGACTTGAGCCGGTTGTCATTGGCCTTGACCAGCTCATCATAAGCCCGGATACGCGCCTTGGACTTGGCCTGACGGGCCTTTGGAGACGCGGCAATCCACTCCTGCTCGGCTTCCAGCGCCTTCTGGCGGGCCGCGTCTTCACGGCTTTCCTGCGCATAACGCTTCGCCTTCTGGCCGAGATAGGCGGAGTAATTGCCTTCGTACGGTATGCCGCGGCCACGGTCGAGTTCCAGGATCCACCCGGTGACATTGTCGAGGAAATACCGGTCATGGGTGATGATCAGAATGGCCCCCGGATACTCGCGCAAATGATGTTCCAGCCAGTTGACGCTTTCGGCATCGAGATGGTTGGTCGGTTCATCGAGCAGCAACAGGTCTGGCTTGCGCAGCAGAAGCTGGGTCAGGGCAACCCGGCGGCGCTCACCGCCCGACAGCTTGGAAACATCCGCATCACCTGGCGGGCAGCGCAGCGCATCCATTGCCTGCTCGACCTGGCTGTCGAGATCCCACAGGTTCTGCGCGTCGATCTCGTCCTGCAGGCGGGTCATCTCGTCTGCGGTCTCGTCGGAATAGTTCATTGCCAGTTCGTTGTAACGGTCAAGGATGGCCTGTTTTTCAGATACGCCTTCCATGACGTTGCCCATCACGTCCTTGGCCTCGTCCAGTTGCGGCTCCTGTGGCAGGTAGCCCGACGTCGCACCATCGGCAAGCCAGGCCTCGCCGCTGAATTCCTTGTCGATACCGGCCATGATGCGCAGCAGGGTGGATTTACCCGCCCCGTTCGGACCCAGCACGCCGATCTTGGCATCAGGATAAAAGCTCAGGTGCACGTCTTCGAGCACCTTCTTGCCGCCGGAATAAGACTTCGACATGCCCTGCATGTGATAGATGAATTGACGCGCCATGGCAGGCTCGTGCCCCTCTTTAGGAAATAGTATGGAATTGGTGAGCGGGTTTTAGCCGATGGGCGCGGTTTACGCAATCATTCACACACGCTTCACAACAAGAGGCCCGGCGCATGAGAATGCACCGGGCGTTTCAGTCCGAACTGATCTTCAGATCATGGCTCTGTCGGCAGAGCCTCAAGTTTAGCCCTTGCCGGCCCAGCCATTGGCCATGGCGTTGTTCTCGGCAGACTTCTTGCCCTTGTAGCCTTCGGTGGCGCGGCCAACCTGCTTGCCATTGGACGCAAAGCAGCGCCAACGGTGCTCGCCCTTCTTGTCCTTGTAGAACTCCCACTTGTCGCCGGCCTTTGTGCCGCGATTGGCATTTGCCTGGCAGTCCTTCTTGTTCACATAACCTTCCGAGGACGCACCGATGATTTCACCGTTCTTGGCCGTCTTGCGCCAGCGCCACTCACCCTTTTTATCTTCGTAGTATTCCGTTTTCACATCAGCCATCGCCGACCTTCTCCCAAACCGTTTGGTGTAACAACGCGGCAAGAAGAAATCGATTCGGTTGCGAAGTCACGTAGGGAATCTCAACGTAAAGATGCAGGTTTCACCGGGCTGCAGCCAAATGGCTGGCGGACCTGGCCGCCACTTGTGCCTTAGTTTTGCGCCGGCAGCGTTCCTGCACCACATCTGCCAGCATCGCCGTGAACGGCACGAAGTAGAAAATGGCCCTGCTCTTGAGGTCAATTTCGCAGCTAAGGAGCACTGGATGACCAACTCTACTCGTCCGCACAATGTCGACCAGTAAAAGAACAAAAAGACCAACTACTTCGCACATTCGGTTGTGTTCGAAAAAGCACGCCATATGCCGTGCCATGACCAGTATGGGAACACCCAACGCCATGATGGCAAACACCACAACCTGGCACACACCGGTCAGGGCGATGACCGCCAATACGACATCGAGCGAGAGCCAGCCACTCATGATCAGCTGTCACATGAGCGCGGGGGAAACCATGTACGTGGCGCAAATATCGCCATTTTCACCATGCAGATCGGGCATCACAAGTATGTGGAAAATTTCGTTCAGCGCCGCATAATTCAGGAAAACACCTCCCGGACGCGCAATGACTGACCGGTTTGGATGAGACTGAACCTACTGGAGCCCAACCGCATCAACAACGCCTGAGGGGCAGCCCGGGTCGGTCGGTGATGATGCAGCAATAAGATCCGACATGTCGCTGTCCGGTGAGACCGTGCCTGACAGTCCGATGGTCAGTTCCACAATCAGGCGTCTCCCCTGATCGTTCTTGCAGGCAATCCGCACGCGATCCCCCGCCCCCGGCCCGAAGCTTGTGTCGAAGGCGGCACGAATCTGCTCACCGGTCAGTTCATCGCCAATTCGCGCGGCAAACAGTTTCCGAACCTCCGATCCGTTGAGCTTGTCCATAAGGTGCAGTGAATCGGAAAAGTATTCATCGGCGTCCGTCCCGTCATAGCAGGTCCCATGCTTGATCCATTCATGCTTGTGCAGGCCGGACCGGGTGCCCGGCATGACCTGTTGCAACCTGCGCCATGTGGCTTGATCAAGCCGATCCCACGGCAGGTCATGCCAGCGCCGCTTCCTGTCCTTGGTGATGACGCTTTCAGAAACACCGCAATAGGCCTTGCTGCGCGGCTGCGGCCACAGTCCGTGCAAGGTGAAGTGCGAGGCGTCGAACCTCTGTGACGTTTGTGAACGGCATTCCGGCAGCCGTGAGCGGCCTTCACAAAATGCCGGCTGCCAGCTGACTGCCAGCACATACTGCGCCGGCCCTGCCGCCAGTTGCTGGAACCCGAACAGTCCGGCTCCCAGCACCAGCAGCAGCAGAATGAAATTTCTGGAGCCTGACGACAGCATCGCTCAGGGCGTCTTGCTGGCTACGAAAACCGCCCAGAAATAATTTCGGTAAACCACATCAACCTTGGTAAAGCCGGCCCGCTGCAGCCATAGCACCTGATCATCCAGGTCGGCATTGATGTCCATGGCTTCCATGCGGGCCTCGCCGTCTGCAATGTCCTGTTCCAGGGCCCCGGCGGCCAGCGCATCCTTTCGCCATAGCCGCCTGTGAATATCCTGCACCGCCTGTGAACACGCCTGTACCTGATCGATATTGACGAACAGGCCACCGGGTTTCAGCGCAGCGCATACATTGGCAAACACCTCGCGCTTGGCTTCATGCGGCAAATGGTGAATGACGAAAGAAGAAATGATCCGGTCCCAGCCGGAGCCGAATTCTCCGTTGATAATGTCCAGCTGACGAAACGAGAACCGCGGGTCGGAGCCAAATCTGGCGCGCGCCTGCTCCAGCATGGGCGCCGACAAATCAGACAGTTCCACCTGACAGTCGGGATGGGCATTTATCACCTCCTGCGAGAACCCGCCGGTACCGGCGCCGAGGTCCAGCACCCTGGGACTTTGAACCCCGTCAAGCTCCAGCGCCTCGACGGCGGCACCGTAAAGGTCGTCATAGTCCGGTATCAGCGCGTGGCGTGACCGGTCGTAGGTGGCTGCAGCTTTGTCAAATCCCGGCATGTTCAAATCCTCACAGCTTGCTTTGCATCTTTTAACCCCGACCAGCGTCGCTTTTCCACCCTCAAGGGAATATTTGCATTAAGTACGATTTCGTATTATATAGTTCGATATCGTACTTAATTGAAAGGTGATCCCATGACAATGTCCCGACGCAAGGCAATCAGTCTGATCGGTGGCGGCACAGTTCTCGCCGCCACTGCAGCCACAGCCGGTTTTCTGACGACCCGCACTCCACACTCAGCCCTGAAACCATGGAAGGCAGCAGGCGATTATTCGGAGCCGAGGAAATTTGCCTTGTCCTACGCCATCCTGGCGCCCAACCCGCACAACCGGCAGCCATGGATTGTTGATCTGAGACAGGAGGGAAAAATCATCCTGTTGCGTGATCCACAACGCAACCTGCCGATGACCGACCCCTATAATCGGCAAATTACAATCGGGCTCGGTTGCTTTCTGGAGCTGATGAGCATAGCCGCAACACAACAGGGCCTGGGCGTGAAGCATGACCTGTTCCCGCAAGGCGAAGATGGCCCGGTTGCGATTTCAACGTTCACACCGGGAGCGCAACCTGATCCGCTGTTTTCGCAAGTCATGCAGCGACGCTCGTGCAAGGAACCATTCGAAGACCGGCCCGTTCCTGCTGATCTCGCAACCACGCTTGCAGACTTCGCAACCATCATCGACCAGGCAGATCCCGTCGCGGCACTTCGCAAGCTGACCTGGGATGCTTTTATGGTCGAAGCCATGACGCCGCACACGATGCGCGAGAGTGTGGACCTGATGCGCTTCGGCAAGGCCGAGATCGACGCCAATCCCGACGGAATTGATCTGGGTGGCCCGTTCCTCGAAACCCTGATGCTGGCAGGCCAGCTCACCCGCGAAGATCAGCTGGATCCATCCTCGAACGGCTTCCAGCAAGGCATCGAGATATACCGCGACATGCTGGCGGCCACGCCTGCTTATGCCGTTCTGACCAGCACGACCAATACCCGCGCCGACCAGATCGATGCCGGACGCAAATGGCTGCGGCTCAACCTGATGACCACACGTCTGGGCCTGGCGTTACATCCGGTCAGCCAGGCCCTGCAGGAGTATCCGGAAATGGCGGCGCACTACAATACGGCGCACGACATGCTGGCTGAACCCGGTCACACTGTTCAAATGCTGGGTCGACTTGGTTTTGGACCGAAGGTACAACAAACACCCCGGTGGCCACTTGAGACCCGAATAGCGCATGGATGACAAGACCAGATCGACCTATTTCACCTTCTTCAACGAGATCGGCATCATCAGTCAGCTCAGCCGCACCATTCTGGAAAGTCGCCTGCCCGACGGTATGCTGATCTCGCATTTTTCCGTGCTCAATCACCTGATGCGCGTCGGGGATGGTCGCACGCCACAAGATATCTCAAGGGCATTTCAGGTCCCCAAGACGTCCATGACACATACGCTTGCCGTACTGGAAAAACACAATCTCGTGGAGATGAAGCCCAACCCCAAAGACGGCCGCAGCAAGAATGTCTGGATCACCGCAAAGGGCCGGGAATTTCGTGATCACGCTATCGCCGGCATGGACCCGGATATAGAGCGGTTGTCCGGATTGTTGGCAGAATTTGATGTTGCAACCGTCAGCGAGCAGCTTGCGGGCATTCGCAAAATCATGGATGCTTCGCGCGACGAGAAAGACTGACGTCCTGATGATCGGATAGACATGGAGTTTTTGATCCCCCTGATTACGCTGTGGGCCGCACAGCTGCTGGCGGCCATCAGCCCGGGCCAGTCATTCGTGCTGATCTCCAAGCTTGCCTTGTCGAACCCGAGACCCGTTGCGCTTTCTGCAGTCATGGGCCTGGGGGCTGGAACCATCATCTGGTCAACGGCAGCGATTGCCGGTCTCGCCATTGTGCTGGAACACGCAGCCTGGGCCTACACAGCCTTCAAGATCGCCGGTGGTGTCTATCTGCTGTTTCTGGCCATCATGCTGTGGCGCCATGCTCGAGATCCGGTCGAACTGGACCCGGCCCGCCAGAAGCAGGTCAGGCCATGGCCCGCCTTCATGCTGGGCCTTGCCACGCAACTGGCCAACCCGAAGGTAATTGTATTTTTCGGTTCGATTTTCGTGGCGCTGCTGCCTGCTCACTCGCCTTTGTGGGTCTACGTGGCCGCCGTCTTCATCGTGTTCAGCAACGAGATCGGCTGGTATGCCATCGTCGCCATGTTGTTTTCCGTGAAAAAATCCCGCAATGCCTATATTGCCGCCAAGACATGGATTGACCGGGCCATGGGCGGTTTTCTCGGCCTGATCGGCGCGCGGCTTATTGCTGACGCCTAACGCCCCAGTTGTTTCGCGAATTTGGCATTGAACCGCGCATAACCGTCCTCGGTTACCTGCAGGTGCTCGCGCGTTCTGGCGTGAAACGCCGGTAGCTTGTGATATGGCACAGCCGGGTAGGCATGATGTTCGGCGTGATACGGCATGTTCCAGGCCAGCCAGCGTACCACGCGGTTGGTAAAGGTGGTTCGGGTGTTTTCAAACATGTTGGCGACGTATGCACAGCGGCCGTGTTCGGCCAGCAGATAAAGCCGCAAGAACGGTTGACCTAAAAGCAGCGGAACAATCCATGTCCACAGCAACATTGTCGACCCTGTCCAGAGAGACCCGGCAATCAGGCTCACATAAAATACGATCATGAGTTGCGCCTCGCGCATGACTTTCGCCCTGCCACGCGCCGGTACAAAGCTGTCATCGTTGGTCCGCGTCGCGTTGCGAAACATCGCCATTAGCTGCCCCCGCCACACAGCGAGCCCGGAAATGTGCACAACATATTGCGCGATGGTTTCAGGCTTGGGTTCGGCCAGTTCCGGATCCTTGTCGGGCTCCTGGGTAAACCGGTGATGAGCCAGATGGAAATACCGGAACCAGTCTGCCGGCAGAAAGAGAATGAGGCTGCACACCCGCCCGACCAGCTTGTTGAGCCAAACACTGCGAAAAGGTGTCAGGTGAACAGTCTCGTGCAGCAGAGTGAACAGAAACACCTGCTGTATGCCAAGCGGCAGCATCAACAGCTGCCAGCCCGGCATTTGAGTCGTGATCAGCCAAAGCAACATCCCCATGCAAACGACATGCTGGAAAAGTCTGATCAGCCCCGGTCGATCGGACAATTCGGTCAGTTCTTTGCGCTCATCACCGCTCAGGGATGCAAGCAGATGTTTGTGATCCATGGGATTTCTTACAATCTAGCCGGTCACAATTAAAGTGCCGGACGTGCCGTTGCCTCGATCTTCACCGTGGCGCGCAGCAGACCGTTGTCATCAACCGCATCCGGCAGCAGGAATTTCTCAGTATCTTCTGCGAAACTGACCTCACCACCGCCCATGGCACTGACCTGCGCGCCCGCGGTCTCGCGCGCCAGCCGATTGGCTTCATCTATTGCATCACTGGCACTCGCAAACTGGGTCACGCTGTGCGGTCCGTGCACCCTGAACACACCCGCCCCATTACCGTTGACTTCGATTGTCACCGTGCGCGCGATCAAACCCGTTGCCGCACCAACCGCGTTTGCCACTTCGCACGAGTTCGGGAATACCATTTCGCACTCAAGCCGCTTGCCGACTTCCGGATAATAGATTTTCACCGGGCCGCCGACGGCAACCACCGGCACCTCAGGTGAAATAGACACCCGTGCCAGAGACCGCCTGCCCTCACCCCGGCACACAACATCAATCAGGCCACCGGCATTGCCGGGTTCAATTGCATGGTGTCCCAGCGCGGTTTCCAGAACGGCTCGTCCGGTCAGGCGGACGGTTTCTTCCCATACCCGTTGCGCAAGCTGTGTGACGAGTTCATCGGACGGTGCTTTCTGAAACACGTTTCGCACCAGCAACTGTGCTGCCAGCACGGCTGCTTCGCGCGACCAGTTATTCTGCAATCCCAGTACGTGAGCCGCATCGGACGGTGTAAATCCGGCAAGCTGCACATGGCCTTTACGGGACAAGGCTTCCAGAGTGCGGTGCGCGCCCGATCCGGCAGCCAGTTGGCGCAGTGCCGACGGCTCCGTCGTAATGCTTTCAAGCAGTTCCTGCTCGCGCTTCGACAAGCCGGCAGGTTGAACATCACCGGCCACCCGTCCAAGCGGCAACATGACAAACTGCCCGGCCATGGAACCAGACTCGGCATCCGAAATATCGTCTTCAAGCTGCTGCATGACACGCGGAAACCTGCTGGCGATCAGCGACACCGGAACCGACCGGCGGGCACCAACAGTGGCGACGCCCTTGATGTCGAACGCCACTTCGCTGTCACCGCCAAGCCCGAGTGTGCGCACATCGATCGCCTGCACCATGGTGCGCCATCCGCCAACGTCCGCACCTTGTTCATTGACTTGCGGGCGGCCGTTTTCCAGCACCCCCAGATCGGTCGTCGTCCCGCCCATGTCAGACAGGATGAAATCACTCAGGCCCGACAGGGTGGCAGCACCGACAAGGCTCGCGGCAGGTCCCGACAATACGGTTTCGATGGGACGAAGCGCCACTGACTCTGCTCTTGCCAGGGAACCGTCGCCCTTGGTCATCATCAGGGGCGCATCTATGCCAAACCGCGTCATGGCGTGTTGCACAGCCTTGATAAGTAGCGAGATACGCGAGATCAGGCGTGCATTGAGGGCTGCCGTCAGCGCCCGTCTGGGCGCGTCCAGGGCAGATGCCAGTTCAGTCGATACAGTAACCGGCAGGGAGGTTTTTCCGGTAATGAAATCCCGCGCTGCCAGTTCATGTGCCGGATTGCGGACAGCAAACTGTGACGCAACAGCAAAAGCCTCGACACCAGAAGCGTGTTTTGCAACCACGTCGGCGAGTGCCCCGGTGTCCAGTTTCTCGACCTCGCCCCCATTGTGATCATGACCACCGGCAATGCGCTCAATCACCAGTCCCGGAAACGCCGAACTCAGGCCCGACCGCTGCACCATGGTTTCGTCAAAACCGACAAGCACGACACAGACCGGGGATCCGTGGCCTTCAACGACTGCATTGGTGGCAAGAGTAGTGGAAACCGACACCAGCCTGACCTGCGCTGCCGCGTCGTCGTCACTCAAGGCGGACAATACCCGCTCCATGGCTTCACAAACACCAACCGCCAGATCACCGCGCGTGGTCAGCGCCTTGGCACTGGCCAGCACCTCATTGGTTGCAGCGTCCATAACCGCTGCATCCGTATAGGTTCCACCGGTATCTACGCCGATGAGATAAGACTTTGTCGAACCGCTCATGTTTCCTCTGCCATGAAATATGCCACGGGCATTCGTGAGCAATGCGTGATGTTGATGCAAAGGTAAAGTGCCAGCACGCCCGGATTGCGGAAAACGGTGCCTGCCCGTCGTGTCAGCTGTTCAGTTCCTCACGCAGCATTTCCAGTTCCAGCCAGCGCTCTTCCGCCTGGGCCAGTCTTGTTTGTGCAGCCTTGAGGTCCGCCGCTGCGGCCTCAAACCCTGCCGGGTCAACTGAATAGAAATCCGGCACCGCCATCTTTGCCTGCAGCGCGGCAATACAGTCTCCAAGCACCTCTATCTCATTCGGCAGTGTTTCCAGGGCGTGTTTGTCCTTGAAGGACATTTTGCGTTTCTGCGCTGCGGGCGGACTGTCCGGCGCACCAGACGCCCGGACCGTCTTGTGCACAGGTTTCACGTCCCCGGCCTGTTTGACTTCCGCCCTTGCCTCACCGGCCTGACGCATCATGTCCGTATAGCCGCCGGGATATTCGCGCCACATGCCGTTGCCCTCAAAGGCAAGCGTTGATGTAGCCACCTTATCTATGAAATCGCGGTCATGGCTGACAAGCAGCACTGTGCCGGCATAGGACGACAACAGTTCCTGCAGCAGGTCCAGTGTCTCCAGATCAAGATCATTGGTCGGTTCGTCCAGCACCATGAAATTTGACGGCTTCGACAAGGCACGGGCCAGCATGATGCGGCCGCGTTCTCCGCCGGACAGGACATCGACAGGCGTGCGCGCCTGTTCAGGGCGAAACAGAAAATCCTGCATCCATGACATCACATGGCGCGCTTCACCGTTGACGATCACCTGGTCCGAACCGCCACCGGTCAGCGCGTCGCGCAACGTCGTTCCCGGTGTCAGAGATGTGCGGTCCTGTTCCAGTGACACGATTTCAAGATTGGTACCGAGCCGCACTGATCCGGTGTCCGGCGCCAACTGTCCGGTAATCAGGCGGATCAGGGTTGTCTTGCCGGCACCGTTCGGCCCGGTGATGGCGATACGGTCCCCGCGCAGCACCCGCAGGTTCAAGTCACTCACGATGGCCCGGTCGCCAAATGACTTTGACAGGTTCCTGGCTTCGATCACCAGCTTGCCGGACGCGTCGGCATCGCCGGAAGACAGGTTGACATTGCCTTGCGCACGCAAAGCCGTGCGACGCTTTTCCCGCAGCGCTTCCAGATCACCCAAGCGGCGCACATTGCGCTTGCGCCGGGCCGTAACGCCATAACGCAACCAGTGTTCCTCGCGAACAATCTTGCGGTCCAGCTTGTGCTGTTCGCGTTGTTCTTCCTCCAGGACCTCATCGCGCCAGGTTTCAAAGTGAGCAAAACCACGGCCCATGCGCCGCGCCGTGCCCCGGTCGAGCCACACTGTCGTCTGCGACAGGTTTTCCAGAAAACGCCGGTCATGGCTGATCAGCACCATCGCCGAGCGCAGTGATTTCAACTCTGCCTCTAGCCATTCGATGGCCGGCAGGTCAAGATGGTTTGTCGGCTCGTCCAGCAACAGGATGTCGGGTTCCGGTGCCAGTACCCGGGCCAGTGCTGCACGGCGCGCCTCGCCGCCGGAAAGATGGGCGGTATCCTCGTCGCCGGTCAGCGACAACTGCTCCATCAGGTAATTGGCGCGATACTCGTCATCACCTTCTGTCAAACCTGATTCAACGTAAGCGCGGACAGTTGAGAACCCCGTAAAATCAGGCTCTTGCAAGAGATATCTGATGGTCGCTCCAGGTTGAAGAAAGCGCGTACCACTGTCTGCCTCAACATCTCCGGCAGCAATCTTCAGCAGCGTGGACTTGCCTGATCCATTGCGCCCGACCAGACAGATGCGCTCACCGGCAGACGCACTCAGGTCTGCGCCTGCCAGCAACGGCCTGCCGCCAAAGGTCAGCGTGATATCCTGCAATGTCAAAAGTGGCGGTTGAGCCATGATGGAAGCCGGGAAAACGGATGAAGATCAGATTGCGCTAGTCGTTGTCAGTCAGGCCCGCGCCTGCACCCTTGAGCCGAGAGGCCTCACTGGCAGGTACGTAAGTGCGATGAGCGAAGGCCGACAGGGCTTCCCATATATCGTCGGCAATGTCCACGGCTCCCGGTTGCCAGCGATGAGTGGCTTCTTTTGCAGGTTCACTGCTATCGATCGAAACCTGATCAGCCACTTTTGCATCCGGAGCGCCGTCAACAAGAAATCCTTCATCGCACGAGCGGATGGTGCACCCGCTCCAGTTGAACACGACATTGTCGAATGCCATCAGGCAAAACGGCACCAGCAACAATGGCGCTTGAACCTGGCGTAACTTCACTGCTTGCGATTGCGCGCCCAGATCTGAGATGAACGCGCCGACGAGAGCCGGACACATCGGACGGTCCGCCTGCCACCATTCGGCTTGCGTGGACTGAGGCCTCAATTTCTCACAAGGCACACCATCACTGGCGATCAGGAGATCGAGCAACGACGCAGCACCGGGCAGGCGCAGGGCTTCCAGTGTCGACATGGCACGGCCCGCCTCCTGCGCGAGGCCCCAGGGACGCCCTGCTCCCCACGCCGCTTTCATCGCCATGACTTCCGCTTCGTTGAGGGACACGATCATCTGAGCTGGGCTTCGTCAAACAGTGGCCAGGCCCAGTCATCTGCATCCATTTCTGCTATCTCATCCGGGAATGGCGCATCGGCAAACATGGTAATCCGCACCCAGCGATCAGATTTAGGATCAAATCGCGAAGCGCCGAAAAACGCCAATTTACAGCGCAGCATATCAATCGGCATCATGGTCGCCGACAGAACATTATCGTGTATTTCCGCATAGGGAAGCTTGGCTGCAAGCTGTACCCGGCGCGCAGCATGACGATGCTCGGGATGACGCAACAGGAATTCAGCCAGCAATGTGCCTGCCGGTTCAGCCTCAAGTACCGCCATCATCCTGGCGACCTCCCGGCCAATGCCAAGGCGCTGTTCGAGTTCAGCACCGTCTTCCTCGTGTCGTTCGCCCAGCCGCGGTTCAAGCTTTTCTTCCGATACATACCAGAACCGCGCGGTCTGATCTGCCAGGTTGAAGTCCGTTGCCAGCGCCCAGTCAAAATGCCTGGCGGCCAGACCGGCCAGCACATCGACGCGCATTTTACCGTCTATGGAAAACACCTGCCGTTCATCCGCGGCCATGTCACCGGCCAGGTCATCAACCAGGTCACCGTGGGGTTCGATCATCAAGGAGCATACTGCCTCCTGCCCCTCCAGGGTCAGATTGGCGGCAGCCCACAGGTATAGCTCGTTCCACGGTTCTGCGCCCTCCAGGACCCCAGTCTCCAGATGGGTTTTCAGCTTGTCGAAATCACCGGCAAGTTCGCATACCCGCTCGGACTGGCGTTCGTCCGGTGTGTGCCAGCGCTCAAGTCCGGCATGGGCTCGGTCCAGTTGCTCCCGAAACCGATTGATCGTTTCGGAACTGGCGGCCGGTAGTGCCCGGACCCGTGCCAGGGCTGTTTCCCGCGCCGTTATCCAGGCATTCAGCAAGGCGGGATGGGTCACCAGAAACGGCGCCATGCCAAGCCCCGTTGAATTTCCAACTCCGAGCCGCCTGCGAATTTCAGGGTCAAGCGGAACCGCATCCGCGCCTCCCCTGATACGCGCCATGTGTTCAACGATGTCCACCGTAAAGGTGCGGATCAGCCACACCGCCAGCAGCTCAACCCGGAACGGCCCGCCGGCCTCTTCACGCGCTGCATACAGATCCCTGTCAGCCAGGCCGAACTTGCCATTGCCATAAACCGCAGTGGTGCGCATCAGGTAACCGACTTTATCTATTTCCGCCACATCAGGCTGGCGGCCTTGCGACAGGCAGTCGGCAACATGATCGAACAACCGCACAGACCTGTTGGCGCGCGACAAAACCAACTCGCTCGCGGCGCACCGGCCTGCCTCCTGTTTCGGCACATTGCCACGCAACCGGTCAATGTCTGCCTTGGTCGGAACACCGTCGAACAGGGCAAATGTTGCATCCCACTCAGTGGCAATAACCCGGTCGGAGCGTTTTTCCGGTGGCAGATCATTGGCATAGGCGATCAGTGAATAGGTCCGTTCAGGCCCGCGTGCTTCATAAACGCCGACGCCAACACCCTTCTCATCCACATCCCACAAGGTGCATTCCACCTGCCAGCCTTCGCGCTTCACCCGGCGCAGGATGGCGCGCATGAACGAAAGCCGCGTCTGGTGTGATGCGCCCATGCGGGCCAGCCGCATAACTTCTTGCGGTGTCCGCATCAGTTCGCCGACACGTGCCTCGTCAGGTAGCGCCAGTATCGCATCAGCCATTCTCAAATCCTTCCAGCACGTTCACCGTGTTTATGCCGATTTCTTCCACTGCATATCCGCCTTCCATGCAAAACAGGGTCG
Source organism: uncultured Anderseniella sp. (assembly GCA_938039915.1). GTDB lineage: Bacteria > Pseudomonadota > Alphaproteobacteria > Rhizobiales > Aestuariivirgaceae > Anderseniella. The sequence continues at coordinate 38,649 of CALHUA010000064.1, forward strand.
GCAGCTTCAGCTTGGCAATGCGGCTGCCATAGTCGGTAAAATCATCCGACCTGAGCTTGAAGAAGCTGATCGGATCCCGTTCGAATGTATCAACCCCCAGCGAGACGACGAGCGCGTCCGGCGAGTAGGCTTCAATCCGCCTGATGGCGTCATCCATGGCATTGCCCCATTCATCATACCCGGTGTTGGGCGGCATGGCGTAGTTGACTGTAAACCCTTCTCCCTTGCCGGCACCCGTCTCGTCCTCGTATCCCAGAAAGTGCGGGAATGCATGCTCCGGCGCGCCATGCAGCGACAGGAAAAGGACATCATCGCGATCATAGAAGATATCCTGGGTCCCGTTGCCATGGTGGAAATCAGGATCAAGGATCGCAACCCGCTTTGCCCCGTCATTGAGAAACATCTGGGCAGCGATGGCGGCATTGTTCAGAAAACAATATCCCCCATACATATCCCTGGCAGCGTGATGACCAGGCGGACGGCACAAGGCAAACGCCGATCGCGCGCCTGATGCAACGACACGCTGGGCCGTTTGCGCAATCGCCGCACTGGCACATGCCGCTTCCCAGGTGCCGGATGTGATCGCGG
>CALHUA010000065.1 GCA_938039915.1 uncultured Anderseniella sp.
TGACAATCTTCGCCCCGGCCTTCTCGGCAAACGCCATGACCGCATCCACCTGCTCTTCACTGCCACAATTATGAGCCAGTGACACACCGGTGAACGAGCCCGGCGAAAACTCGACCTGGGCATCTTCTGCCAATGCCTTGCGGCCATACAGACCGAGAATCATGCCGCCCAGATTGAAGAACGTCACATGCTCGTTGGACGATTCTGCAGCAGTCCAGCCGAGGCGTTCATAGAATGCCCTGGCCCGTTTCATGTCATCCACACCAAGCGTCACAATGGAGATGCGCGGCTCAAGACCGGTCATTTGTCATTCCATTCCGGTTTGCGCTTTTCCAGAAACGCACCGATGCCTTCCTCGGCATCCTTCATCATCATGTTATCGACGATAACCTTCGAAGTGTGCCGGTAAGCCTCGTCCAGCGGCATCTCAAGCTGCTCGTAAAACGCCTTCTTGCCCAGCGCCAGTACCGCCTGGGAACGCTCCACCAGTTTTGCAGCGAGTTGTCCGGTAACCGTCTCCAGATCATCATCTGCGCATACCTGGTTGACGATGCCTGCAGCCATCGCTTCTTCCGCAGTCATCAGCGCGCCCGTGGTCAACAGTTCCATGGCACGCTTGCGGCCGATATTGCGCGACAGGGCAACCATCGGCGTGGAACAAAACAGGCCTGAATTGATGCCGTTGACACCGAACCGGGCAGACGCACCTGCAACCGCCATGTCACACGCTGCAACAAGCTGGCAGCCTGCCGCCGTAGCGATGCCGTTTACTTCCGCGATAACAATTTTCGGATGCGCGACGATCATCTGCATCATCTCGGAGCAACGCGCAAACAGTGCCTCGTAAAAAGCCCGCCCGCCATCGGCGTCTGAACGATGCGATGTCATTTCCTTCAGATCATGGCCGCCGCAAAAGCCGGGCGCTTCGCCTGCAATGACAATGGCACGAACCGACTTGTCGGTTGCCGCTGCCTCAAGTGCAGCCACCATGGCGTCCAGCATGGCTGTAGACAGCGGGTTACGCCGTGATCCGCGCATCAGTGTCAGCCGCAAGATGCTGCCGGTGTTTTCAGTGGACAATAACGGTGTCTGGCTCATCAGTGATCAGCCCCGTCTTCGGTTTCTTCAAGCAATTTCAACTTCTCGGCCCAGACTTTCTGCATGTTGAGATCAGCGACAATTTTCTTGTTGTTATCAGACGGCAACATGGATTGCAGCCCTTCAATGAGCGATGTCTTCATCTGCTGGTCGAGATCGACTTCCTTCTCGATGTTTTCCAGCTCCTGCCTGATTTCTTCTTCATGTGTTCCCGACAATGCCGCATAGGCGAAACTTACAGATGTGATTGCTGTGTTCCATTCGCCGACCGTCTTGAAACCGAAACTCTTGATGTCTTTCTCAAGCGCCGGACCTTCTTTGGCCTGGGCCACAAACTGTTCAAGAGACTCGTATTCCGCGATATCGGTATCCTGATAGGTGTTCTTGAGTTTGACAAATCCGTCAATCGCCCGTTTGGCCAGGTCCGGTGTCAGTTCAACGGTTTCCACCGTGGAGATCGCAGGCGCCATCTCCTGGGTATTGTCGTTCTCATTGGTACTGTCGTTGTCCAAACTGTCCTGATCACCTGGCGAGAGTTGAAGCAACGGTTCGTTTCCAGGCGATGGAGCAAACGGTGCACTGCCCAACCCACCATTGGTTGCGGTGGGGCTTTGCGCCTCCAGCAGGCGCGTTTGATCCTTTGCCGCCAGCACAGGCTCGGCGCACATGACAACGAGTGCCAAGCTCATCAAACCAGCAATATTTCCGGTGCCCTTCATCAGGACGGATTGTAGGGCACGGCAGATTGCGGGGGAAGTGCCATTGACGAGAAAGCCTGACTTGCCCAATACCAGTGAGTGAATTGGACAAGCGTTGGCGGGATGCAGGTGAATGGCACTGAAATGGTCGGCAGACGAGGTATTCGAGTTCCTGAGGGCGGAGTTCCCGCAGGCGCTGCGCGATGGCGTAAACTATGAGGTGGTGAAGCTGGAACCGGAAGAAGCCCATGTCCGGCTCGTGGCCGGCGATCAGCAATTGCGCCCCGGCGGCACTGTTTCCGGGCCGGCCATGATGGAAATGGTGGACTTCTCGATCTATGTGTTGCTGCTGGCGCACCACAAGGAAGCGGCACGCCTTGCCGTAACCACCAATCTGGCAATTTCGTTCCTGCGCAAACCGCAGCCGGGGCCCATCGTGGCACAGATCCGGCTGATCAAGCACGGCCGCACCCTGACTGTGGCGCGCGTGGACATCATATCGGAGGTTGACGGCAAGCTGGTGGCCAGCTCAGAAGCGACATATTTCATGGGAAATTAATAAGGTAAAATAATACCACATGTATTTTGTGCAATAAAATCAGATATATATCATAATTTTCAATTTCATAATGCGCTTGACCCGATCTTCGGACCAGCGTAGAACCCACGCCAGCAAGATATCAGGTCGCCCCAAGGGTCCGAAGTATCGATCTATAAATTAATCACTCAGGACTGACTGTCATGAAAACCTTTTCTATTCGGGCATCCGAAATCGAGAAGAAGTGGATTCTGATTGACGCCGAAGGTCTGGTCGTAGGGCGCCTCGCCGCCGTTATTGCCACCCGTCTTCGCGGCAAGCACAAACCTTCTTTCACCCCTCATATGGACATGGGCGACAATGTTGTTGTCATCAACGCCGACAAGGTCGTGTTGACCGGCAACAAGCGTACCCAGAAAACCTACTACCGCCACACCGGGTATCCCGGCGGCATCAGGGAAGCCAAGGCCGACAGGGTCCTTGATGGTCGTTTTCCCGAGCGTGTGCTGGAACTGGCAGTCAAGCGCATGATGCCCGGCGGCCCGCTGAGCCGCGACCAGTTGTCGAACCTGCGCATCTTCGCCGGCACCGAACATCCCCATGAAGCACAGCAACCCGAGATCGTCGACGTCAAGGGCATGAACCCCAAGAACTCGCTGAGAGGTTAAGGCAATGGCTGAAGAAATCACCACACTGGAAGACCTCGGCGCAGCAATGGGCGCAGCGCCTGAAGCTGCAGCAGCACCTGCTGAGCCGAAAATCGATGCCCTTGGCCGCTCCTACGCGACCGGCAAGCGCAAGGACGCGGTGGCCCGCGTATGGATCAAGCGCGGCAATGGCAAGATCACAATCAATGGCCGTGAGATCGAAACCTATTTCGCACGGCCCACCCTGCGCATGATCATCCAGCAGCCGCTGGAAGCGTGCGAACGCAAGGACGAGTTTGACATCGTCTGCACGGTCGGCGGCGGCGGTCTGTCCGGCCAGGCCGGTGCGGTACGTCACGGCATCTCCAAGGCACTGACCTATTTTGAGCCCGGCCTTCGCCCCGCGCTCAAGAGCGGTGGGTTCCTGACCCGTGACTCGCGTGTCGTTGAGCGTAAGAAGTACGGCAAGGCCAAGGCCCGCCGCAGCTTCCAGTTCTCGAAGCGTTAAACCGAAAAACAGCTTTCACGAGCAGCGAAACCCCGGTCTGTGTGCCGGGGTTTTTTTGTTGATCAGCCATCGAGTGACAACTTGCACCATTGGGCCTGCGCAATGCGGCCAGCAGGTCGTATCCGATCACTCAGATGTCCTTGGCAATCTGCGCAGCAGGAGCACATTTCCAGCGCTTTACCCGCCACTTCGGATGGCCGTTGGTCCATTGCGCGATCTGCGCCTGGCCGCCCATCAGGCATTGCATGGGCGTCACTGACTGGGCCGAATAGGTCAGGTGGACGTCTTTACAGGTATTGGCCTCAACGAGGAGGCAGACAGACATGACAAGCACAATCATCTTTCTCAACCTTTCTCAAGGTCGGCAGATGCTCTGCTATTGAAATCTTCTTGTGTGCCGTCTTTTTGGTAGTCAGAGCACGCCGATCAGGCGGATCTTCCCCAGCGGAAAGTTTGAGCTTCAAAAGTTAACAATTCTATAAACTCGGTGAACTTGCAGGTCGGCGTTATCTGCCTCAGTTGCCACACGATTGTCAGCCCGCAAGAATGTGCGCCACATGCATATCCGGCCGAACAACCACAACGCCCCGGTTCGGTAACCCGGCTTTCGCGGCCGCCACCGCGGATTTTCCCGCGACTTCGATTGTAGTAACCGGACCGGTCCAGCCCGGAACGTCGCAAGCCTCAGCACCATCAAACCGCAGCACGATGTACCCCGCGTCCGTGAGCCATTCAAAGCTGTTGCCGCCATCCCATTCAAACCACGGAAATCGATCGCCGCTTCGAATTGAGCGTGAACCGGATCCGTCGCTCAGTGAACTCTTGCGGTAATCGATGACTGTCTGCGAGATGGTTTTGAACATCAGACGGCGCGTTTTGTGAAAGCGCAACACCATACTCAGCCAGTAAGGCAGGATATGCGTCCGGATGAACTGGGCAATCGGCGATATTGATACCAGCATGGTGAATGCCCGGTCGGTTGTATGAACCAGGCGCACGCCAAACGGCCTGCGTTCTTCACTATAGGAGTTCAACAGGCCCGGGCTCGCCCAGCCATTGACCACCCCGGCAAGTTTCCATCCCAGATTGACGGCATCACCAAGTCCGGTATTCATTCCCTGTCCCCCGGCCGGGCTGTGGATGTGCGCGGCATCGCCGACAAGAAAGGCATCTTCGGCGCGAAAACTGTCTGCGATACGATGGTGAACCCGATAAGCGGAATACCAAGAGTGATGTGTGATCTTCGCCGGAAGCCCGAGGTTTTCCTCAATATGGGCCTTCAGCAAGTCGAAAGGAAAATCGTCCGGGTTGGCAATGGATGGCGGTAAAACCCCGATTGCCCGATAGTGGTTACGGCCCGGCATCGGGAAAAATGCAAAAAAGTCACTGTGGTTGAAAACCAGAAGCAGGCCGTGCTTTTCCAGATCCAGGTCCAGGTTGATGTCCGCCACAAAAAACGACTGCTCGTTGGTCGCTCCCCGGAACGGCATATTGAGAAAATGCCGTACCGGACTGCTGGCGCCGCCGCATCCGACCAGGTACCGGCACCGGAACGGTTCAGATGTTCCATCCGGCCGTTTCAAAGTGCCCGCATAACCTTCCGAATTGCGCTGCAGGTCAGCCACCTCCGTTGACCATTGAACCGAGCCGCCACGCGACGTGATATGGTCCAGCAGCAGAGCTTCATTGCGTGATTGCTCCAGAATGAACAAAAACGGATACGGGCTGAGCCCGGCTCCAATTTCGCCGAATTGGGCGGTTGCCCTGACACGGCCATTGATTATGAACCGGGCACTTGCCGCCATGAAACCATCTTCAATGGCAGTCTCGGCAATACCGAGCTGATGGTATTGTTCAAGCGTCCGGGCCTGCACGGCCAGGGCCTTGCTGACGTCAGTAACCCCCGGCTTGCGGTCGACAATGACATGCGGCGCACCGTAACGGTGCAGTTGCGCCGATAACATCAAACCGGTCGGGCCGGCCCCTAAAACGAGGATTGGTGTGTTTATCATTTGAGGTACCATGACGCTTGTTTCGATTTAGCGATCAACTTCAATGATTTGAAAGCGTTGACACGACCCGCCCCGAACGTTTCATCCCAACCCGGCCGGCCGAGATCGCCAGCCGTGTCGCGAAGCACACGCAGCACCGCCGGCGCCGTCAGTTTCGGCGTGCGCCCGATCATGAGCGCAATGATGCCACTGACATGGGCGGCGGCAAAAGATGTGCCGGTCTGCAGCAAATGGGCATGCTTGAGCGCCGGTGCCAGAATGTCGACACCGGGTGCAGCGACCGCAATATAACGACCCTGATTTGCAGACCCGTAGACGCGGTCGGCAACATCGGTGGCTGTGACAGCAATGACCTGCTCATAAGCCGCCGGATAGGCGGACGGGGCGTTTGCGCCACCATTGCCCGCAGCGGCCACCATGATCGCCCGATTGCGGTAGGCAGCGATGATTGCCTGCTGCAACATTGGATCCTTCGGACCGGCAAGGCTCATATTGATGATCCGGGCGCGCCTGGACAGGGCCCAGTCAAGGCCGCGCAGAATACCTGCGGTCGTGGCAAATGCAGGCTCTTTTGAACGCGAAGACCGGAATACGTTTACATCCAGCAACATGGCTTCTGGCGCAACACCGCGTATCTGCCCTCGCGCCCTGATAATGCCTGCGATTGCGGTGCCGTGATCACCCGGCCGGACCGCTGCCTTGCCGGCGACATGAAACGATGCCGCAACCGCGTTGGCCAGGTCGGGATGCGTTACGTCAATGCCGGAATCGATGATCGCAATGCGCGCGCCGCGGCCCCGCGTGAGCGCATGCGCCGACATGATACCGGTCTTGTTGAGCGCATACTGCAGATCGGCGGGCGGCAGTTTCCGGCCGCCGGTCTGCGGGCGGTACCGGTAGTTGGGCTGCGGCGCACCGACCCTGGGATCACCGCGCAACGCGGCAATCACCTGGGTAACCGTGCGTTTGTCGCGAATGCGGTAACGCACCAGCCGGGTATCCAGGAGACCAAGTACCCACCGACCAGTGATCTCAAGTCGAAATTTCCTTGCCACCGCTTCTGCGTCAGCCGCACTGGCAGACCGGCGCATCATCACCAGCACATCCCTGGCGACTGCATGCGGGGTCTGGACATCAAACGCAGCAGGCGGCCTGGACGTCGCAAGGACCACATCACCCGGACGGCCGGGCATTGACTTTACAATACCAGGGAGCAGCGCACGGTTGCCTGCACGCATACAGCCATACACCCGGCGGCGGATTTTGTACCGCGACGCCTTTTTGGAGCAGCGGCAGCGCCAGGCTTTCACGCGCCCGCCGATGCAAATCAGATGAGGCCGGGTGCGACTTGGCTTTTTAGCCGCTGCCAGGTGTTTCTTGTGCTTGCGCATCTTTTGTCTGTAACGCGGCTTCTTTCTCAGACGGTGCATGCGGCGCAATCCGTGCCGGCGGAAGCGCTTGCGCATGCGCATTCTCCATCTCCACCTGCGCGATACCAGGACCGGTTCAAGAACACTACCGTCCTGAAGCACATGTGCCGGCATCGCTATAAAGGGGACCGTCGCCGCTCCGGCAGGTTGGCTGCGCCCGGCAAGCAGGCAGACGCACATCGCAGCCAGCAAAAACAACAGCGCCGGGTGATTGCTGCTTTGCAGGTGTTCGGATCTTGTCATGGCACGGCTCATCTGGTTTCCCTGACGAATGTCACCAGGTCCGGACGCGCCGCCAACGCCGCGAGTAACCGCTCACGCTCACTCTTGCTGAGATTGGCCGGGCCAATGCGAACCTTGAATAACCGCCCTGCCCTGGGCCCTTCGGTGATTGCAATATCCAGGTCAGTCAGAAGGTTGGTAATATCCGCCGCCGATGCCGTATCGGCGAAACGGACCAGCACGAACGTTCCCGCTGTCACGGCCTGCGACACGCCGGACGCCTCCCGGTAGCCCTGAACCGGTTCCGGCTGCGCCAACAGGAATATGGTGGCACCTTGAGCGAAGATAGTCAGTGCTGCCGCAGCACCGACCCAACCAACCGCTCCCGAGGCGGGTGCCGTCATCAGATGCTTGAACCGGATCCACAGACCCGGCACCTGATCGTCCTTGCCCGCAATAACCTGCGTAACAAACTCGTCCGGCGTCGTGCGCGGTTTCGCAGCAACGGATTCATTGAGGTGCAGTGCCTCGTTGCGTTCCTTGTTAATCAGATCCAGCCGTTCCTGCATGTCCGCATGGGTCGCCAGATAGGCATCGACACGGGCGATGTCCTCAGGCTCGAGCTTGCCGGTGACATACCATGGCAAGAGCATTTCGATCTCATCGTGTCCGGACATGTTGTCTTCGCTTTTATTCATGGCCAACCTCGATCCACACCTGCTGCAGTTAGCAGTTCCTGAAGCTTCTTGCGGGCGTTGAACAACCTGGCTTTCACTGTTCCTTCAGGAACGCTGAGAACCTCGCTCGCCTGTCTGATCGACATCTCGTGATAGTAGACGAGGTCGATAATCTCACGGTGCAGCGGCGCAAGCGCGTCGGAGCATTTGCGCAACAACGCACTTTTGTCGGCTTTCTGACTGGCGATTTCCGGGTCGTCCTGTTGATCCGGGATCTGCGCAGCATGATCCTCGTTCCAGCACAGTTCACGCCGCTTTCTCATGACATTGCGCGACCGGTTGTGGGCGATTGCCAAAATCCAGGTTGAAACAGATGAGCGGCCCTGGAAATTGCGCGCACCGCGCCATACTTCCAGAAACACTTCATTGGTCAGTTCTTCGGCAATGGCCGGGTTGCGAAGGATGCGTTCAACGAACCGGAAGACACCGGTCTGGTGTCGCGCAAACAGGGTTTTCATGGCCGTCGCGTCGGCATTTGAAATACGTGCCATCAGTTCGCGATCATCGGCCGCGTCGCCTTCCGTGTTCCGGACAGGGCGGTTGGTTCTGGAGAGTTTGTTTCGCGGTGTAGCCGAACGCGCACCTGTACAGTGTGAGCCCCGCGCGGCAATCGGCTCGGCGGGAGCGAGGGCAAGATCGCGAAACTCGCCCGAGGCAACATCCTTGTCTCGAGCCCGAAAGTGGCGGCGGCCTGATAGAGGCGGGAACATGGAAGGAGGGTCAAACGTGCTCATGCCGCCTCCCTTCAGGTTTTCGCGCCCCTCCAACAATTTTCATGATCCGGTGAATTTTCGGGCCGGGCAAAATCTTGTCCCAGACAGGCCGTACAGGCACCGGCAACGCGGCAATGACGACAACTGCGTCGCTTGATCCGTCCTTGCTGATGCCCATAACAATACTCCTTTGTCTCTTGCCTCTTCCGTCCTCCCGTTTCGGTAAATCACTGCGTCAGAGGTCACCGATCCATGTAACGTTAGTCACATCACGCGGAAATTGGTTGTGTCTGACGGTGCGCCCGTCCAGTTGGATCTGCCTTTGGTCAAACCAGCTGGTGAATTGCGCGCACTCTCGTTTCCAGTTGGAGACCTTCATATCGCGGCGGCCGCATCCGGTCTGTGAGAATTTACACAACCGACCCCACAGTCAGCGTCTTCACTCTCGCTGACACGACAGGCAACACATTGTTTCAAAACAAATTTTTGGTGGCAAAAATCTGATCTGCAATTGCGGTTTTGCCGTCAAAAGATGCGCAAGCCGCAATTTGCGTTGGCCAAAAACACACATCCCCCACAACCGAATGACGCCCCGGCGTGACTAACAAGGTGACAAGAACGCGGAGCAGACCTTCGCGAAAATTCACTCTCAACAGCCGGCACACCGGCAGGAGATCACCAATGTTAGACAAACTTTACGGAACCAGTTCCACAAAAACACTATGCGCCTTTGCACTGGCTGCAACCGCAGCCATAACTCTCAACTCCGGTCATGCCCGAAGCGCTTCGAATGCAGAAAGCATGCTGATCCCTGGCGATTCAATCGTGACCGGATTTTCCGGTCACAACGGTTCGCCACAGGATCGTACCATTGATCTGGACGGACCATCCGCCCAGGTTCTTTCGCTGCGGGATTTTGCACACGGTCCCCGGGGCGCACTTTCGGACGCAGCCATCAAGCACCGCATTACAGCCGGCCAGGTTGGTCAGGTGTTTGCGATTGCCCTGGATGACGGACAGGATCAGGCGGTTCCCGACATCTACCTGGGATCGACATCCTATTTCGGTCTTGAAATCGTCGTTCCCGACCGCAATAGCGACGGCAAGCCTGACCGGGTGAAAATAGGCCAACCGGACGCACAGTGGATGTCCGGCCAGTTTGGTCCGAATGGCAATCCCGGTTCGATCTGGCGCGTCAATGGCACGTCCGGAGAAGTAACCCTGTTCGCCACACTGCCAAACAACAGTGGAGCCGGTATCGGCGACATTGTCTTTGACAGGGAACAGCGTCAGTTCTTCGTATCGGATCTCGATACCGGTCTGATCTACCGCATAGGGCTGGACGGTACCATCATCGACAGTTTCAATCACGGAACTGATGGTCGGGCTGCTGCAGGCCTTGCTGAAATCGAAGACGACGGCAGAACCGCTGACATCACCAGTTCTGCATTCAATGGCGCAGATCCTGCCACCTGGGGTCATACCCAGAAGCACCGCCGGGTTGCCGGCATGACGCATCACGACGGCAGGCTCTACTACGCCATTGCCGACGGGCCACAGATCTGGTCGGTCGGAATTGGCGAAAACGGCAGCTATGCCGGTGATGCCCGGCTTGAACTGCTTGCCGCAGACCTGCCCGGCACCGGCCCGGTCACAGATATGCTGTTCGACAGGTCCGGGCGGCTTTATCTCGCCCAGCGTGGCGAGCAGCGTGCCAGTGATGAACCATCAAGCTTTGCCGAGCCTGGAACATCGGCAATCGTCAGGTACAGCCGCACAGACGGCAGCAACGGCGCCCCGGTCTGGACGAAAGATGAGGATGGCTATGCGCTCGGCACGCCTGGCGCACATAACCAGTCCAACGGCGGCATCGCGCTCGGCTATCAGCACGATCAGTCCGGCGCTCTGCAACGCGACAGGCCTGATGCCACGCTGTGGGCCACAGGTGACCGGCTGCTGTCCAGCGGATCATCAGCCGGTGCAGCCACGACGCAAGGGCAACCGGACGTGCACGGCCTGCAAGGCAATGATGTCTCCCTGCTCCGCCCGCTGAACACCCCGCCAGACCAGTCTTACTTCGTTGACTATGACGGTGAGTTTGGTGATCCCGGGAAGAGCGGGCACATGGGCGACGTCGAGATCTGGCAGTCGGACGACGGCCAACTCCTGCAACCGGACAACGACCTGATTGCGTCACCAGGTGCTGAGGACTGGCCGGTTGCCGGTTTTGAGCCTCCTCTCGACGAAGTTCCACCGGGCATACCGCCGGAGTTCCCTCCACCGGAAGTTGCGTTCAAGACCAACCTGAAGCTGACCAAACGGGCGGTGTTCAAAAAGTGCAAGGTCATCGCAACCGGCTGGAAATGCCGTTACAAGATCAAGGTCAGTAATACCGGACCTGACACGTATGTCGGCCCGATACGGATATCCGAACACCTGGTAAATCCAGGCGGAGCCACGCTCAATTTCAGTTCATCATGGAACTGCTGGACGGTCGGCACCGCTGATTATCGCTGCCAGCGGCCCAACCTGGTTCTGCCCCAGGGCGCCAGCGTATCACTCACGGCAATCGCGAAGGTGCCGGCAAGTTTCGCAAGATGCCGCTTGAAAAACATCGCGAAAATCCGTCGTGCACCCGGTGGTTCGCGATGGAATACCAACCCACTGGATGACCTCGGTGCGGCAGTCGCGAAAGTTCCAGGCGACGATTGCGGACAGAAAGATCCGCCACCGAAGCCCACCAATCTTTCGTTGAAAAAGAAGCTGCTATCGTGCGGTGATGATCGGTTGAACGTCCTGTGCTCGTACCTGATTACCGTCGAGAACACGGGTCCCAATCCGTACAACGCACCTCTGGTGGTGCGCGACAGACCGCAGGCAGGTGCCACTTCGGTACAGTTCGGCATAACGCCGTGGAGTTGCGCACCTGGAGCCGGCAATGGTTACCGCTGTGAATACGGCGTGGCCAACATGGCGCCCGGTGACACGGTCACCCTGTTGACGTGGATGAAAGTTCCCAAGCAGGTCGTTCGCAACAAAAACTGCCGCGTCATCAACCGTGCACGCATACTTGAGGCACCCGGCGGCTCGCTGCTGAACAGCGACCCGTCGGATGACAAGGCCAAGGCGGTTGCGAAAATCGCCGAGGAGATGTGCGGTCAGGATCTCGAAAAGGAGCCGCGGCCCCTGCAGACCAATCTGAAGATTGAAAAGCAGGCCAGCCAGAGTTGCCGGAACACTGAAAGAAACCGCTGGTGTGTCAACTGGCAGATCAAGGTGACCAATACAGGTCCAGGAAGCTTCAACGACATCATCAGGTTCCGCGAGCAGTTTCCCGCCGGCGTCACGTTGTCACCACTGTCTACAGGCTTGTCCTGCACGGGATCTGTGTGCCAGACCGATTCTGCGGTTGCGTTGACGGCGGCCGGTTCGGTCAAGTCGTTCGACGTGAGATTGTCCGGATCTGCTTCGGTGGCAAGACGGCTGCAATGCCAGATCACCAACCAGGTGAAGGTCCTTGCCCCTGCCGGTGTCCCGAACAAGAACACGGACAAGAGCGATGACAAAGCCAGTGCCACTGCATCCCTGCCGCCGAAGTTCTGTGAGACGAGCCCGCTTGATAACACGCCGGCGCCGGGCCCAGGCACTGTCAAGCCGCCGGCAGACAAGTGCCGCCCTGGCTTTTCTCCGGTGCATGGCCGTTGCCAGCCCAACGTCAGCACCTGCCCTCGCGGTCTGAAGAAGGTATCAGCATCGCGGGTACGCAAACTGCGCCACAAGGGTTGGACAATCCGGCGGGTTCGGCAGGCAGGTCGTGCACTGTGGTGTGGCAAACCGGGCAAGAAGCAAGTGCTCAGATGCCGCAAGACCTGGAAACAGGTCGCATCAAAGGGCCGCATTCCGAAAGGCTGGAAAAGCTATCGCGTCGGCCGCGGCAACGCTGCGATCTGGTGCGCCAAGAAGGTGCGCAAGCAGGTGTCAAAGTGCCGTCGCCCGGCACGCTGGAACGGCAAGCGCTGCATCACCCCGAAGGTCCGCTCATCGAGGAAGTGCAAGCCAGGCTTCACAGGACATAAGCCAAACTGCCGCCGGATCACTGCGCCCAAGCGCAACCGGCACCGGCCCGGCCGGAACCGCCATTAGACAGGGCGATGGCGCGACGCCACGTCGCGACCACCCCGGTTGACCAAGACAAGGGCCGGATGCTGTCAGCATCCGGCCCTTATGCAACTCTGGTCCGGAGTTGAACTACAATCCGGTCGGGTACGGCAGGTGTCCCGGGCTCTCGATCCCGGCTATCGCTGTGACCTGCCATGCCACCGGCAATCAGACGAGCCAACTGACCACTTGCTCAAGTGCAGCTCACCACGGTGCCACTGGACTCGAAATCATTGCTGCAGAAGCCAACAATCCGGTTAAGCACGTCCCGATCCTGTCATGAAAAAGGGCGCCGCGATTTGCGACGCCCTCGTAATTCACCAGAATACTATAATTTAATCGAGCCACACGCCGGAGCTAGCCCAGCGCATGAAGTTAGGCAGGTCAAGACCTGCGCCGAACCGCTCGGTTTCTTTCATGCTGCTACCGCCAAAGCTATGACTGGTGCCAACCATGATCGTGTGTTCGGTGACGGCACCGGTATCGGACAGGGATCGACCATTGTCTGCATCAAAGCCGCGATATCCAATGAAGAACTGTGTGTCGCCAACAATTGGTATTCCGTTGACAAGCATATCGTAGCGTACGCCCCATTCAAATACATCCATGTCATTCAAACGAATGCCATCAATACCGTCCTGGTCGCCGTTCGCATAGGAAAATTCAGCCTGCAGTCTCGAATCCGGCGTGATGTACCAACGCCCGACACCGCGAACAAACAGCGCATTGTGAAAACCGTCCTGCGGGTTGGAATTGGTTGTGTCAGAGTCCATGTAACCGCCTTGCAGATAGAACGTGAGGTCGTTCAGATAAAACTGCAATTCGCCGCCAACAGCATAGGCGTCAACAGGGCTGTTATCGCCTTGGCCAAGCCCAAACGCGCCAAATGCACCAAACGCAAAAGAGTTCGGGTCACGGTATGTCAAATGTGTTCCCAGCTGCGAGGAATACTGGAAGGTATCGTTTGCATCACTGCTGTCAAATGCGGCATCTGTATATTCAAGTTTGCCGTCCATCTGGATTGACAGATTGTCACCCAGGGGAAGGCTGAGCCGACCGTCGATGCCCGATGAAAAGTGATCTTCCTTGTCTGGATTGTAGTTGCCGTCCGGCCCGGAACGAAATGTGTAACCGTTCCAACTTTCCACTACCCCTGACACGACCAGCCCCTGAATGGCCTGCTCAGCATCAAAGTCGGCCGCGACCGCTTGGTTTACAGGCGCAAACAACGCCATAACAAGAACTGAAGATACAAATAGTTTTTTCATGATGTGGCCTCTGCCGATTCCGCCTTCAACTTACGCCCCCAGATAGGCCACCCTCACGTACCCATGTCAATAATCGATGCGACGCACACGACCCTTTTTTTGAAAGTGTTGCATCTGGGCCACAGTATGATCTTGTTTGTCCTAATTCGGACGTTCCATAAAACCGGTAACATTCAAAAAGGTACAGACGGCTGAAAAACAACATATCGGGCGACGGGGACAGAGCCGAATGATGCCTCCAGCGGCGACCGCAATTGGAGGCTCGCTCATCTGTCGATCAGGGATCGTATGTAGTCAGGAGCTACACGGGCATCCACCGTTGCTTCCCGTACCAGCCAGTCAAAATGATCTGTCAGCGACCGAACCCGCTGACTTTCGCGAAACGCCAGGTAACACTGGCCAACGTAGATAACCGCCAGGTTCGGCCCAAACACGGTGACAGGCGCACTGAACACCTTATGGGCATCAAACATGAACAGACGCAGTCTGGGGAACATCTCGTGGCACAGGTCTGCGATGAAATTCAACTGCTCATGGCGGATAACCTGATCGACGCCTGCATAGTACGCAGTTCCGGCCGCGCAAGCCTCCAGTTCGTGAACCGGCAAGGCGATTTCATAGTCGGACACACCTGATTGCAGCCAATCCAGTTGGCCACGCATCGCATTGATCGCCAAAGCGAGGCGTTGATCACCAAATGCGGAATACTCCCAATCCAGCATGCTTTCCGTCTTCAGGATATCCGGCAGAGTCGCAGGAACATGACGCACCTTGTAGCCTGCCGCCTCCCGGTGCCATTCCATGAGTTGTGCATCCGCGGAGAGGCGTTCAGCGGGACTGAGGGCCATCGCGGCGGCAACTATATCGCCGGGCCGCTCCGGACGGTGTGTAAGCCCCAGCAGCCAATCGGTACTGACACCCAGCACCGATGCAGCATCTGCCGCCAGTTGAGAATTGGGAAGGCGCGGCAGGTCATCCTTGAGCAGTTGGCCAATTGTCGACCGGTCAACGCCGGTTTCCCTGGCCAGGGCACTGCGCGAAACATTGTTGCGCGCCATCGCCTCCAGGAGGCGAAGTCTGAACATCTCTGACCGGTCACGCTTGTCCATATTAATCTGTAATGCAGAAAATAATCACCAAAAAGGATATTATGCAGTAAAAGTGCAGAATATCCAGAGCCGGTTTTCTGAGTTAGCAACAGCCCCACATACGGGCGCTGAACAGGAGAACTGCAATGGACACCACCACCAGAACAATCGCCAAATCCGCCACCTGGCAGATTGCCGGTTTTGTCACCATGACATTGATCGGTTTTCTGTTCACGAATTCGATTGCGGCCAGCAGCGGCATAGCCATCGCCGGCTCAATCACCGGATTCCTCAGCTATTTTGTACATGAGGTGTTCTGGTCAAAGATCAGCTGGGGGCGGAAAGGGCTCTAGGATCTGTTGAGTTTCATTTTCCGGGTATTGGTTCGGTCATTACCAAAATGGCAGGCAGCAGGGGTACCCAAGACATTCATTCCTATTGGGGCGGGAAAAAATGCCGATGCGGAAACCTGCTGCCTGCCGTGCTGCTGCCACTAGGGGCGACCTGTGATCAGCAAAAAGCGTTTCATCCATGTGCATCGCCGTTACTGCGGCACTGGTTTGTCTTTCGAAATCAGGTTGTAAAACGGGTCATCAAAAATCAGCCCCTTGTCCATTACAACACCGGTCAAATCCTTGTCGGCTCGCTGGATTCGACCCGTGATGTCATCGCCTACCAGCCTTTTTACCGTGACCTTCTCGTCTATTTCAAAGCCATCGAGACCGGTAATTCCAAGACCCTCGGCGGAAAAGTTCCTGACTGTCCCGGATTGTGTCTGCCGGTCCGAAACAACACTGACCTCGACCTGGCACGGGTACCTTTTCGATCCCCTGCGTTCAGCCCAGTTCGGAACCGACAACCTGCCATCACGATCCAGGCATGGGTGCTTGCCCGACAGCACATTGCTCAGTAGTCCGGCGGGCAATGACAGATCGTAGATTTGCTTTCCATGCTTTTTCTGAACGTGGTCACACAGGCCTGTCGCCTCTAACATGCCACTTGCAATATGCTTCCAGGCATCTGCGAAGACATCGCCTGAAATTCTCTGGTCTTTGGGGTCCGCTGCAAGTTTTGCCGCCATGCGCAGGCCAAATTGCATTCTTGCAGGCAACAGCATTATGTCGCCGAGGTCATAGTCTTTATCAACGACTTTGAGGAGTGTTGTCAGGGGTTTACGCAGATCACCAGCCTCTGTGGGCAGGTATAACTGCAGATCTGCATACAAATCCCGCGAGGCCATGACCTTGTCGACAGCCATCGCCAGGTCCGTTGTTGCAGCCGTCAGGTAGGCGTTACCGGCTACATTGCCGATCGCATTGGAAAGCTCATGACTGTCGACGGGCTGATTGGGCCGGCTCCGCTCGGCTCCCACAGTTCCCGACGTCGCAAAGCTGAAATCGAATGGGGGGTCTTCCGCCAGTTCCTGTTCATTGAACAGCTGCTGTGCACCCAATGAATTGTCGCCGGTTTTTGAAAAATTCATGACCATATCTCTCCCAAGCAGAGCTATACGGTGTTAACGCCGGCGTATTTAGATTATCTAAAAAATTATCCGCCATCGCAATTCCTGCAATAACGACACATAATGACAAAGTGACATTAATATACCAAAATGCAATTATCTGACTTAACGTTATATAAAAGTCTCATTTTTTGCCGAAATCGAACTCAAAAATTGTATTTCTGCAAATTTTTCATCGAAATATGTGTGAAAACCTCCCTAATTAGTTGAGAACGCTTATTGCCCTACACGTTACGTTGAGCAACAATATACATTATTGACATGTAACCAATACATCGGAGTCCAGTTTTTATGTTGCAGAGTTGACGGCATTACGTAGGGACAGATGAGGCCACCTTCGGTGTCGCATATTACGAAATGTCATTCTTCTGCGGGGGGAGAATTGAATTGGAGGCAATCTACAAAGTAGGCGTATTCGGCTATCCGCACATAATTGTGGATGGGCAGACGATCACTGCGCCCGAAAAACTGGCAGTAGCGCTTGCCACCCTGGCAAGCCAGCCGGATCGAATGTTGAGCCAGAGACGACTGGTATCCATGCTTTGGGGCGATAATGACCGGGCCAAGGCCAATGCCAGTTTCAGGCAGTTCCTGGTCAAGGTCAGAAGACTCGAAACACAGCACGGCGGCATCCTGCTGAGCAAGTCCGGTAAACTGGTGTCTTACGACAACACCATTGTTCAGGTTGACCTTGAAAAAGCACTGAACCATGACTTCATTGCCGATGCCAGAAGCGGCAATTTTCCGGGCTTGACAACGTTCGTCACGATGCTGGACTCGCCCCTGCTGCAAGCAGTCAATATCGATACACACGAGTTTGAAGATTGGCACTACGAACTTTCGAACAGATTGCTGACCGCCAAAGGCGCAGCACTGTCAGCCCTGTTGGAACAGGAAACAGACCCCGACAGGATCAAGCAGGTCGCCACGGACCTGCTTGAACTCGACCCCAGCAATGAAGCTGCCTACAGGACCTTGATAAAATTCTGGGGAGAACAGGGAAACCACTCAAGAGCGCTGAAAGTCTACAATGAATGCCGCCAGGTGTTGTTGACCGACTACGGCATCAAACCGAGCCTTTCGACCGAGCAGCTCGCAGCCACCATGGGCATCAAGGAACATTCTCCAAGACCACCGTTGGCGCCATTCACATCCGCTGGCAACGTGCGTTCAGCACATGCGGACAAAGATACAGCGCAGATTGAGCAAACCCAGAGAATCGGCGCACCGCGGATGATCCTGCTGCCGCCTCGTATGGTCCAGAGCGCGGCACCTTCGGTGCAACTGATTGAAGCGCTGCTCGACGATATTACCGCTGGCCTGACCCGCTACCGCAGCATCGCAGTGCTTGCAGCTCATAGCGGGCGTATGGCGAGCCAGGACTGCGGTCGCGATTTTGACGCGATCGGCAAGCGTTTTGGCGTGGACTATATTCTATCAACAGTTGTCAACTTCGACGATGCCGGATCTTTGGTAACCTTTCTTGTGCTTGATGCGCACACAAGCGAAAGCCTGATGGCCATCACCAAGCGGCTGCGCGATGACGATCTGCCAGGATTGTTTTCAAGATTGAGTCTCGAGATTGTCCGGCAACTCGTCTCGACGATAGAACGCCGCGAAATTGCCGTTCCCACAACAACCGACAACAGCAATGCATATCAATATTTCCTCAGCGGGCGCCGTTTGCTGTGGCACTCCGATCTCCCGGAAATAAGGAAAGCACGCGCGAGTTTTCGTCGCTCGATAAATGAGGCGGACAACTTCGCGCCCGCTTATTCCGGATTATCCCGAACACTGAGCATGGAAAGACTGGTGCGCGGCATGTCTTCCAGCGAATTGCTCATCGAGTCCCTGGAATATGCCCACAAGTCTATCAGGCTTGACCCTCTGGATGGGCGCGGCATGCGCGAACTCGGCTTTACCAATCTGTATCTTCGACGCCATGACGAAAGCCTTGAAAACTTTGCCGCTGCCGCAGACCTGACACCAAACGATGCGGATATGCTGGCAGACTATGCCGATGCGCTTTCTCATGCTGGACAAGGTGCCGAGGCACTTTCAATCTGCCTGCAGGCGAAAGCTTCCAATCCAGATCCGCCGGCCTTTTACGATTGGCTACATGCCAGCATCCTGTATCAACTTTCCGCCTACAAAGCGGCAATTGCGATATTGCAGCCACACCAAAACAACCCGGCAATCGCCCGCCTGCTCGCTGCATCTCATGCAATGTCAGGAGATCTGAGCACCGCAAAACGGTATGGCGCAACTGTTCGCGAGAATTATCCCAGCTTTGAACTCAATCGATTGAGTGAGCTGGTTCCTGACAAGAACGCGAACGATACCAAACACTTGGTAGAGGGCCTGCGCATGGCCGGCTTATCCTGACAGGTTAGATCAGAAGAAGTAGTGTGATCGGGCCCGACCTGAAATCACACTTGAATCACACCCGTCCGCCTACGGTTCAGTTGTTAAAAATTCAACAAAGGCGGAAATTCCAATGAACACAACATACGCACAAGACAGCACTTGCAGAAACTCAGTTCGCTCAAGTAACGGTCAGCTGTTTCCTATCTCAGCACGCGCTGATGCATCCACAGTCGCCGATCTGACGGACAATGGCGTGTTGTCATCAATCGTATTCACCGTGCGCTCCGAGCCTGGCCAGGTGTCTTGCACAGGTTGTTAGAGCAACACGGGTTCAAGTGAACCCGTAAAAATTGCCTGAACACATCAGAAGCGACCAGGGTCATGGTTTTTGGTTGTTTCAACCAAAAACCATCCTGGTCAGATTTGCAGGTTTTCCAATTGATTGATGTATCAACAGCAATATCCATGAACTTTTCATACTGGTCGGGAGCAGGTCGATGATGATCCCGGGGCAGGAAGCACGGACATCTTACCCGACGAATGATCGCATTTGCGGTTCACGTCTTACGCTGGCGAGATTGCGTCCTCATTTTTCTGCCCTGGGCATCACCCGGCTCGGCCAGTTGACCGGCCTGGACAATCTCGGTTTGCCGATAGCATTTGCAACACGGCCAAACTCGCTCAGCTTGTCTGTAAGTCTGGGCAAAGGTGCCGATCTCGACTCTGCCCTGGTTTCAGCGGCCATGGAGGCTGCGGAAACCGCCATCGCAGAAGTGCCACCGAAAGACCTCGTCGAGCTGTCCGCTCGCGAGGCCCGCAACCGGGGTTTCCAGGTGGTGGACCTTGATCGAATTGCCCGCTGTCATCCTCATCGGTTGAACGAGAACGACAAAATTTCCTGGATTGAAGCACTCAACCTCATATCAGGTGAGCGGTTCCTAGTTCCGTGGAGTCTCGTCGGCCTTGATCACAGGCTTAGTCCACCCAACTTCAACAATGCATTCTATGTGACATCAGACGGTCTTGCGTCCGGCAACAGTCGAGGCGAAGCGATATTTCATGGTATTTGCGAACTTGTTGAACGTGATGCACTTGCCTCCTGGCAGTTTGCCGCTGACGATGAAATCAGGCGCTCGCAGTTGACCATCACAGGTGACGAAGATCCGCGCCTGCCGGTTATTCTTGAGGCCATTTCGGCTTCAAACAGTTCTCTGCGTGTCTACGAAATGCGTACTGATACGGGAATACCCTGTGTGATGGCCGTTATGGACGCGACAAGCCGGCAAAGCGCCGCGGTCGCCTCGGCAACATGTGGCGGATGTGCATGTCATCCATCGTTCGGGCATGCAATCGTGAAAGCCGTTACCGAAGCAGCCCAGGCCCGGTTGGCACTTGTCGCCGGCGCACGCGACGATTTTTCCTCCAAGCACTATGAACCGGCCGATGCAATCAGATTGCCGGCGGCCGACAACGCCAACCGACCAACTCTCCCGAAAATGGCCCGAACTACCTCCCGTCGATCCGGCTACGGCACACACGATATCGACTTAGGCGTCACCGATGTGGCGGCAGCTTTGGCCAGGGTCGGTGTTGACCAGCTATTCGTAGTGGAATTGCCTGCTCAACAATTCGGCATCAGCGCCGTACGCGTCATTGCCACCGAATTGCAGGTACCTCTTCACGGTGAACGCGTACAGGTCACACCAAGAGGGTTGCGAAACCTGAAGGCGGCAGCCGCATGAGAATCCTGTTTACCGGGCCAACCCTTTCCAGTCAGCTTCAGACCATAACCGAGCGCTATCCGGAGATCGATGTACGCGGTCCGGCCGCATGGGGCGATGTTGCCCAGGCCGTTCATGATGGCGCGACCAGAATCGGCATTGTCGACGGGTACTTCGAGCAAACCAGATCTGTCTGGCACAAGGAGATCATTTTTGCCCTTTCGCGCGGTGTGAAAGTTGCCGGCGCGGCAAGCCTCGGTGCGTTGCGGGCAGCGGAGTGTGAACCATTTGGCATGATCCCGATCGGGACAATCGCCAATGATTATATCTCAGGCGCACTGGTCGATGACTCCGATGTGGCACTGGTGCACGCCCCGGCTGAAGTCAATTACCTGGCATTGTCCGAGCCCCGGGTAAATGTAATCGCCACGCTCAACTCAATGTTGAAGGAAAATCTGCTGTCCACGACGGAATGGAAAAATGCCAAGGCTGTTGCAGACAGGATGTTTTACGCCGAACTCAGTTTGCGAGCCGTGTTTTCAAACATGCAGATCATGAATGCAAACCGTATCGAGCGGCTGATAGAAATAGCCAAGGTCAAATACGTAGATTTGAAGCAGACAGACGCCCTGGAATTGGTCGATTGGCTGCAATCTGACACGGACATTCCCGCGGCAACTGGCAAACCGTGGAACTTCAACCAGACAACACAATGGATCGAAATGCGTGAGGCGATGAGTTCAAACGATAGGTGAAACCTGCCGGCTTAGTGGTTGCCCGGGTTGGCGTGTTGCCAATCACGCGCACCAGGTAACCGGCACACATGGGGCAACAACGGGGGTATATGCGATGACAAGTCCAATTGCGACAACCAAAATAGCAAATTTGCTGAATGAACTTTCACAGGTCAACGGCGTTAACAGCAAGTCTTTGATGACAATCGGGGAGGTGTCGAAAAATCTGGACATGACACCCAGAACCATTCGCTTCTACGAGCAGTCCGGCATCGTCACACCGCACAGAAGTGGTCGGTTTCGATTGTTCAGCTACAAGGACATTTGTTCACTGCGGCTGTCAAAACAGCTGCGGTCCCTGGGCATGGAAGTCAAGGATATTGCAAGCCTGATACAGACGGCAGCGGCTGGAGGACGTGACATAGACTATAACGATCTTCTTCTGGAAACGCTCAGCGAGCGCCTGGAATCGCTTGGCTCGGAACTCAGTGCCGCCGAACAGCGCTTTGCCAGTTGCCAACAGGCGTTGAACGAACTGGCCAGCAATGCCTCAGAAAACAAAGTGGCTCACAAATAGGTCTGAGCCACTCTGGAAAATTTGCCGGTGTGGTTGCAGACCGGCTAACCGGCGTTGGCTGGAGCCTTAACCGATCCTGATCGCACTTCAGCGCTCTAGCGATACTCCTTGATGTCACCGTACTTGCCGTTGGTACGCAGGATTATCGTAACCTCTTCGCCGGTCCTGTTGCGCCACCACCAACCATGTTCACCATCGAACAGAGCCTCGAACTGGCCCTTTTTCTCTGCCACCGCGCGGCCCTTTTCATACACCACCGACTCGCCTTCAGCCTCTCCATGGTGATTGAAGTTGACCACGGCGCCATTGGCTGTCCAGTTGAACTGGACAACATCGCCCTTGTGCATTTCAAGCTTCACCTCCAGGCCCTCGCCTGGCGCCAGCTTGACAGCCGTCTCACCCGATTGTGGCGCATACTCATCCTTACCGTCGTGTGCATGGGCCGGGGTCACGAACAGACTGGCGAACAACTGACCGATCGAGCTTGATTGCTGGCCACTTGACGGTTTGTTCAGCAGCACAGGTTTCTTCTGATCGCGCTGCCGGTCCGCCTCGGCTTCGTCTGCCAGTTGCGACTTGATCTCGCCCATCTGCTTCAGCCCCAGCACCTTGCCGACACCGGTCGGATCAATGTTGTATTCAGACGGCAGAACGACCGTCACCAGCAATGTGGCAGCCACGCCCGCGGCAACAAGTGTGGATTTCAGCAGTTGCGCAGACGTCGGCAGTTCTGATTTCGGTGGAACCGGTGAATTGTACATGGGTGTATCTCCGATGGATTTAGGTGACGGCATATCCTGTGAGCTGGTATCCGACGAGCATGAAGCCTGCAGTCATGATCACAACGTTTGCCGTGTATGCATGTTTGGTGAATGTGCTGGTGCGCCGCCAGAAGCCCATGATTATGAGCATGACCGCCAGTGCCGATATCTGTCCGAATTCAACCCCGACATTGAAGGCCAGCAGGTTTGGCACCAGGCCGTAGGGCGCGATATCATAATCGAGGATCTTGGTGGCAAGCCCGAGCCCGTGAAACAGGCCGAATATCAGGGTTGCCAGTTTTGTATCGGGCTGGAAGCCAAACCAGCGCTGGTACGCGCCAAGATTGTCCAGCGCCTTGTAGACGACCGACAGACCGATAATAGCATCGATCAGGTAGGCATTGACCTGCCAGCCGAAATAGACCCCGGAGATCATCGTCAGGGAGTGTCCGAGCGCGAACAGGCTTACATAGACCGCCACGTGCTTGAGGCGATAGAGAAAGAATATGACGCCCAGCAGAAACAGCAGATGATCATATCCGGTCACCATGTGCTTGGCCCCCAGATACAGGAACGGCACCAGGTGCGGGCCGACGATTTCCTGGATATAGCCCTTGTCACCTTCAGTGACATTGTGGGCCAGCACATCGCCTGCAGGAAATGACAGAACCAGCAGTGATAATGCCAATGCCAGCAAGCATCTGGCCTGAACGGGCCGACAATCTGTTTCGAACTGAGACAATTTACCGGGCATTGTAACTCCCATCACGCGATTCACCCCAGACCAAGCAAGCAGAGTGCCAATCACCCCTCGCCATCAATCATCTTGAGTCCCGACCTGCGCTGATCGATGCTGTTGTGTTTTTTGGTACATGTTCCGGGCAACTCGCATCGCACCGGATACGGCGTAATCTGCAGCGGCCATCGGCCGGCCGGATCATTACGATGCGAAACTCTGCGCGCATCGGCCACATCAGCCATGGCTCCGAAACTAAAGCGTAGGCGGCGACAGGGACCTGGTATGTGGTTATTCCCACATTGGCCAATTCATATCTGCGCAACCCGTATCGAGCAACGGGCCTTGGAGCCTGAAAATGAGCGGCTTTCACATTCCTGTCCCGCCCACTGCGCCATCATGTCAAATCGCCAATCCGCACACTGCATGATAGCTGGAAGCAAGGATAGGAAAGCATGCAGCCGCGCAGGAACCGCAAAACGTTCAACACAGTGACACGACTCCTATGTGTCATTGCGCTGCTTTTCGTCGGTTTCGCCCATAGAGTTCCCGCGCTGTCGCCGCAACCGGATGTCGACCTGTCCGCCTATGCCCTGCCCGATGGCACCCTGCCTGTCATCTGCCATACACCGGCTGGAGCAGGCGATGGCAGTGACAATGCCGATGTCTCCGGTGATTGTGAATTTTGCAGGCTTGCAGGCGCGGCAGTCCTGCCAACGCCACAGGAAATCCTGGTACCACCTTATGCCATGGTGGATAAGGCGGTTCGCGTTGTTCATGATCTGGCGGATTTTCCGATCCACTTCGCCGGTACGCCGACACGCGGGCCACCGCTGGCCTGAGCTGTAACCGCGCCAAGCTGAAACGACGCTGCAATTTTCAGCTCATTTCCGCCGCGCGACAGGTTTCAGCCGTGCAAATCAAACAACCCCTTTGACAACAATTCAATTGACCGCTGCAGCAGGTTCATCCGCGCACGGCAATGGAGACGACAATGCAAATGAAATTCCTGTCCCTGGCCCTGTTTGCCAACCTCATCGCCGCAACCGGCGCGCACGCGACACTCGACACGCCACAATTGCCGGATAACGGATACAGCAAGGCTGTATTTGACGTCTCCCATGGGTGGGACGCGCACAAAGAACCGGCGCCCGGCATCATGATCCTGGCGGCATCATCCGGTCACGGCACCGACCATGCGGCAATGAACCAACCGGGCTATACCGTGGGCGATCTGGTCATCACCAATGTCCGCGCCGGCGCAACCGTGCCGAAAGCGCCCGTTGCCGGTGGCTACATGGTGATAAAGAACAATGGCAGCGCATCCGATTTTCTCATCGGTGGCCAGGCGGCATTTGCCGGTGATGTTCAGATCCATGAAATGAAATTGCAGGGCGACGTGATGAAAATGCGTGAGCTCGCCGATGGCCTTGAAATTCCAGCAGGCGGCGAGGTGATGCTGCAACCCGGTGGCTACCACGTCATGTTCATGAAACTGAGCGAGCCACTGAAAGAAGGTGAGAACCGCAAGGCCACCCTGACATTCAAGAATGCCGGAAGCGTGGAAGTTGAATTTGCTGTGAAAAGCCGCAAGGACCTGAAATCTCACGGCATGGGCCACTCCGGGCACGGGAGCAGCAACTGATGTCTGCCTTGCACAGGAGAATGGGAATCTGGGCGGCGTCAGCCGCCCTTGTTCTCGCCGGTGGATTTGTCTGGCTTGCGACAACAGATGCACCGCAGCAAATCGCTCAGCGGGTAGTCCAGTCGAGCGGTATCGGTCAGCCATTCAACCTGGTTGATCACAATGGAAATCCCATAACCGAGAAAGCCTTCGAGGGATCTCCCACAGCTGTGTTTTTCGGGTTTACCCATTGCCCGGAAGTCTGTCCGACAACGCTGTATGAAATTTCCGCCTGGCTTAAAACGCTTGGTCCGGAAGGTATGCCGATCAAGGCGTTCTTCATAACCGTGGATCCCGAACGCGACACCCCGGAGATCATGAAGAGCTATGTGTCCAATTTCACAGACCGCATCATCGGGATCACCGGCAAACCGGACGACATCGCCAGTCTGGCCAGGTCCTGGCACGTGTACTGGAAGAAAATCCCGCTCGAAAGCGGTGACTACACCATGGATCACACGGCATCGGTTTTTCTGATTGATGCAGAAGGCAATTTCAAAAGCACAATCGCGTTTCGTGAAAACACGGATACGGCCGTTGCGAAGTTGAGGAAGCTGGTGTCGCCAAGTTCATAGTCGATCAGCCTGAAATGCAGCTGTCGGGTGAGAACCGGACGCTGATCGTCCAACTCACAACCCCGGACAGGTGCCGGGGTTTATTTTCGTTGGCACAAGACCATCCTTACGCGAATCAGTTTAGGCTTTGCCATAGTTTCTATTTGATGCAAGACCAAGCAGACTTGGGCAGGCGGCATGTTCAGACCGGACGATGTTTTTGCTTCACCGCGCATGGCTGGCAGCCTACTCAAACAGCTTGGGATGAATTGCAATTACCTGATTGGAGATTTGTGAGTTCAGCAGTAGCGTGTCGGACGGACGGAAAAAGGAATCACGCACATCTTACCCCAATCGAAAAATACACTCTGGCAGTTTGCCTATGACAATGCCGGCCTGGTGAAAGATGCTCTGGCTCGCGCCCTGCAACTTCACGAGCAGGACCAGCAAACAGCGATTGCCAGCGTTCAGACTGCATTGAGCGCGCTGGCCAGATTGCGGTCGCGTGCACCGGAATCTTCAGCACTCCTGGGCACGGTACTGTTCTTCGGCATCGATCTGGAGGTCAGGCTGACAGCTGCAATTGCCACCCAGAAAGTCGATTTTCAACACGCAATCGGTGGCGAGATTGCCCGCACTGAAGAACTGATCGCCGCAATCAAGAAACACCTGGACCAGGATTTACCCGAGAGCAACATGGGTTCAAATGACCCCATAAAGCTGGCCTGACACTTTGAATGCGGTCAGGTGTATGATTTAGCCCGGGAACATTTTGCGGACGAAAACGACGATTGCCACCAGAATTATGGCAAAAATGCCGAGCTGAACAGCAGTGCCCTGGCTCCCCAAATCCGCAAACACCTGCAACAGGAAATAGGCGATTCCGAAAAAAATGCCGGTCATGATGAGTTGAACAAAGGTCATGCCACCCTACGCCCTTAATCATAGCAAAGTAGGTTGCTCCCCAGCACAAGACTACCCGCTATGGTAGAATATTCAACAGGGTATTGGTCTTTATGCCAGCATCCATGCCACGCTGATGAATATGAATCAGGCACTTGACAATTCCAAGCTCACACCATGAGAGGAATGTGCCGGACCAGGCCACCTGCTCACATCTGCCGCCTCACCCACTCGTCGGCCACATCGCCCATCGTCTTGTCCGTTCCGTCCTTGATCCACCGCATGAACGGCCGGTCAAACTTGAAGCCCGCACCACACTGGGATTTGAGAAACCGGCGAACATTCTGAGTATTTCTGTAGCCCACCGTGACCGCAGTGGAGCGGGTGATGGTGTCGGTGTGCCAGTTGAACTTGCTCATGTCTTTAGCCATTTGCGCAATTACGCCGAACCGGCTTTGGTATCCATTCTGCCTGCTTCACCTGATGCAGGCAGCACAATCTCGATTTTCAGTCCATGCGGTGCAAGGTTTTCTATCGCCATGTGACCATTGTAGATCTCCAGGATATCCTGTGTGATCGCCAGGCCCAGACCTGAACCAGGCACATCTTCATCCATCCGGCTGCCGCGTTCCGATATGGCGAGCGTCTGTTGGTGCGGCACTCCGGGCCCGTTATCCTCGACCACGATTACCACGTCGTTGCCGCGCACCCGCACGCTGACGCTGACTTCGTCCTGCGCCCACTTGCGGGCATTGTCCAGAATATTGCCTGCAATCTCCTCAAGGTCCATCAGGTCAATATCCGCGTACACTCCGGCTGCAATATCTTCATTCCAGGTAATTTCCTTGCCGCGTGGCAGTTGCCGGAACGCACGGACGAGTTTGCTGATTGCAGGTTTGAGCTCGGTTCCCTTCCCTACAAGACGCTGCTGGCCGCGCGCCCGGGCCTTGGCCAGTTGCCGTTCGATCTGCCGGTTCATCACACCAATCTGAAGGTTGATTTCGCGGGAAATATTATCATGGCCGGCTTCACCGACGGCTCGCCCCTCAGCCGAAAGGATTGCGAGCGGTGTCTTAAGGCCATGTGCCAGATCCGACGCACTGGCGCGGGCCCGATCAACCATGTCCGTTCTCTCGTTCAGCAGACCGTTCAACTCGGCAACAAGGGGTTCTACCTCGCTGGGAAACTGCCCTTCCAGCACAGCCTGCCGGTTGCTTGAAAGAGCGTTGAGGCGCTGCCGCAGGGTGCTCAGCGGCCGTAATCCGATCAGGGTCTGGGCCGCCATGGCGGCAAACAGAAACAGGGCAAGCAGCGCAACCAGAACCGACACGTCAGAGGCAAACGATGCCCTCGCCGTGGTAAGTTCGTTCTGGTCCATGGCCACGATCAGCTGAACCTGCCGGTCCTTCTCGCCAGCCTTTATGACAACGGTCCGTCCCACCAGCAACAATGTCCCGGTGTTGGATTTGACGTCACGATGCCGGGAAATTTCGCCTGTTCCGTTCTGCACGCCAGGTGCCGTGATTGTCTGATCCCACAATGAGCGTGATGAAATCACCTCGCCGCTGGTCGTTGTCACCTGCCAGTACAGCCCCCCGAACGGGCGTTCAAATCGCGGGTTGTCGAGCGTATCGGAGACGGTGATCTCACCCCTGTCCGATGCTTCAAGCCGGGTGGTCAACTGGTTCAGGTGCGCCTCAAGTTCCTTGTACAGGCGCTCGGATACATGTTGCTCAAAGATCTGCGTCAACACGCTCCAGTACACGACCAGCGCACCGATAATGCAGATTGCGGCAGCCGCAAAGAGCCTGAATTTCAGCGAACGCCAGATCATTCCGCGTCATCGCCAATAATGTAGCCATACCCACGGCGGTTCCCGATCACCGAAGAACCGATCTTGCGCCTGAGACGGCCGATCAATACCTCAAGATTGTTGTTACCGCGTTCCTGGCCAATACCGTAGACGTGTTCGGTGAGTTCGTGCGGCGCGACAACGCGGCCGGCATTATAGATGAGATAGGTCAATGCGCGGTATTCCAGCGGTGTCAAACTCACCCGGGCGCCGTTCACCGACACTCGCATCAACCGTGCATCAAGGGTCAGGGAGCCAATGGTAATCGATGACGTGGCCTTGCCGGCGGTCCGGCGTACAATGGCATGCAGGCGGGCAACCAGTTCTTCCATCTGAAACGGCTTTGTAAGATAATCATCAGCGCCTGCATCTATACCGGTCACCCGTTCGCGCCAGCCCGACCGCGCCGTCAGTATGAGCACCGGAATTGTCACGTCCGCATCGCGCCAGCGCTGCAGCACGCTTATGCCATCGATCTTGGGCAAACCGAGATCAAGCACAATTGCTGCATAGTCCTCCGTACTGCCGAGAAACCAGGCGTCTTCACCATCCTCGGCAACTTCCGGTACAAAGCCTGCACCTGACAGAACACGGCACACGTCGCGCGACAGTTTCGGCTCATCTTCAACAACCAGAATACGCAAAGCCTGAACCTCCCCTTGTGACAACACGCATGGTTAATCCCGTTGCCTGAAGCCATAGTGATCAAATGCTTCGTCCAGAGTGAAGATTCTCTCGTTTCTGGCATCCATGACGTACCGGGTCACACGCCCGCCCGGCAGCAGGACAATGAATATATAGACCTTGTTTGGTCCACGCTCTCGATATCTGACATCAAGCACTTCACCATCTACCTGTCTCTTGAATTTCCGCATCAGGTCATGCAGAGGCCTGACCTCGCCGCTTTCAATTGCATCACGCAATTGCCGGCGCTCGCGCCTGCGCCATCTGCGACGTCTGCGTTCACGGCGCCGCTCACGCCGGCGGCGTTGCCACGGTGGCCGCCCCTGCGCTGCGGCAGGATCATCCGGCAAAACACAACAAATCATCGCCGCACAGGCCGTCAGGAAGGCCCGGCGCGACAACTCGATTTGTTTGTCCGGCACATCAAGAAACTCATTCATTTGACGTCAGGTACCATCTTAAGACTGACAAAACACTGACATTTCCTGTCAGCGGGCCCTCAGCAGGCATTGGATATGGTTTGGGCATCAGAGCAAAAACTATCGGCTCTGCAGATCATAAAAGCCAGATGGAGAAGAAAATGTACAAGTCACTTCTGATTACCGTTGTTTCTGCCCTGACCATTTCGTTCGGCGCCGGCGCTGCCGCAGCCCAATCCACACCCGGCGCGGACTGGCGCCAGCACAATCAGTCGGAACGCATTTTCAATGGCGTACAGAACGGCTCCCTCACATTTCGCGAAACCGGACAACTGGTCCGCGGCCAGGCCCGCATCCGCAACCAGGAGCGCCGCTTCAAGAGCGACGGTGTTGTCACCGGCCGCGAACGTGTGCGCATGCATCGCAGCCTGAACCGTCAGAGCCGCCGTATCTATCGCCGCAAGCACAACTGAGCCGCCAGGTTCGGGTCGTGATGCTGACCAACGCCCTTTCAGATGTGTCACGGCCTGTATGCTGATCACCGGCTCCGTCCTTGACCTCAGCCAAGCCCCGCTTACCAGGCAGTTGCAAGGACTGTCCGGTGCTCAGCATGA
Organism: uncultured Anderseniella sp.; assembly: GCA_938039915.1. Lineage (GTDB taxonomy): Bacteria > Pseudomonadota > Alphaproteobacteria > Rhizobiales > Aestuariivirgaceae > Anderseniella. Next base: position 30,246 of record CALHUA010000065.1, read on the forward strand.
AAGCCCCGGAGAAATCCGGGGCTTTTTTTTGCAGCGGTTTCCGCCATCGACACGGCGCACCAGGTCCGGCCTCAACTTTGCCCTGTTGCAGCGATACGCAAAATCCGCAATTGCGGGAGTAACACATCGACATGCTGCATCATGTGGCAGAGTTTATGGCGCGGCGGGTATGGTACGCTTGGGTGCTGCGCGTGGCGATCTGTTCCGCCGGCACGCTGCTGATTGGCCCTCTGTCGGCTGCTGCACTGTTCTTGTTTTTCCCGACCAATGATCCGGAAGCCATGCGGCAGATGCAGGCATGGCTGATCGTTGCCATTGTTTTCAGTTCCCTCGCCGCCATGGTGCTCACCTACTACTTCGTGCGCCTGTGTTTTCGTTATCTGGACCGGCGTGATCCGAGCGAACTTCGCATGGATATCAATGCCCGCATGCCTGTGATGCTGCTGTCGGGATGTATCGTGTCAGGCAACGTCCTGGCGATCATATTCCTGTTCCAGTTGGCCGTCGGCTGGATCGAGGTGAAATCCATATCCGATCCGTTTAACTCCGTGTTTCTGCTATCTGCGTTTACCAGCCTGGTCCAGTTTGCAAGCATCGGATTTGCTGAGGAAGTGCGCTATCGCGCTTATGGATATGCATCGGGAGAAGGATCGGTGCCGTTGCCCGTTCTGGTCATTGCAAACGCCGTCATCTACGCGCTTCTGCATGCCCAGTATAACCAGTTTGGCATCGTTGCATTGGTCAACCTGATGGTCATTGCAGGCTTCTACATCGCCGCCCTGCATTTTTTCAACTCGATCTGGTTTGGTGTGGGCTTTCATTTCGCCTGGGATTTCACCCAGGTTTCGGTATTCGGTCTGGCCTTTTCCGGCACCGGCAATACCAGTTTGATCGTGATCGAACAAAGCGGCCCGCCCATGCTGGTGGGAGGGACAGCCCTTATCGAAGCCGGACTGGTGTATTTCGTGGTGTTCGCCGCCGCCACCTCGCTCATCGCCTATCTGCTCAGGCAAAGATCTGCTGGCCTGACCCCTGTTTGACCGTGTTATCCAGGGACTTGTAAACTTCCCTGATTTACTGCTTAGCTTCCCAAGCCATTGATACAAGAGGATAACCATGTCGGGTCAGATGATCTGGGGAACAGTGATGCTGGGCATCTGCCTGCTGCTGCATGTCGGCTTCCTGATTGTCGACATACGACTGTTGAAATGGCTCAACGGGAAACTGTGGGCGTCAGGGCAGTTCTGGTCTACGACAGTGTTACTGAGCGCAGCGCTCATCCTCATCGTATTTTCCCATTCGGTTCAGGTGTGGCTGTGGGCAATGTCGTTCATTGCGTTCGGCGCCTTCGCTGATCCCGGGCCAGCAGTGTATTTCGCACTTGTTACCTATACGACGCTGGGTTACGGCGACCTGGTTCTGGCCGAGAACATCCGCCTTTACGGTGCGCTCGCATCGGTTACCGGTGTATTGGGTTTCGGTCTCAGCACTGCCTTCCTGGTCGCAGTGTTCGCCAAATTGCTGCCCAATCATCTCGCCGACTAGACCCTTCACGCTCAAACAGAAGCGTTTGAGGGTGAAGAACTCTGGATGCTCCTTGTACATATCTCGAAAACGTCATATTTTCCATTCACAGCAGTTTGCAAGGCGGTAAACCGCACCAGTGCTGTTTCCGTACTGAAAGCAAGCCTGCACACCTGCACGATCTGCCGCTCAAGACCGGATGTCTGACCCCGTAAGGAATGTAATATGCCAACAGGTAAATTATCGCTGCCTGCCGCTGTAATGTTTGCCGGCGCATTGCTTCTGAGCGCTTGCGAGGAAGCTCCGAAGCCCGAGAGTTCGCCACCACCGGCCCCCAAGATCAGTGTCGCCAAGCCGGTCGTCAAAAAAATAGTCGAAACCGATGTTTTCACGGGCCGGTTTGAAGCAAAGGAAGATGTCGAGCTTCGTGCCCGTGTCGCAGGCTACCTGCAGGAAATTCATTTCAAGGATGGTGAACTGGTCGAGGCCGGCGATTTGCTGTTCACCATCGACCAGAAGCAGTTCCAGGCAGAACTGGAAAATGCCCAGTCCAGCGTTGAGGTCGCACAGAGCCGGCTTGACCTGACCAAGGAAGAATTTGAGCGCGGACAGAAGCTGCGCACCTCCGGCACGATTGCCGCGTCGGCCCAGGACCAGCGCCGCCAGGAATTCCTGGCTGCACAGGCAGAGCTTGCAGGCGCCTCGGCCCGGCTCCGCACCGCCCAGCTGAACCTTGGCTACACAAAAATCTATTCACCCGTAAAGGGGCGCATCGGCCGCAACCTGATATCAGTCGGCAACCTGGTTCAGGCAAACTCCACCGTTCTGGCGTCAATCGTGTCGCTGGATCCGATCTACTTCTATTTCGACGTCGATGAGCGCTCCTATCTCGCCTATTCCAGACTGAGCCGCAACGGCACCCGGCCATCGGGCCGGTTGACGCCCTATGAAGTGAAGATACAGCTCACCGACGAGGACGAACCGAAGCACACCGGCAATCTGGATTTCGTGAACAACCGCATCGACAACGCCACCGGTACCATGCGCGGACGTGCGGTTGTTGCCAACACCGACCTGTTCCTGCAGCCCGGCCTGTTCGGGCGCATCTCGATCCCCGGTTCCAACGAATATGAAGGCGTGCTGATACCGGATCAGGCGGTCGGAACGGATCAGAACAGGCGGATTGTCTTTGTCGTCGGCGAAAACAATGTGCTGACCCCTACCGTCATCAGGCCCGGCCCGCGCATCGACGGATACCGCCTGGTTCGCACCGGCCTCAAGGGCGATGAAACAATCGTGGTCAACGGTCTTGCCAGGGTTCGTCCAGGCATGACCATCGATCCGCAAGTACAGGAACTTCCCCCTGTTGCGGCCGGGGATTAGGCCGACATGCGCTTTGCCCACTTTTTCATCGACCGGCCGATATTCGCCAGCGTGATCTCGATTCTGATCGTGCTCATGGGCGCCATTTCCTACTTCCAGCTGCCGGTCGGCCAGTACCCCACCATCGCACCACCGACCATTGTGGTAACGGCAAATTATTCCGGCGCGGATGCCGAGACGGTTGCGGAGACCGTGGCGGCACCGATCGAGGAAGAGATCAACGGCATTGAAAACATGCTGTACATGTCGTCCAACTCGACCAGCGCCGGCACCATGGCGCTGACCATCACCTTCAAGAGCGGCACCGATCTGGATGATGCCCAGGTTCTGGTGCAGAACCGGGTCGCGATTGCCGAACCCCGCCTGCCCGAGGAAGTCCGCCGCGTCGGCATTACAACCCGCAAAAGCTCACCGAACCTGATGATGGTCGTGCACATGCTGTCACCCGACGACAGCCTGGATCAGCTTTATGTCTCCAACTATGCCCGCAACAATGTACGCGATGTCCTGGTGCGGCTTGACGGTGTTGGCGACCTGACGATTTTCGGCGAGCGCGAATACTCACTGCGTGTCTGGGTCGACCCTGAAAAACTTGCCTCCTACAGCATGACGGCGGCAGATCTGCTGGCCTCGCTTAGAGAGCAGAATGTCCAGGTGTCCGGCGGTGCAATCGGTGCCGAACCGGCGCCAGGCGACACCGATGTGACCTACACGGTAACGACGCAAGGCCGGTTTTCCACCGTACGGCAATTCCGCAATGTCATCGTCAAGGCGGGCGATAACGGCCGCCTGATCCGGCTGCAGGACGTGGCACGGGTGGAGATCGGTGCCAAGAGTTACACGACCAATTCATATCTCAACGGCAAGTCGGCGGTTGCGCTTGCGATTTTCCAGCGTCCGGGCACCAATGCGCTGCAAAGTGCGGATGAAATCATTGCTGCCATGGAGCAGTTGAAGCCGTCGTTTCCACCGGGCATCGAATATCAGATCGTCTACAACCCGACCGAGTTCATCTCGGAATCCGTAAACGAAGTCTACAAGACATTGTTTGAGGCGATCCTGCTGGTCGTACTGGTTGTCATCGTGTTCCTGCAGTCCTGGCGCACTGCGATCATTCCGATCGTGGCCATCCCGGTGTCCCTGATCGGTACTTTCATGGTGATGTCCCTGCTGGGTTTTTCACTCAATACACTGACCCTGTTCGGCCTGGTGCTTGCCATCGGTATCGTGGTGGATGACGCCATCGTGGTCGTGGAAAATGTTGAGCGCAATATCGCCAACGGCATGTCGCCCAGGGAAGCATCGCACCGGACCATGGATGAGGTGGGTTCTGCCGTCATTGCCATCTCTCTGGTCCTGGTGGCCGTGTTTATCCCGACCGCCTTCGTGCCGGGTATCTCCGGCGCTTTTTACAAGCAGTTCGCCATTACCATTGCCACGTCCACCGTCATTTCCGCCATTAACTCGCTGACCCTGTCACCGGCGCTGGCGGCATTGTTGCTGAAGCCCCACGATGCGCCAAAGTCCCGTTCCATGCTGGCCAGGGCAGGCGCCTGGGCAGCCGACAAGTTCAATTCCGGTTTTGACAGGACGAGCA
>CALHUA010000066.1 GCA_938039915.1 uncultured Anderseniella sp.
CGATCGTTGGGGTGCGAACTCGGTTGGCATGAAATTCTTCGATCACGGTGGCGGCGGTGGCGGTTTTGAAAACAACTGGGCGGTCGGGCGTTTCTTTTACTCCGGCATCAGGACCACTACGGTCTCGATCCACAACCGGCCTGCCTACAATTCGGAAGTGCATGCGGCAGGCGATGCGGGTATTGCGCCGCTGACCAACGCCTATCTCGATGCACAGCTTGCCGACACCATCATGATTGTCGGGGCCAACCCTTATGAGACGCAGACCAATTACTTCCTGAACCACATGGTGATGAACCTTGCCGGCACGTCGAAAGGCCTGAAGGAAAGCGCGTTTCCCGGCGAAGCAACCGCCAGCGGCCGAATGATCATCATTGATCCGCGCCGGACCATGACCGTCGCAACTGCGGAAAACGCTGCCGGGGTGGAAAACATCCTGCATCTGCAGAATGAGCCGGGATCGGACATCTGGCTGCTGAACGCCATTGCCAGGGTCATTCAGGAGCGCAACTGGCATGATACCGGGTTCATCCGCAAGCATACCGAGGTTCAGACCTATGAAAGCTACCAGCGTTCCACGCTGATGAAGGACCGCGACCTGGACGAATTTCTCCGCGAGGCATCACAACGCTCCGGCGTCGCAGTTGCCGACATCGTCAAGGCGGCTGAATGGATTGCGAAACCCAAGGCAGGCAATGTCCGGCGCCGGACATTGTTCCACTACGAAAAGGGCCTGATCTGGGGTTACAAGAACTATGAGAACGTGGCCAGCATCATCGACCTTGCCCTGCTGACCGGTAATCTGGGCCGTCCCGGCACCGGATGCAGCCGTCTGGGCGGTCATCAGGAAGCCTATGTGCGCCCTGCGGCAAATGCAGCCAGGCCCGCCCGCAATATCGACGAGGCCGTCAGGCGCGGTGAGACCAAGGTGTTCTGGGTCGGCGGCTGCAACCCGGTTCAGACGACCCTGCGTGCTGAAGCCCTCGCAGGCAGTCTCAAAGACCGCGGTCAACTGGTATCCGATGCCCTGGCCCAGACCCGAGATCGCCCGGCGGAAGAACGCGTTATTGCGGTGGTCGAAGCCCTGAAACAGGGTGGCATTTTCCTGATCGGGCAGGACATCTACCCGACCTCGACAACCGAGCTTGCGCATCTGGTGCTGCCGGCGGCGACCTGGGGCGAGTACAACATGACGTCGATCAACGGCGAGCGCAGGTTGCGCCTCTATCAGAAGTTCATGGATCCGCCCGGCGATGCGCTGCCGGACTGGGCCATCATGGCCCGGTTTGCACGCCGGTTGCAGGCGCTTTACAGCGCTGACAGCAACCCCGAAATGGCGAACCGGTTCCTGGATTTCGACTGGTCGGATGACGAGGCGGTCTTCATTGATGCCAGATACACTTTTTCCGGCAAGTCGAGCGACCCGATGGAAGGCTATGCCGGTGTTGACTACGGTGTACTGCGCCGGCTCGGCAACAATGGTATTCAAACCCCGACACGGCTGATCAACGGTGCGCTGGTCGGCACGGAACGCCTTTATGAAGACAGGAAATTCGGCACAGCCTCCGGCAAGGCGAAATTCATACCCGCGCCGCCGCCCTGGAAGGGCTATGCCGCTGTTGTCGAGACCCAGCGCAAGAACCACAGGTTCTGGATCAACAACGGTCGCTCCAACCACATCTGGCAAACCGCGTTCCATCACAAGTACCTGGAATTTTACCGCGAACGCGCGCCGGTTCCCTATCTTGAAATTCACCCTGCTGATGCAGCTGAGATGGCCATTGAACCGGGCGACCTGGTGCAGGTCTATAATGAAACCGGGTCGGTTCAGGCGATGGCCTATCCCGCCGACGCCGTCAAGCCGGGGCATTGCTTCATGCTGTTCGGACAACCACGCGGGGCTGTCGGTGATCTGATCTCAGATCACGTCGACCCGGACACCACCATCCCCTGGTACAAGGGCGTGTGGGCCGACATCCGCCGCATCGGCCCGGTACCCGAGCTGTCGGCCACCGTGTCGTTCAAACCAACCAACTTTGCAGGATAGGCCGATGCTCAGACTAGCCCTTCTTGTACTCATGCTGGCGATTTCGCCCCTGGCCGCCCAGGACATCGTGGATGGCGGCGAGTACCAGGGCGGTCAGTATGCCGGTCAGAAGCTGGACAAGATCTCGGCCATCGGGGCTAATTTTTCCGGTGCCGACCTGTCCGGTGCAAGTTTCCGTGGCGCTGATCTGCGCGAAGCATATTTTCGCGGCGCCGATCTGTCGGGGGCGGATTTCGCAGGCGCAAATCTGGGCAATGCGGATTTGACATTTGCCGACCTCAGCGGCGCAAACCTCGCCGGCAGCTTTTTGGCCAGGGCCAAGATGACCGGGGCCAAATTGGCAGGCGCTGACCTGCAGGCTGCGTTCCTGCCCGGCGTCAACCTGACGCGGGCCGGATTGATTAAAGCCAATCTCAGCGGTGCAATGCTGCGCGATGCAAATTTGTTCCAGGCCGATCTCAGTGGTGCCAACTTGACCGGTGCAGTGTTAGGAGCACGTGCGCCGGGCAACGACGCGCCGGCGGCGGCGCGGTTGAAGGCTGCAAACCTCTCAGGCGCTGTCCTGGCCAAGGCTGATCTGAAGAGCGTGGATTTCAGCGAGGCCAACCTGACAGCGGCGGATTTTTCCGGCGCGGATCTAGCCCTTGCCATCCTGAGCTGGACCGATGCGGAAGGTGCCAATTTCACCAAGGCCAACCTGTCCGGTGCAATCGTGAAAGGGGCCCGGTTTGGCAATGCCAATCTTTCGGAAGCCGACATGGCCCTGATGCGTGCCGCCGGCACCAACTTCTCCGGGGCCGACTTCAGCGGCGCGTCGCTGGCCGGTGCAGACTTATCCCTGGCAAATGTAACGAACGCAAATTTCAAGAATGCTGACCTGGAAAACATTCGGACCGATGGCGCTGTTGGCGGCACATCTCTTCAAGTGGGGAATTAAATGACAATCGAAACATCTCCGACCGATACGCCCTCTGAAAAGGTATCCAGTCAACCGACCATGATGACTGCCGCTGCCGGGGAACTTTTCGGCACTTTTATCCTGGTATTCTTTGGTGTCGGGGCCGTTCAGGCCGCGGTCGCTGCGGGTGCACAAGCCGGACTGTGGCAGGTAGCAGTCGTCTGGGCCATCGGGGTGAGCCTGGCGATCTATGCCACTGCGGCCTATTCAGGCGCGCATATCAACCCGGCCATCACACTGGTTGCCATTGTCTATGACCGGATGTCGATTCCGCTCGGCATTGTCTACATGATTGCCCAGTTGATCGGCGCCATGCTGGCTGCCCTTGTGCTTTATGCGATGTTTGCCGAGGCGATCCTGGAGTTTGAACGACAGCGTGGATTGCTCCGTGGCGGGCCGGGCAGCGAGTTGTCGGCCATGATGTTCGGCGAGTATTTCCCCAATCCGGCAGTATTCGGCACCGACGAATCCGCCTGGCGTGTGGTGTCTGAAAAACGCGCCTTTATTGCCGAGATGGTCGGCACCGCCGTACTGGCGTTTATGGTCGGCGCCCTGACCAGCGAGAAAAACATGGCCCGGCCACCGGCTGCAATCACAGCCGTCATCATTGGAATTACGGTCGCGGGTATCATATCAGTCGTTGCCCCGCTCACCCAGGCCGCGCTGAACCCGGCCCGCGACCTTGGCCCCAGAATCGTGTCGTTTTATCTGGGTTGGGGCGAAATCGCCATTCCGGGACCACGCGGCGGATGGCTGACTGTCTACGTGGCAGCGCCCTTCCTTGGTGCACTGATCGGTGGCGGTATCCAGCGACTTCTGGCAAGGTATGCACCTGTTGGTGATTGACGCCGGATCGCTTGGAAAGGGATACCATGGCAGACATACTCAGCGAGATGCTGGCCGAGCGCGAATGGTTGCTTGGAGACGGAGCCACGGGCACAAACTATTTCGCCGCCGGGCTCAAGTCGGGC
>CALHUA010000067.1 GCA_938039915.1 uncultured Anderseniella sp.
GGTGTCCTCGTCCCGGCCTGATCTGCGCCAGACTGCGTTTGATGCCTGGGCCGCGCGCGGTCAGAACGGCGGCGACAGCGACAACACTGCGATTGTGTCGGAAACCCTGAAGCTGCGTGATGAGAAAGCCCGCCTGCTGGGCTATGAGAATTTCGCGGCGCTGAAGCTCGACGGCACCATGGCCAAGCGCCCGGAAGCGGTGGAAGACCTGCTTGGCAAGGTGTGGCCTGCGGCAAAGGCCAGTGCGGCAGACCATGCCGCCATGCTGGCAGAAATCGCGGTTGCCGAAGGCCACAACGAGCCGCTGAAAGCCGCTGACTGGCGCTACTACACGGCAAAGCTGCGTGAACGGGAATTCGATCTCGACGAAGCCGTGGTCAAGCCGTACCTGCAGCTGGAAAACATGATCCAGGCGGCTTTTGACGTGGCGGGACGGCTGTTCGGGCTGTCGTTCACCGAGCTTGCCGATGTGGCCGGCCCGCACCCGGACGCCAGGGTGTTTGAGGTGCGCAATCGTGCAGGCGATGTCAGCGCGGTGTTCATCGGTGATTACTTTGCCCGGTCATCGAAACGATCGGGCGCCTGGATGAGCCTGTTGCAGAAGCAGCACGGGCTCGATGGCGGGCAGAATCCAATCGTGTTCAACGTGATGAATTTCGCCAAGCCGGCAAAGGGATCGCCGGCGCTGTTGTCGCTGGATGATGGACGGACGCTGTTTCACGAGTTCGGCCACGCGCTGCACGGCATGTTGTCTGACGTGACCTATCCGTCTGTGTCGGGCACATCGGTGTCGCGGGACTTCGTCGAGTTGCCGTCGCAATTGTACGAGCACTGGCTGACCGTGCCTGAAATCCTTGAAAAACATGCGCTTCACGTGGAGACCGGCAAGCCGATGCCACGCGACCTGCTGGACAAGGTACTGGCGGCGCGCACGTTCGATGCCGGGTTCAATGCCATCGAATACACCTCGTCGGCGATTGTCGACATGCGCTTCCACCAGGCCTCGCCGGATGACGGGGCCAGTGCGGATCCGCTTGGGTTCGAAGCAGATGTTCTGGCCGAACTGGGCATGCCGGACGCCATCATCATGCGGCATCGCACGCCGCATTTCCTGCACGTGTTCTATGGCGACGGCTATGCGGCCGGCTATTACAGCTATATGTGGTCGGAAGTGCTGGATGCAGATGCGTTCAATGCCTTTGAAGAGGCAAGCGACCCGTTTGATCCCGCTCTGGCCAAGCGGCTCGAGCAGCACATCTATTCATCCGGGGATTCCATTGACCCGGAAGCGGCCTACACCGCATTTCGCGGGCAAATGCCGACACCGGACGCCATGCTGCGCAAGCGCGGGCTGGCTGCGTGACAGCGATGAGCTGTCTCAAGCACCCACCGCCGTCATCCCCGTGAAAACGGGGATCCAATGCCAGATCGGCAAGTGTATCCGGCATGGATTGGATTCCCACTTTCGTGGGAATGACGACAGTGAGAGTTTCTAGCTCGGATCGCCCGACAGGCGGCCGCGTGTCCCGTGAAACTCAGGCTTGTCCGTGCCGCAGACGAAATCCTGTGCCAGACTGTCGGCCACGTCGCGGGCCAGCACATTGGCATCCTTGTTGGCCAGTGCATCGACATAGCCGACCACGCAGGCACCCTTGTCTGCCTGCTGGCCGACGCGGGACACCACCAGCACCTGTCCGGTCCTGGTCGGATCGGCCGACCCTGCGTCATCGGTGTTTTCGATGAACCAGCGCAGGATGGCGGCGACCGGTCTGCCATCCTGCAACCGCCATTCAATGGTCTCGGAAATCCGGTTCCACTGGGCAAAGCTCTGCCAGATACCGTCTCCGCCGGTTGCCAGATGCCCGAACTGTACCGAATGGCGCAGGTCACCCTCGGCGAAATGGACAGGGTAGTCCTGGTAGCCATCGCACAGCATGGAGACGGATCCGCCTTCTTCGATTTCTTCAAGAATCTTGCAGGTTTTCTTGAAATCCAGCTTTGTGTAGGCGCTGGTCATCTGGCCGGCGTGAACGGGCAAGGCGAGTGCGACGAGAGTACAGGCAGTCAGGAACAGGGTTCTCATGCTATGAAGGTCTCCATAAATCCGGTGCCTCGCTCGGGTACCGCCATGCCACACCCGCATACGAAGGAAATCACATGCGCATAGACGCCATATCCATCGGGGCAAATCCGCCGGAAGAAGTCAACGTCATCATCGAAGTGCCGATCGGCGGCGAGCCCATCAAGTACGAGATGGACAAGGCTGCCGGGACCATGGTGGTGGACCGGTTTTTATATACATCGATGCGGTATCCGGGCAATTACGGGTTCATTCCGCATACCTTATCAGAAGACGGCGACCCGGTAGACCTGCTGGTGGTTTCGCAGCGCACACTGGTGCCGGGGGCGGTTATTGCGGTACGCCCGGTCGGCGTCATGAAAATGGTCGACGAGGCCGGCGGAGACGAGAAAATTATCGGAGTGCCGGTCAGCCGTATTTCAATGCGATACGAAAAAGTGCGCGATTACACCGATCTTCCTGAAATACAGGTCAAGCAGATCGAACACTTCTTCCAGCACTACAAGGACCTAGAAACAGGCAAGTGGGCGCGCACTGACGGCTGGGGGAATGCCGAGGAAGCGCGCGCCCTGATTGTCGAGGCAATCGAGCGGGCAAAAGCGGGGTAGTCAGCCGGCCGGCCGGTCTTTTACATCTCAGGGACGGGAACACCCTTGATTGCACACGCGGCATGTACCGTGTTGTGCAGCAGGCAGGCGATGGTCATCGGGCCGACGCCGCCGGGCACCGGGGTGATTGATCCGGCGGTTTTTGCGCAATCGTCATAATCGCAATCGCCGACAATGCGGTTCTTGCCGTCACGCTCGATGCGGTTGATGCCGACATCGATGACGCAGGCGCCGGGTTTCAGCCAGTCACCCTTGACCATTTCCGCCCGGCCGACGGCGGCGATCACCAGGTCCGCCCGGCGTACCACGCCCGGCAGGTCCTGGGTGCGGCTGTGGGCAATGGTTACCGTGCAGTTTTCCTGCAGCAGCAACTGGGCCACCGGCTTGCCGACGATGTTCGATCTGCCGATCACCACCGCTTCAAGACCGGACAGAGATCCGAGCGCGTCCTTGGCCAGCATGACGCTGCCAACCGGCGTGCACGGCACCAGCGAGTCCTGGCCGGTTGCCAGCCTGCCGGTGTTGATCACATGAAACCCGTCCACGTCCTTGTCGGGGTTGATCGAGTTGATGACCTTGTTTTCATCGATGTGGTCCGGCAATGGCAATTGCACCAGTATGCCGTGAATGGTCGGGTCGTTGTTGAGCTGGTCAACCACGGCCAGCAGATCGGCTTCCGACGTCGCGGCGTCGAGCTTATGTTCGACCGACTTCATGCCAACCTCAACGGTCTGCTTGGCCTTGTTGCGCACATAAACCTGGCTGGCGGGATCTTCGCCGACCAGCACGACCGCCAGTCCGGGCTCAAGGCCATGTTCGGATTTCAGGCCGGCAATAGCGGTTGCAATGCGTCCGCGAAGACCTTCTGCAAACTTCTTTCCGTCAATGACTTTGGCTGCGCACATGGGATTCTGATGCCTTTTCGTATGTTAAATTCGGTGGTGAGTATTTAGCGGGAGCGGGGCGCGAAGTCCTGTTCCGTCTGCGCCAGAGTTGGTTCCAATGACGACAAACGGACCCGGATTCAGACCAGATATTCGTGCAGCAGTCTTTGCAGGAACATCAGCCCCAGCAGCAGGACCAGCGGTGACAGATCGATACCGCCAAGATCGGGCAGGACCCGCCTGATGGGGGCAAGCAGCGGCTCGGTCAGGCGGTGAAGGGTATAGTTGATCTGCCGCACGACATTGTTTGAATTGTTCAACACATTGAACGCGATCAACCAACTCATCACCACCATGATGATGATGATCCAGAATATTATGTATACAAGCTGATCGAACAGCCACAGGAGAGAAAGCATGATGCGGGCCTTGTTGGTGCAAACTGGTGTGCAAGGTTTAGCCGGGGTGTGTGAATTGCGCAAGCAATGGTGCCTGCGGTGAAGTTCCATGCCGTCAGCGGTACTTTCAGGACCTGAAAGGTAAACCGGTACGGTGTGGCCAAATTACAACACTTTTTGAGAATCGTCCTATACCGACTATTAACTAACGTCGCGGCATGGTAAGGATTCGTCGCTCAGAAATTGCCTCTTAACGTGCCGGGCCCGATTGCCATGTTCAAAACATCCAAATCAATTGCTGCGATGATGTTCGTGTTTGCGAGCATTGGTTTTCCGGCGGCAGTGTCGGCCAGCGACTATGACGATGTTTTCCGGGAAAGATATGATTCTCCCGAAGATGTCGGTGTGCTTGGCCGTTTCGTGTCGAAAGCGGTTGAAGTTGGCCAGTACGACCAGGCGATCTCCACGCTGGAGCAGCATCTGGTAAAATACCCGCGCGACGCCCGGGCACGGCTCAACCTTGCCAGCATCTATACAAACACCGGAACCTGGGAACTTGCGGCCCGGAACCTGGAAATTGCACTCTCGGTCGGCGACCTGACCCCTGAAGAAACCAAGCAGGCTGAAGAGCTTGCCGCCAAGGTAAAGGGGGCGCTGAGCGGGTTTGAGTGGGTGTTAGACATGACCGTCGGCGTTCGCTCCAAGTGGCTTGATGTCGACGATGAATTCAACAGCTGGAGGGACCGGCAGGACTGGAACCCGTTTGCCGCTGTCAACACGGCTCTGAAAATTGACCTGGATACACCGCTGGATGATGTGCTGGTGGTTTCCGCGTCGGGACTGGTGGAGCGTCGCTACGAAGACATCAACCAGGGTGGGGGTGATCCGTTTGACGGGTTTGATCTTACCAATGGCATTTATGCGCATCATCGCGGCCGAATTGCCATTACCCTGGACAAGGGTGTGCCGGTGGTGGAACTGGATGCGGTGCGTATCCAGATGTCGGCGTTCGGACAGTTCCGGACCTACAATCCCAGCGTGACCGAGGTTGCACTGGGCACGTCGGTCCGCGCCATTGTGCAACCATCCGTCGATACATCATTTTACGGCGAGGTCTCTTACGCCAATCTGGGTCAGTCAACCAATTTGAGTTCAGATCATCGCTTCGGTGCCGAAGCCGGCGCCAGCAGACGGCTGAACGCGGCACATACAATCGGCATGGCGGCGCGCTATCAGCGCGAATTCACCGACGGCGGCACAACGGTCAACCGGCAGCGGGAGATCGAACTGAATTATGCCGGTGTGCTGCCCTACCAGATGTTCGGAGCATTGTGGACCCACCAGGTTGCAGGCGCAATCGGGGACTTCAGTACACGCGACGGTGCCTTCAACCCGGCGTTTGCATCTGCCGGCACCGGCACCTACTGGCGGGCAAGCTGGGATCATGCATTCCATCTGGATGGCTACAACAGAATTAACGTGGGGTATCTGGTACGCGAGAACGAGTATGACGGTATTGGAGCTTTTGCTTTCGATCCGGGTTCCATGTCGCATACGGTAAGCATGAGCTTCACGAAAAGCTTCTAACGCCAAAAAGGCCGATGAGATGAAAAACAATACACGTGTAATCGCCAGCTTCGCCTGCGCCGGATTGCTGGGCCTGATGGCGCCGGTCGGCGCCTTTGCTGAATCGGTCGGCAAGATGACGGCCGTGCAGACACAGGTCAGAAAAGCCGGTACCGGTGTTATCGGTATCGGGGCAGGCGTGTCGCTTGGTGACCGGCTGCGCAGCAATGCAACCGGCCTCGGGCTGATTGTCTTCAAGGACCAGTCAAGCGTGAAGCTGGGACCGAACTCGAACCTGACGATTGACGAGTTTGTCTACAGCCCCGGCAGCAACGGCAATTTCGGCATCAGCATGGATCGCGGCGTGTCGCGTTTCTTCGGTGGCCAGGTGTCCAAAAAAGGCAAGATGCAGATTACCACGCCGCACGTCATCCTCGGGGTGCGTGGCGGTATCGTGGATACAAAGATCGAAGGTGGCCAGACCACCGGCATTCTGCGTGCCGGCAAACTGACCTGCACCATTGACGGTGAGGTCCGCGTGATCACCAAGCCCGGCTTTGCCTGTGTTTCCGATGGCGGCTCGATCAGTGTGGTCAAGCTGCAAAACGCCCTGGATATTCTAGATAGTCCGGCGCGAATTGCAGGTACCAATGCGCCCGGCAACAAGGGGCCGGGTCTTGAAGTTGATGCCGGGTGCGCAGGCGCCGGTGCCAGCCTGATACCAGCGTGTCAGAGTCAGAACGGGCAATTGCCCAATCCCGGCGGCACAGGCAGAGACCCAAGTGGCGGTACCCCGCCAATCCGCACCGGGCCTCAGGACAACGGTAACGACTTCTCCGGTCTGTCTGACTTTAGAAGCGGCCAGTAATTTGTGAGCAAACTGTATGACCTCGTCCGCGCACGGCTGGGGCTACTCGGTCTGATCGGGATACTGGTCGCGTCTCACGTCGTTTTTGACCCAAGCCTCGACGATCTGCGCGGAAAGTCATTTGATTTCTATCAGACACTGAGCCCGAGAACCGCCGCGGCTGACAATGTCGTCGTGGTCGGCGTCGATGATGAGACGATAGGCGTCGAGGGACGCTGGCCGTGGCCGCGAAACCGGATTGCGGATCTGGTAACGGCCATTCATTCATCCGGCGTGTCAGTGCTCGGCATCGACGTGTTGTTTTCAGAGCCGGATGAGAGCCCCGGCGGTGCCGCACGTGACAACCAGCTGGCTGCCGCCATTGCGTCGTCTTCGACGATACTTGCCACCAGTATCGGTGATTTCCCCGGATCCAGCATTCCTGACACCAGTGTCGGCTGGGCGGTCGTGGGCAATGGCAATGCAGAAGCCCTGCCGTGGCAGCCGGGTATCATCACCTCAACTGCAACCATACGCGCCGGCGCAGCGGGCCTGGGTATTGTCCGCTCGGTTTCCGACAATGACGGTGTTGTCCGCACCGTGCCGCTGGTCTGGGCATCAAAGACCGGCGATCAGCTGTCTCTGTGGCCTGCCTTCAGCCTGGAACTGGCAAGGGCCTACAAATCAGGCACGGGCTATGCCCTGCGGGTTCGCCAGACCGGTTTTGAAGCATTGAAACTTGGTGATGAAGTTATTCCCCTGTCCAATGGAGGCGCAATCTGGCTCTGGGAACAGGAAGCGCCAATTCCCAGAGTTTCAGCGCTTGATGTAATGGCAGGCAAAGCCGGCGATATGCTCAAGGGCAAAATTGCCATCCTGTCGGTCAACGCACTTGGCGTGGACAAGTTTCACACCACCCCCACCGTAGCGGCGCGGCCCGGCGCGGAAATCCACGCGGTGCTCACCAACCAGCTCCTGGACAACAGGTTTCTGTCAGAACCGGCGGATGCCAAGATTGTCGAGCGGGTGTGGTTCCTGGTGTCGGCCTTGCTGTTGCTGACGGTGTCGTATTTTTTCTCCAACCGGCTCTGGCTGCTGCTGGCGGCCGGGACAGCCCTGTGTCTTGCACCATTGCTGGCCGGCTACACTGCCTATCTGCAATCGGCCCAGCTATATGAACCGGTCCAGCCTGCGGTCGCTCTTGCGGCTGTGGCCCTTGGGGAGGTCTACAGCCTGTTTCGTGAATCCGATGCCCGGCGGCGTCAGTTGTCACGGCAGTTTTCGCAATACCTGTCACCGAATGTTGTCGCCATGTTGAGCGAAACCCGGCGCGACCTGACCACCAGCGCGGAGAAGCGCGAGATCACGGTCTTGATGATGGACATGCGCGGCTTTACCTCAAGCAGTGAAAGCCTGCCCGCAGACGAAATCAATGCGACCGTGAACCGATTTCTGACATTGGCCAGTCAGGAAATCTTCAAGCGTGACGGAACAATCGACAAGTTCATGGGGGACGCGATCCTGGCGTTCTGGAACGCGCCGGTGGACCAGGCCGAT
Source organism: uncultured Anderseniella sp. (assembly GCA_938039915.1). Lineage (GTDB taxonomy): Bacteria > Pseudomonadota > Alphaproteobacteria > Rhizobiales > Aestuariivirgaceae > Anderseniella. The sequence continues at coordinate 7,941 of CALHUA010000067.1, forward strand.
CATGCGGAGCGGGCCCTGGAGGCGGTGCTGGCAATCCGCGCGTCGCTGGATGTTGAAAACGTGCAGCGTGAAAAGGACGGCAAGCCCCCGATACGGGTGGGTGCCGGTATCGAGACCGGTATTTGCTCGGTTGGCAATTTCGGATCGGATATCCGGTTTGACTACACGGCGATCGGGTCAAGCGTGAATATGTCGGCGCGGCTTGAGTCCGCCACCAAGGCGACCAATTGTCCGGTGTTGCTGGGCCCCGGCTTCGCCCAGCGCCATGTTGAGGGCATAGAGCCGGTGGCCCGGATCGAACTGTCGGGTTTTGCCAATCCGGTGCAGGTTTTCACGCCTGTCGGCCTGAAGCCGGCCGCAAACAAAAAGCGGAAGGCCTGAACTCAGACACTTCCGCTTCCTGTGTAATCTGGTTGAGTACGCTATACAATAATCTCAACGCTGATGGGGGCAACGCAATCATCGTGCCAAACAGGCTCTCAACCAGATGTAGTGTGACAGAAACAGCAGACCGCAATATGGAGCATTGATGTCGAGAATGCGGATGGTGCGGTTTTGCGGATTGCAAAGGCCGGTTTTGCAAATTGCAATAATTGCCTGCTGAAACTGCCTACTCGGCGGCCAGAACCGACACAGGCGTTTGCGCGGTTGCCAGCCAGTCGTCAAGAAACCTGTCCAGCCAAACATCAACTGAAGGATCATGGACAAAACGGTCGCTGAAATGGCTCTCGCGTGGCCGGGCGCCGGGTAATTTCAGTCTTTCCTCGGCCTTGACCAGCCAGCGGTTCATCATCTTGTGTGTCACTTCAGGGTGGAATTGTATGGCAAATGCACTATCGCCATAGCGGAAAGCCTGGTGCGGGAAGTCGCCGTTTGACGTTGCGAGGCAAACCGCCCCGTCAACCAGTTCAAAGCCTTCGCGATGCCACTGGTAGACTCTCTGCGGCCATGGGCCATAGGTGGCACCTTCGGCGGTTGCAGAAATGTCGTAATAGCCTATTTCGGCCCGGTCGTCGGGAAATCCGAACACCTTGCCGCCCAGGTGCCGGGCCAGCATCTGGCCACCGAGGCAAATGCCGAGAAACGGCACGCCTGTTGCGAGAGGCTTGGCAATCCAGTCAATTTCGGTGCGAATATACTCGTGCTCGCTATCATCATTCGCGCTCATCGGGCCACCGAAGATCACTGCACCTGAATACTCTTCCATGTTGTCCGGCAAGGCATCGCCCAGGGCAGGTTTTCGGATATCGAGCTCATAGCCCTTTTGCGTCAGTTTCATCCCGACGCGGCCTGGCGTCGAGGTCTCCTGATGCAGCACTATGACGATGGGTTTTTTCATTTTTCCCTAACCGTATGGTTGCGATTCCACGCAATGCGAATTGGTCAAACCGGACTACATTGCGGATACACCACCATCCAGCTTCAGTTCTGATCCTGTCATGAACGACGACTCGTTGCTGGCCAAGTAAACCACAGCCCATGCCACATCATCAACAGTTGCTATCCGGCCCAATGGTATTTGCCTGGCCAGCTTGCTCCTGCTGACTTCAGGATCGTCGGTGTTCGTTACCTGATCAACCATATCGGTATCGACAAAGGCAGGATGTACAGAATTGCACCTTACGTTCGAATAGGCCCGCGCGGCATGCAGGGCCACGGATTTCGTCAGCATGTGCACGCCAGCCTTGGCAGCATTGTAAGCAGCAAAATTGGCGCTTGCGATCATCGAGGAAATCGATGCGATGTTGACAATCGAGGCCGGCGCATTGCGTGACAGGACAGGCAATGCTGCCTGGCAACCGAGATAGACGGACTTCAGGTCGACATTCATGGTGCGGTCCCAGCCTGCCTCATCCAGATCCTCAACCGTGCCGGGAATGATGATGCCGGCATTGTTGACCAGCACATTGATGCCGTTCATCAGGTCACCGGCCCGCTCAATCGCCTTGCCCCATGCGAGCCGATTGGTGACGTCAAGTTCGATGGCGGGATGGCCGGACACCTTATCTGCCGCACGATCTGCCTCAGCAATATCGATGTCGGCGATCACGACGTCGCAACCCTGGTCTGCCATGCGTTTGGCGCAGCCCAGGCCAATGCCCCTGGCGGCGCCTGTTATCAGGGCCTTCTTGCCTGCAAGTCTCATTCAGTGTCCTTTCGTTTCGCCGACAATGACGGCGATGTGGCAGGCTGGCAAGTTTGTGCTGAACGGGTCAAAAAACTATCCCGCAATATGGTTTGACCGGGAAGGGTGATTGCGGGCATGAACACGGCAACAACGAACAACAGACCCTGTACAGGAGACATGATCAGATGAGCATCACGCTTGCCAAGAGCCGCAAGATTGTATCGGTTGCACTGAAAAAAGCCCAGGAGATCGGGCTGACCAAACCCATGACGGTCGTGGTTCTCGACGCCCGCGGGACGGTAAAGGCGTGCGAGAGCCAGGACGGCAGCTCAACTCTGCGTTTCAAGATTGCGTTCGGCAAAGCCAATGGCTGTATCGCGCTTGGTATCGGGTCTCGCGCAATCTTTGCCCGCGCCAATGAGCAGCCGTACTTTGTCCAGGCAGTGAATGCGCAGGCCGACGGTAACCTGGTTCCGGTTCCAGGCGGGGTGCTGGTGCGTGACCGCAAGGGCGCCATCATAGGCGCAGTGGGCATTACCGGTGATACCTCGGACAATGATGAAGCTTGCGCGGTTGCCGGTATTGAAGCGGCAGGCTTCCAGGCAGACACAGGCGGTTGATGCAGTTACGGGAGACTTCAGGCTGGTCCCGAATTTGTATCACATAGCGGCGTGATTATCCGGACATTGCCGGTGTCGGCACGAGCCGACAGCGTCACAAAGTCCGCATGGTCCCCGTCGATCTGGAAGGCGACCTCGTCGGGCCCTGCCACATCGACTGAAGTGGCTGAGCGTATGAAGGTGACGCCGCTGTGTGTGTGTAACCTGCCTCGAACCATGGCGGATATGTAGCTGACAGCGCTGCGCCAGCCGGGATTGGTCAACACAATGACCGAGAACTTCGGATCACTGAGCCGGCGGTCAGGTGCCACGTTGTACCGGCCTGCATAAAGTGATCCGTTCATGATGATCACACCGACCCCGCTGCAGGCCACACCGTCCACGACGATATCCAGTTTGGGAAATCGGTAGTGTTTCATTGCGCGGATGGCGGCGACTGCGAATGCTGATTTGCCCAAGCGCTTCTTCAGTGTTCGCGACACGGTGGCCACCAGGTAAGCGTCGAAACCGGCTCCGGCGCTGAACACAAACCGGCGGCCATTGGCCTTGGGCAGGCTGATGGTGGTGGTGCTTCCCTGGACGATGGTGTCTGCCAGCGCGTCCGGCCGGGTTGGCAAGCCCAGTTCCAGTGACACGACATTGGTGGTGCCCGTTGGTATCAGGCCAATGGGAGGGGTATTGTCAGAACAGCCATTGACGGCTGCCATCAGGCTGCCGTCGCCGCCGGCTATCGCAATACGGTCCCAGTCAGCCCGGCCAGCCCGGCTTACGATCTGCTCCAGTTCACCCGCGCTCCCGGTTGTCATCTGCGTAACCGCATTGCCGCCAGCCTCAAGTCTTGCCACGACCTGTTGCAGATGGTTGCCGCGGTGTTGTCCGGCGGCGGGGTTGGCAATGATGAGAATTCGCAATGTCATTGGACTGTTATCCTGCGGTCGGCCAGTTTCCGCCCATTGCGCGTGAAACGCCGATCCTGATTGTAGGCAAAGTCTGGTTGATACTTTCTATAAGGAATTTTTAAGAAGTGCTGGCCGGCTGCCAGTCGGCGGCAGCCATTTCAAAGCCGGAAAACTCGAATCCCGGTGATACCGTGCAGCCGACAAGGGTCCAGTCCCCGAGGCTTCTGGCTGACTGCCAGACGCCTGCGGGAATAACCAGTTGCGGCCGTGCATTTTCTGTCAGGTCGCCGCTGAGCAGATGGTGGACCACTTCACAGCCATCCGGTGACAGCGCGAGTTCCAGGGCAGCGCCGGCATACCAGTGCCAGGCCTCGGCGGCATCGACACGATGCCAGCGGCTCACCTCACCGGCCTGCAGCAGGTAATAGATTGCCGTGCCGGCACTGCGTTCGCCGGGCTCTGCCGGGGCTCGCCAGGTTTCGGCAAAGTGACCCCCTTCGGGATGAGGTTTGAGGTCAAGAGTGTCAATAATCTGCGCCGCATCAACCATCTGATATTCCTGCCTCTGTCATCAATCTCACACCGCCCGCAGCGTATCAGGTCTGATGGGCGGCATCTGAGAAATTTGCTTGCCATTGCCGGACCAGGAAATTTAGTCTGACCCTCAATCAGGGGCTTGAAATGACCGGCAACATTTTTTCTGACGACTTCAAACTGGAACCGTACTGGTGGGATGCAACGCCGCGCCCTGAACTGCCGCCACGCAGCATTCCTGCCACTATCGATGTTGCGATTGTAGGGTCCGGGTATACCGGGCTTCATGCGGCTCTGGTGCTTGCGCGTGCCGGCAGGTCGGTCGTGGTGTTCGATGCAGAAGATGCAGGCTTCGGCTGCAGTTCGCGCAATGGCGGCCAGATAAGCTCGAGCATCAAGCCAGGCTTTGATGAGCTTTCATCCAGACATGGCGCCGACACGGCCCGTGCCATCCTGCGCGACGGTCATCGGTCGCTTTCGTGGATCGAGGAATTCGTGCGCAAGGAAGAGCTCGATTGTGATTTCAAGGTGCCGGGACGCTTTCACGCCGCGCACAACCCGGCCCAGTATGACAAGCTGGCCCGCCAGATTGCCAGCCAGCCAAAGGGATTCGAAGTACCTGCGCACGTGGTACCGCGCGCAGACCAGCGCCGCGAGCTGGGAACCGATACCTATTTCGGTGGTGTGGTTTATGAAAACCATGCGTCGCTGGAACCGGCGCAATATCACCATGGCCTGCTGGACCGGGTGATCGCAGCAGGTGCGATCGTGATTCCAAATTGCCCGGTTACGGCGATTGACAAACTGTCAGCCGGTTTTGACGTGGTTGCCCGGCGCGGGGCAACTACGGCGCGTGAAGTGATTGTTGCAACCAATGGTTACACTGGCCCGGTTGCCTCCTGGCAGCGCCGCCGTGTCATTCCGATCGGCAGCTACATGATCGCTACCGAAGCGCTGCCCGCCGATCTGATGAACAAACTGATGCCATCTGACCGTGTCGTCAGCGACACCCGTAAGGTTGTGTACTATTACCGGCCGTCACCTGACCGCAGCCGTATCGTGTTTGGTGGCCGGGTGTCGATTTCCGAAACTGATCCGCTGAGGAGCGGGCCGCTGCTGATGCGCGACCTTGTCGGGATATTCCCGGAACTGGCGGGTACAAGGATATCCCACTCCTGGATGGGATTTGTCGCTTATACATTCGATACGCTGGCTCATACCGGTATCCGGGATGGCATCCACTATGCCATGGGATATTGCGGATCGGGTGTGGCGATGGCGAGTTATCTGGGCATGCGAACCGGTCAGAAAGTGCTCGGCCTGGCCGAAGGGCGTACCGGTGTTGACGATATCAGCTTCCCGACGCGGCCGTTTTACAGCGGCAATCCGTGGTTCCTGGCTCCGTCGGTTGCCTGGTACCGCTGGCTGGACAGCTTCAACCGCTGATTGCTGTTTTGTTTGCATACAAAGAAAAAACATGCACGACTATGAATGTCGAACCATGAACCGACACGGTTGTGCGGATAAAAAAACGGACTTGTTGGGAGGAGATTGAGTATGAATTCATTGGGAAAACTGCCCAGAAGAACATTTGCAAAAGCCACTTTGGGGACTGCCGTTGCACTCACTGCGCTTGCTATGACGGCAGGCAGTGGTTTCGCAGAAGGCACCGTCACCATTGCATCGTGGGGCGGGTCCTATCAGGAAGCGCAGAGCAAGGCACTGTTCGAGCCAGCCGCAAAATCCACCGGCATTGAAGTCAAGCAGGAAACCTATGGCGGCGTATCGGATGTTCGCCTGAAGGTGCAGGCAGGCGCTGTGCCATGGGATATCATTTCCAGCGGATCGGGCAGTGCCGCGCGCGCCGCAGCCGAAGGCCTGCTGGAGCCGCTCGATTATAACATCATCGATGTATCGACGTTCTATCCGACGCTGAAGACCGAACATTGCGTGGGCAGTGACGTGTTCTCAACGGTTGGAGCCTGGAACACCGCGACGTTTGGTGAAGACGGGCCCAAGTCCTGGGCTGATTTTTTTGACGTCGAAAAATTTCCCGGCAAGCGCGCTTATCGCAACAAGGTATCCGGCGCGCTGGAGCCTGCATTGATGGCAGATGGCGTGGCGCCTGAAGATGTTTACAAGGTGCTGGATTCCGAAGAAGGCATCAAGCGGGCCATCGACAAGATCCGCCAACTCAAACCGCACATCGCCGTGTTCTGGAAATCCGGTGCGCAGCATGCCCAGTTGATGAAAGATGGTGAGGTTGACATGACAACCGGCTGGAACGGCCGTTTCGATGTTGCCAAGAAGGACGGAGCAAAGGTCTCCTACTCGTTCAACCAGGCGCTGCTGGATTATGACTGCTTTGCCATCCCGAAGGGCGCAAAGAACAAGGATATGGCCATGAAGTTCCTGGCCGAGATTTCCAAACCGGAGCTGCAGGCCAACCTGCCGCTGCACATCACCTATGGACCCACCAACAAGGCCGCCTATGATCTCGGTGTAATCGACGATGCACTGGCCCGGCAAATGCCGTCGCACCCTGACAACGCCAAGTTGCAACTGCCGGTCAGCCTGGAGTGGTACGCAAAGTGGGAGCAGAAAGCGTCTGCCATGTATCAGGACATGCTGACTGAATAGCGTCCCGCCGCAAGCAATGCGAAGGGATGGTGTAATACGGCACCGTCCCTTCGCCAGGCATATTTTCACTTAAACACAGCGGAACTTGCACAACATGTCCCAGACAGGCGCGTTGCCGATCTCCATTTCACAAGTCACCAAGCGGTACGGCGATGTGTACGCACTCGACAATGTGGACCTTGAAGTCAAACGCGGTGAATTTCTCACATTGCTTGGCCCGTCCGGGTCCGGCAAGACCACTCTGCTCATGGCGCTGGCAGGGTTTACCAGGCCGGATCATGGCAGCATCCGGTTTGGCGATAACGAGATTATCCTGACGCCGCCGCACAAGCGCGATGTCGGTATGGTGTTTCAAAGCTACGCGCTGTTTCCTCACATGGATGTCGCCGCAAATGTCGGCTTCCCGCTCAAACTTCGAAAGGTCGGCAAACCGGAAATCGCCGAGCGGGTGAACGAGGCGCTGGAGACGGTGCAACTGGCCGGTTATGGCGAGCGCCGCATCAACCAGCTTTCCGGTGGCCAGAAACAGCGTGTGGCCCTGGCGCGCGCCATCGTGTTTTCACCGCGCATTCTGTTGATGGATGAGCCGTTGTCGGCGCTGGACAAGAAACTGCGCGAGCACATGCAGATCGAACTGCGCCATCTGCATGAAAAGCTTGGCATGACGACGGTCTATGTGACCCATGACCAGCGCGAGGCGCTGACCATGTCTGACCGGATTGCTGTGATCAATCATGGCAGGCTGATGCAGCTGGACACTCCGCGCGCCATCTACGACCGGCCTGCCAACCGGTTTGTGGCCGATTTTATCGGTGAGTCCACCTTTCTCGAACTGGACACGAAAAACGGCCAGCTCAGCTTTGGCGGGAACGTGATAAAGGCGCCCGGCTGGTCCGGTGATACCGGCAAGCCTGCCCTGATCCTTCGTCCTGAACGGTTGGTGATCACCAGCCGGACTGCCGGTAAGGCCATGAACCTGTTTACAGCAACCGTCAGGGAACTGGTCTACCAGGGCGACACCTCCTTGATGTATGCCGGTCTCGCCGACGGTACCGAAGTGACGGTACGGGCCGGCACCAGGACCGGGGCGGCCATTGAAAATATTTCCATCGGCGATGACATCACGCTCGGGCTGCACCCTGATGACACCGTGGTCATCGATGAGGCCGGTGAGGAACTTGCATCATGAGCAGCATCAGCTCGCCGGCCAATCCCAACGAGACTTTGCTGAAGCAACATGCCGCGCGTGAGAAGTGGGTGCTGCTCGGCCTGTCAGCGCCGGCGCTGATTCTGGTGCTGATCGTCATGGTGTTGCCGGTGGGCTGGTTGTTCTATCTGTCCTTCATCGGCAGCGAAGGCACGGTGTCGATGGAGAACTATGCCCGGATGCTGGAAAGCAAATCCTATGGGCGAATTTTCGTGACCACGTTCAAGGTCTCGGTGCTGACCACCGCGATCTGCATCGCCATCGGGTACCCGCTGGCCTATTTTCTGTCGCAACTGCCGTCACGGGCAGCCAACATCTGCATGCTGGCAGTGCTGCTGCCGTTCTGGACGTCTTTGCTGGTGCGCACCTATGCCTGGCTGGTGCTGCTGCAGCGCAAGGGACTGATCAATACCTGGGGGATCGAGGCGGGTCTGTGGAGTGAACCGATTGCCCTGGTGCACAATCTCACCGGTACGCTGATCGGTATGGTCCACATCATGCTGCCGTTCCTGGTATTACCGCTGTACAGTTCGATGAAGGCAATCGACCCGGACTATCTCAAGGCAGCGTCAAACCTGGGTGCGAAGCCGTCGCAATCGTTCTGGCAGGTGTTCTTCCCGCTGTCACTGCCGGGGCTGTTTGCCGGTTCACTGATTGTGTTTGTCCTGTGTCTCGGGTTTTTCGTGACACCTGCCGTGCTCGGCGGCGGCAAGATCATCATGGTGTCAAACCAGATCACCAACAATATCGAGCTGTTTTTCAACTGGGGTGCGGCCAGCGCCCTGGGCGTCGTGTTGCTGGTGGTGACGCTGGTGATCCTGTATGTGGCCTCGAAACTTTTGCCACTCGACAATGTGATGGGCGGGGGGCACTGAGCCGATGAACTGGTTGAAACAGCCCGCCTCCGATACCCAGGTCACCCATGGCCAGAGACTGTGGTTGTACGTGCTGGCAGCAATCATCATGTTCCTGCTGGTGGTGCCGACGCTGCTGGTGATCCCGATGTCCTTTTCGGCTTCCCAGTACCTGGAGTTTCCGCCACGCGAGTGGTCTTTGAGATGGTATGAAACCTATTTCGGATCGATTGCCTGGATGGATGCCACCTGGACGTCCTTGAAGGCTGGGCTGCTGACCACACTGCTGGCGACACCGCTCGGCACGATGGCGGCTTACGGGCTCTATGTCTCGCAGCACAAGTGGTCGCGCCTGGTGTTCATCTTCCTGATCACACCGATCATGATCCCGGTCATCCTGATCGCCATTGGCGCGTTTTACGTCTATGTGCAGATCAAGATGGTCAACAGCCTGGCAGGCCTCGTGGTGGCCCATACAATCCTGGCCCTGCCGCTGGTCCTGATCGTCGTCTCATCCGCCTTCAGGAGTTATGACATGAACCAGGAGATGGCTGCCCGGTCCCTGGGCGCATCGCGGCTGACGGCGTTCATGGCGATCACCCTGCCGCAGATCCGGTTTTCCGTCATTACCGCGGCACTACTGTCGTTCCTCACTTCATTTGACGAGGTGATCGTGGCGCTGTTCGTGTCCGGTGGTGACAATTCCACGCTGACCAGAAACATGTTCAATGCGCTGCGCGATCAGATCGACCCGACCATAGCCGCCATATCAACCATCATGATCGCCATTTCGTCTGCCCTGCTGGTGGCTGCACAAGTGTTTGGAAAGTCCCGCGACTGAGCATTTTCGCCTTATGCGTCTGCGTTGCCCAGTTTGCGCAACAACGCCACCCACGCGGTCAAGCCTTCTTCGATTGCCGACAGCCTGAAGAACTCGTTGGGGGAATGAAAATCCTCATCTGCCGTTGAAAACGACAGTGTCACCGTATCGATGCCGAGTGCGCGCTTGATCATGTCCGCCAGCGGCAAGGTGCTGCCGACGCGGACACGAACCGGCCGTGCCCCGAGTGCGTCCTCGATGGCGCCTTCGACCGCGTGCAGCAATGGCAGGTCCGGTGGGACCAGGTATGCAGCATTGCCGTCGTCGCGAGGCGCAAAGTGGATAGTGGTTCCGGCGGGGCAGGCGGCCTCGAAGTGACGCTGCAGGACCTCAGCCACATGGGCCGGGTCCTGTCCCGGCACCAGCCGTGTCGTGATCTTGGCAAAAGCTTCGGCCGGGGTAACGGTCTTGCCGCCTTTACCGGTATAGCCGGACCACATGCCGTTGACCTCCAGCGTGGGCCGCAGCCAGAGGCGCTCCAATGTCGAAAACCCTTCCTCGCCATGCGGCACAGACCCGATGGCTGCAAAGAAGGCAGTCTCGTCAAACGGCAGGCCGGCTATGCCGGAGCGGATGGTGTCGTCCGGTTCGTCGAGACCGTCATAGAACCCCTCAACGGTCACTCTGCCGTCGGGTGTATGCAATCCGGCAAGGATACCGGCGAGCATATGGGCCGCGTTGGGTACGGCTCCGCCGAAACGGCCTGAGTGCAGGTCTTTCGATGCAGTGCGCAGGGCAAGTTCAAAAGCCATGTTGCCGCGCGATCCTGTATTGACACTGGGCAGGTCGGCCCGCCAGCGGGCTCCGTCGGCGGAGATCACTGCCTCAGCGCGCAACAGGTCGGCATGAGACTTCAGGATGGCTGGCAGGGTCGCGCTGCCGATTTCCTCCTCGCCTTCCAGCAACACCTTGATGTTGACCGGCAGGCGGCCTTCGACAGCGAGATAGGCAAACAGAACTTCCAGGGCGATGGACGCCGGTCCCTTGTCATCCGACACGCCACGGCCATAGAGGCGATCATCGCGTATTTGCGGATCGAAGGGCGGTGAGTGCCATTTGTCGAGAGGGTCAGGCGGCTGAACATCATAGTGGCCGTACACCAGGTAGACTGGTGCGCCGGGTAAGCCGAGCCACTCTGCGTAGATGGCGGGATGGCCACCGGCCGCGATCTCCCTCACATTGTTGAAACCGGCGGCTGCAAGCCGGTCCGCGAGCAGCTTTCGTGCCGCTGCCATGCCGTCGGCATAGGCTGGATCGGTGCTGACCGATGGTATCCGGGCATAGTCGATCAAACGGTCCACGATACCATCATGATCGCCCAGCAGGTGGTCCAGGACGGGGTCGCTCACGAACGGCCCCCGTCAACCGAGAGCACCTGTCCGGAAATCCAGCCTGCCTGCTCACTGGCCAGAAACAGTGCTGCTGCAGCAATATCTTCGGCGCTGCCGAGCCGGTGGGTGTGAATGGTCTCGATCAGTCGCTGCTGGCCTTGCTCTCCCATCGCCTCCCACTGACGCTCGGTGGTCGGGTTGGAGCGGACGAAACCGGGCGCGACCGAGTTGACGGTGATGCCGGCCGGGCCAAGCTCCCAGGACAGTTGCCGCACGATACCGACAAGCGCGTGCTTGGCACCGGTATAAGCCTGGATGCCGGTCAGTGACGGGCGCAGCCCGGCGCCTGAGGCGATGGCGATCAATCGGCCTGCACCCTTCGATTTCATGGCCGGTGCACAGGCCTGAGCCAGCCAGAAAAAGGCATCGGTGTTTGCCGCAAAGATGCTGCGCCAGTCTGCTTCGTCGATCTCCTCGATGGGGCGGCCGGCCTGTCCGCGTGTACCGCCTGCGGCATGGACAACAATGTCTGGAGCGCCGTCCAGGGAAGCGATGAAGTCGTGCACGGCTGACCTGCCGGACAGGTCAAGCGCATGGGGTGTGACGTCAAGCTGACCGGCGGTTTGTCCAAGACCTTCATCGTCGATGTCGGTAATGACAACCGTTGCGCCTGATCCTGCAAAAGCGGCTGCGATTGCCCGTCCGATGCCCTGGGCCGCGCCGGTAACCAGAACGGTCTTTGTGTTGAAGTCTAGCTGCATCGATCCATCAGCTCCTGAAATGTCCCGGCTGACTGCTCGCGGCGCCCGGCCTCGATGTCATTGATCAGCTGCTTGACCGCGTCCAGCGCCGGTGTCGGCACACCGGCAGCCCGGCCCAGATCGCAAATGATACCGATCTGCGGGTCGACCTCGGTACGCCGCTTGCGTATGGCCAGGTCGCGCCAGATGCCGCTGTGGGTCTTGGCGGTGGTGCTGTTGAAGTCCGCCAGCCCGGCGATACAGGCACGTGCGTCGGCATCGTCAGCCCCGGCCATGAAGGCCTGGGGATCAAAGCCGTTGAAACCGGTCGGCCTGACGCCGCGCGCTGTTGCCACGGCCATCACTTCGCGCCCCAGCGCGATGAAGGCCGGAACGCGGGCCGGATCGGCAAAGTTCTCCGTCATGGACTGCGGTGTCAGGGCGGTGGCAAACAGCATGGCACCATAGCCGAGCTTGCCCCACAAATATGACCAGATATCCGGCGTCAGCACGGCATCAGGCTCAAAAATCGAGAGCAGCCGGTGCATGTCGCGTGTCCGGTCGCGAACACTGCCGTCAATTTCACCGACGACCACCGCGCCACGGTTGCCGAACAGGATGTCGCCGGGCCCGTGCCAGTCAGCTCCGAAATTGACAAAGGCACCCATTGTGCGCTCTTCGCCGACAATGCCGGCGATGGTCAGTTCGTTGAGGCCGTTCTGGGCCGACAGGACATAGCCGTCATCTGCCAGGTGGGGCGCCAGGGCATGTGCTGCAACCTCTGTTGCCTGGGCCTTGACGGCCAGCACGATGCGCGAGAACCGCCCTTCAAGTTCATCCGCCGTAATGGACGGCACGATCTGGGTGAAGGTCTCAACGGGGCCGCTGATCGACAAACCGTCTGTCCGGCAGGCCTGGACATGTTCCGCAACGATATCGACCATCACGACATTTTCGCCTGCCCGTGCCCAGTAGGCGCCGAGTGTGCCGCCAATGGCGCCCGCACCCCAGATCAGGATGGGATCATCCATTCATCCTACTCCTGCTGAAGTTTCGGCCATGGCCCGTCGAGCGCCTCGCGAACTTCGTCCACGCCGGTCTGCCACAGCGCCAGCATGGTCTTGTCATCCTTCTGATAGGGCCCGCCAAAACTGCCATCACCGAGCATTTGCTTCGCGGCAGCAGGAGCGGCTGCCTTCAGGGCGGTCAGATCCATGGCGTCCTTGATATGCTGCGGGGCGGCCGCATGGGCAAGCCGGGTCCAGGGAAAATTCTCCATCCAGTTGGCGTGGCTGCCGGAGGTATCGATCTCCTGGGCATGGGCCCACACCTTCGGCGAGTTCCACCAGTTGTGAAACTTGATGTTCATGTCCGGGTAGTCGATCATCAGTTCATTGGCAACGGCACCGGCAGGCTGGTTGCCGCCATGGCCGTTGACGATCAGCACGCGGCGAAATCCCATGCGCGAAAACGATGCCATTACATCACGCACCACGGCGAGCAGGGTTTCCACCCGCAAGGTTACCGTACCGGGAAAATCCGCAAAGTAGGGCGCAAGCCCGTACGGCATGACGGGGAACACCGGTACACCGGCAGCTTCGGCCGCCTCGCTGGCGACCCGTTCTGCCAGAATGGCATCGACGCACAATGAAAGCTGCGCGTGTTGCTCGGTTGAGCCGATGGGCAGGACGCAACGGTCATCGCGGGCGACCTGTTTTTCCATATCGGACCAGTTCATGTCAGCGACGCGCATCGGTTTATCCCCCTTGGTTGTGTCTTTTGTCGTCGAGCGTGTTTGGCCATTGCGGAGACGCCAGCACCATCTTGGCCATCAGGGTGGAAAGCTGGCGTTGCTCGTCATGGTCCAGCGCATCCAGCATCATGTGTTCAAACGATACAAAGCGCGGCAGGGCTTCATCGAACAAGGTGCGCCCTGCCGGTGTCAGTGACAGCATGAAACGCCGCCCGTCTTCGCTGTCCGGCGTCCGCGATACCAGTTTCAACCGGTTGAGTTTGTGGATGGCGCGACTGAGCGTGTTTTGTGGAAACCCCGAGGATGCGCTGATGTCGCGGGCATAGGCGCCGTCGAGCAGACCGAGTGAGAAAACGACGACGAATTCAGGTCGTGACAGTCCGTAGCGTTCCTCCACCCAGGCATAGAGGGGAACGTTGTAGCGCAGGGCCAGATAGTTCAGCCGGTAGGTGAACCAGCACGGGTTCTGCCACAGCTTGACCCTTGTCATCTCGTCATGCGCGCCGTCGCCGGGCAGTTCGGCAACCTCACCGGCAGTGCATTGTTTCAGGTCGGGTTTGAGCATCTGTCGATCCATGTGAAATAAGCAGGGCGTCCATTTTTCTCTTGACGCGGACAGCATGGCGCAGCACCTTTTATGAAACAAGTTCCAAATTGAAGTATTTATTTTCGGGGCTTGCGAGGTTGAATTTGTATCCGAA
>CALHUA010000068.1 GCA_938039915.1 uncultured Anderseniella sp.
ATCAGGCCTCCGAATGCAGGTAAGTGGGTTTTCAATGTTTAAGTCGTTTGTGTTTCCAATTGCCAACAGGCTCCTGCTGCAACCGTTCGGACGGGTGTCGCGCGGTATGACTTTGGGTACGCGGGCAGTGGTCCGTGATGCTGCCGGTCGAATTCTGGTGGTCCGGCAAAGTTATACCAACGGATGGATTTTTCCCGGTGGTGCAGTGGAAAGGGGAGAGCCGCCGGTCAGCGCGATGAGGCGCGAGGTGATGGAGGAAACAGGGGTGTGTTTGAAAGGTGATGTGGTGATGCACGGACTGTTCTCAAACCATGCCAATTTCCCCGGTGATTATGTCGCCGTCTACATTGCGGGCGACTTTGAGGAAGGTACATGGAAGCCATCGCTTGAGATAACCGAGCGCGCTTTCATGCCGCCCGCCGACATAGCGCGCGACTGCTCGGCCGCCATGCGCCGGCGCCTGGAAGAGCTGGCCGGCAAGCGGAAGGTATCTGAAATCTGGTAACACCAGAGGGGTCGACTGACGCGGCCTGATCCTGGAGCAATTGCACACAGTATTTGACGCTTAAGCCGACAACATGATAAGGCCAGCCCTGTCGTTGCTCAGCCGGACCGACAAGTTCGGGTGTCCGACGGCATAAGGTAAGGTAGACAGGACAGCCAGAATGCCAGCGAGAGTGCGTCAGCGACGATTTGGTTCCAGGCGATGCGGGTTTGCTTCCCGCAATGCCGGACTGTCCTCGCGCGAGATCTGCTTTTTGCCTTAAAGCAACCTGCGACCGGTGAGGAAGCTCGGTGTGACACCCACACTGCTCAATTTCTCATTCAGACGGAAACAGGTCGATGCTTACCAATCCAGACTGCATAACACCCTTCAATCATGATGATCCGGCCCTTGTCGCCGAGGCTGACGGCCTGCTTGACAGGGCATTCGGCATCGGCAGGAGAACCAAGACATCGTACCGGCTTCGCGAAGGCGAGCGGCCGGTCGAGGGGCTGAGTTTCGGTCTTTACGTTGACGACGATACAACCGGTCCGACATTGCGGGCTGTCATCAGTTTCTGGCATCTGCGCGTCGGAAAGCAGGGCCATCAGGCAATCATGCTTGGCCCGATAGCTGTCGAGCCGCATTTGCAGGGCACCGGATTGGGCGCCACGCTTATGCGGCATTCTCTGAAACAGGCGACACGGCTTGACCACGAACTGGTCATCCTTGTGGGCGATGAACCCTATTATGCACCGTTCGGCTTTTCGCAGGTGCCGGATGGACGGTTGATTTTGCCGGGGCCGGTGGATCCGGAACGCCTGCTGTTCTGCGAACTCAGGCCCGGCGCATTCGATGATGTCAGCGGGCTTGTCCTGTCACCGTCTCGCTTCAGGCATGCATCAATCTAGGCGTGAAAGGCTCTAACGACCTTCGCGATACCATGTCAGTGAAACCAGAGCCAACAGCGCCGCCAGGGCCAGAAGCGTTGCGAACATCGGGAACGCGCCTATCGACAGAACACGATAGGCGTTGTTGGCCTTCAGACCGAGCCAGCCGGATCCTGCCATGGAACGGCCTGCATTCACTTTTGCTATACGCGGCAGCGCCATGGTGGCAGGCTTGCCGTCTTGTGAAATAAACCGTGCTGACGCCCGGGTGCTGACTGCCAGCGGTGTCAGTTTCCCGGTGGTGGCGAACAGATCCGATGCCTCGCGCGGGTCAACTGTTCCAATCGCTGCCACAGCTTCCAGCTTGCCGTCCGACAAGCGGTGAAGTCCAGCCTCTGACGCTTCCAGCTTGCCGCGCCAGATGCCCGGCTGCGCCTGTTCCAGCTTGATCGTCCGGGTCTCGCCCGACGGCAGCGTGACGGTTACATCGTCGACCTCTTCACCCATGGTGTTGCGTTCGATGGTCAACTGGGTGCCGGTCTGGGTGCCGGACAGCGCTTCTTCTTCAAGCTGCGGTTCTTTCATCAGCCAGTGCGCCATCCGGCGCAGCATTTCCGCCTGGGGCCCGCCACCTTCAAACCCGCGTGCCCATAACCAGGCATGGTCCGACATGAGTTCCGCAACGCGGCCTTCACCGACACGCGACAGAACCATCAGCGGCCGGTCTTCCGGTCCCGCCATGACAATGTCGCCGTTACGCACCTCGGAGTCGATGATGCGGAACCAGCGTCCCCAGGTGGGTTCGGTCTTGCTGGCGCCCGGCAGCCCACGCACTACGGGATGGCGTTCACCCTTTTCGGTGACCCGGGCCTTGAACGGGCCGACAGTGACCTCGCCGGTCGGCATGGCGGGCAGAACTGCAGACAATGGTGTGCGGTAGATGCTGGTAGCCTGTGCATAATCGGGCCCGGCCGCCACCAGAACGGCGCCGCCTTTTTCCACATAATCGGCAATGTTTGCCAGATATGTGATCGGCAGAACGCCGCGGCGTTCATAACGGTCAAAAATGATCAAATCGAACTCGTCGAGCTTCTCGACAAACAGTTCGCGGGTCGGAAACGCGATCAGGGACAATTCGTTGATGGGTGTGCCATCCTGTTTTTCCGGCGGGCGCAAAATGGTAAAATGCACCAGGTCAACCGACGTGTCGGCCTTCAGCAGGTTTCTCCAGGTGCGTTCGCCAGGGTGCGGTTTGCCGGATATCAGCAAAACGCGCAGCCTGTCCCTGATGCCCTTGGTAACGACGATGGCGCGATTGTTGCGGGTCGTCAGTTCTCCGGCCAGTTCAGCAGCTGACAATTCTATGATGTTGTCGCCGCCGTGGGTGATGTCCAGCTCCATTTCGGTCTCGACACCGCTTTGCGCCGTCACCGTGCCGGCCACCACGCCGTCGACCGAAATGGTGATCTGCACCGGCTGGCCCTTGGCCGCGCCCTGGTCCTCGACGACGAACCGCAATGCCTGGCTCTGTCCGACAATGCCGAATTTGGGTGACTGGGTAAGCTTGATCGTGCGGTCGATCTCGCCTTCCCTGCCGGTTATGAGCCCGTGCAGGGGCCCGCTGTAGCCGAGCTGTTCCATACTGGTTGGAATGTCATGCACCTGACCGTCGGTAATCATGATAGCGCCGGCATAACGCTCAGGCGGAATGTCTGACAGCGCCTGGCGCAGGGCGGCAAATGCCAATGTGCCCTCATCCGCAGACGTTATGCCGGAGCGGACTTCGACCTGGCGCACCTCCAGGTTGGCCGTCGCGCCCAGACTTTTGCGCAGCTCCGTTTCCGCAGCGTCGGTCAGCGCAGCGCGATCTCCAATGGTCTGGCTCTGGCTGCGGTCTGTGACGACAACGGCAATGTCGGGCAGGTTTTCACGTTCTTCACGCAGCAGCACAGGATTGAACACGGCCAGCGTCAGTACAGCACCTGTCAGTGCCCGTAAAAATGCACCGCGTGCGCGTGCCACCAGACCGGCAAAGGCGACAACCGCGACAATGACGCCCAGCGCAATTGCCAGCCATACCGGTACGAGAGGTTGAAAATCCATGGTCCATTGCATGGCGGTTCTACTGCCCCAACCGTTCAAGCAGGGCAGGCACATGAACCTGATCTGCCTTGTAGTTGCCGGTCAGCGCATACATCATGACATTGACGCCGGTGCGCCAGGCATGTTCGCGCTGGCCTTCGCCACCCGGTGACACCGGAAACTGCGGATTGCCTGCCTCGTCCGTTGCCCAGGCAGCGGCATAGTCGTTTGACCCGATGATGATCGAGCTCACGCCATCGCTTGCAGCAGCCTTGATGCTTGCTTCACCCGACGTGCGCGCCTCGACCCACAATTGTCCACCGGCCCAACGTCCCGGAAAACTCTGCAACAGGTAAAACGCCCGGGTCATGACGTGACCATCCGGCACCGGCTCGAGCGCCGGCACATCCAGCCGGTCAAGTATGCCGCGCAGGGCAATCGTCGACGGAGACGGCGAACCGGTCAGGGACGCGGTGGATGCATTATCGTCACGGGTATCGAAAAAGATCGTACCGCCGTTCTTCATGTAATCCGACAGTTTGGCGAGCAGTGCGTCATCCGGTGGCTGGGCACCGGCGATCACCGGCCAGTAAATCACCGGGAAGAACACGATGACATCGCGTTCAAGGTCTATGGCAATGGGGTCTGCAGGTTCGATCGAGGTGCGTTGCTGCAACACCCGGCTCAAACCCTCCAGGCCCATTTTCGACGTGGCATCTACTTCCATGTCGCCGGTCAGGACATATCCAATCCGGGTTTGCAGGCTTGCCTGCATGGCAAACTGCTCTGCGGCGTCGAGCCCTTGCGAACTGGTGGATTCCTGCGCGCTGGCCGGTTGCGGGCCGGCAGTCAGCATGACTGCGACCAGCAACGCCGATACCGAAGCAGCGACTGCACCACGTTTCGTCATTCTGGCGATGGCACCGGTCAGGTAAAGCATGGCCAGGCAGTCAGCGATAAACAGCGCCACTGCTGCTGCAAACAGCCAGCCTGACAGATCGGTTGGCCGGGCACGTTCGTAATTTGACACGACAAAGGAAGATGGAAACCCTGCCAGTGTTTCCAGACCATCACCTGCTGCATCGAGGTTGAGCGCGTGGCGGGCACCGCCGCGGCTGTAAATACCGGCCGGATGATCAGGTGTGGGTTGCATCTTGAAGAAGTCATCGGTTTCAACAGGGGCCGCACTTGCCGGTGGTGTTGCAAGCTCGCCAAATCCATTGAGGCTGCGAAGCGGGGTAAAGGCACCCTGGCTGGAACTTGCCGCAGATGCATTGGCGGCGGCGGAGTCTGTCGTGTCGGCACTCAGACTGCCGGCTGCCGGTGCAATGTCGGCAATGCGCTTGAGCATTTCCACAAACAGACCGGTCAATGGCAGGTTGGACCAGTCAGCGTTCGCCGTGACGTGAAAAAGTACAATCAGGCCCTTGCCCTGCGCGCGTGCGGTCACAAGTGGTGTGCCATCATCGAGGCTGGCCCACACCAGACCGGGCAAGGTGGCGGACGGTTCGGCGAGCACCTGCCGCGTGACCTTGATGGAGTTGTCACTGGTGAGACCGGCAAAGGGTGTGTTTTCAGCGAACGGCGCCAGCCCCTGCGGTTGTTCCCAGCTCAACGCGGAGCCCAGCGACCGGCCGCCGCTGCGCAATTCCACCGGCACCAGTCCGTCGTGGCCGCCGGCCAGCCGGGGACCGGCAAACCGGACAACGATGCCGCCATTGTCTACCCAGCCTTCAAGCGCTGTTACATTGCTGTCGCCGAGCACGCCAATGTCGGCCAATACCACCATTGATGTGCCTGATTTCAGGGCCTCCTGGATGCCGTCGACAGAAGCGACTTCGGTTATTTCGGCATTGGGCTGGATGGCACGGCTGACATAATACAGGGGCGACAGAAGGGGCTGCTCAAGCTCCTGTGATGCGCCCGACAGCATGGCCACCGACTTGCGCCGCCAGCGGTCATCGAACAGGTACACACCGGATGCCGAACGGCGGTTGGCGATCTCGATGCGTGAGGCTTCATTGCGCAGTTCAAGCGGCAACTCGATGATGGCCGTTGCGCTGCTTTGTCCTGCAGCAAATACCAGCGGCGCTTCTGCCAGCGCCCGGCCTGACAGGGACCGCACGGTCACCTGTTGCGTGCTGGCCTCGCTGCTGGTCACCCGTTCGGCAGACAGTTTCAGCCTGGATGCCTCCAGCTCGGGTTGGCGAAGGGCAGATGGAATGCGTGCAGCGTCCGGCTGCAAAACTTCGACACGCGCGGTTCCATTGCCCAGGTCGGCCAACTGATCCATGAACTCGCCATCCGCTGAACTGGCGACGCCATTGCTGAGCCACAACACGCGCAGATCGTCGGTGCCGGAAAATGTGCCGGCAAGTTCTTCGCCCAGGGCTTGACGCCTGGGTGACAGCGCGCTCGGTGTCATGGCGGCAGCCGCCTTCTGGGTTGTCGCCGCGTCTGCAAGGTTCAATTCGCGCACATCCGACACACCCGTCGTTCCGGTTATGGCGGTGGGCGCGCCAGCGCGCTGGGCCTCGGTCAGGAGGTCGCGGATGAGGTTCTGGCGGACCTGCCAGTCGGGTGCCGATGCCCAGCCGTCATCAGCAATGATCAGCAGCGGATCTGCCGATCTGTCGCGAACGTCCGAGGCATTCAGCAAGGGTCCGGCAACTCCGAGTATGACAGCGGCTGCCATGGCCAGGCGCATCAGCAACACCCACCACGGCGTGTGCTGCGGCTGTTCTTCGCGCGATATCAGGTCCAGCAGCAGACGGTAGGGCGGAAATTTCACCTGCTGTGGTTTTGGCGGCGTAAAACGCAACAACCACCAGATGACCGGCAGTACCAGCAGGCCCGCGAGTGCCAGCGGTGTCGTGAAAGCCAGACCTGTCAGGAGTGCGGACATGGATTATCCCGATCTTACCAGCGCAGATACACCGGCGCGTTGTGACAGGCGTGAATACAATGACACCAGAAGTGGGTGCGGGGACTGATCTGTATGATGTACCGCAAAGGTCCAGCCAAGTTGGCGGGCCAGTTGGCGAAGTCCGTCGCGATGCCTGGCAAGTGCAGCAATATAGTCCTGCTTCAGGGTTTCTGCGCGGCCTGCCACCAGCTTATCCCCGGTGTTTACTTCGATGAATTCGGTGCGGCCGTGATAGGGTAAGGTTTCTTCTGCCGGATCGGTGACCTGCACGATATGCCCGTGCAGGCCGGCATCTGCAATATCACCAAGCCTGGTGCGCAACTCGTCGAGTGGGTCGAGAAAATCACCGATCAACACACAACTTGCATGACGAGGCAACGGGACTTGCGGCGGCAATGCCTGAGACATGAACTCTTCATCTGCATCACCTGAATACCAGCCTGCCATGCGCCGCAGCACCAGACGCGTGTGGCCTGGCGCCTGTGGCCAGCCGAGTACACCGACGCGCTCGCCGGCGCGAATGGCAAGCGTGGCAATGG
The DNA here is from genome assembly GCA_938039915.1 of uncultured Anderseniella sp. GTDB lineage: Bacteria > Pseudomonadota > Alphaproteobacteria > Rhizobiales > Aestuariivirgaceae > Anderseniella. The sequence continues at coordinate 6,922 of CALHUA010000068.1, forward strand.
TCATTGCCAGAACAGCGGCCCGTTCACGCTTGGTCGTATTGGCCATGTCCGACATGAAGTCCATGCCGGCTGTCTGACTTGCCCAGACAAACACTGTGTTTGTCGCAGCCCACTCGCTTTCACGGATCAGCGTCTTGCCGGCCCGGGCTGTCTTGCGCCAGTCGATGCGCGAAACTGAATCGCCCGGCGAATAGGGACGGTATTGCCAGAAATCCGAACCGGGCCCGGTCCGCCGGCGGCCGTGGGCACCGTGCACAATGGCATTGGCGATGCGTTCAGACTGGATAAGTAAAGGCGGATAGGCGCTGGCCAACTGGTCAGCGGATCCGCGAAGTCCGGCAGCAGTGAGGGAAGGGGACATCATACCGGGCCTAAAGCCTGAACGGCTCGGTGAGCTTTGTGATGACGTCATCAATGGTGACGCCGTCGGCACGTGCGGAGAATGTAATGGCCATACGGTGGCGCAGTACAGGCGCTGCCAGTGCGACCACGTCGTCAAGCGAGGGCGACAGCCTGCCGTCCAGCAAGGCCCGTGCCCGGACGCCGAGCATCAGGGACTGGCTGGCGCGTGGTCCCGGTCCCCAGGAGATTGTTTCCCTGGCATAGTCGGAACCGTCGGGGCCCGGCCGGGCCGAGCGCACCAGATCGAGAATCGCATCGGCAACCTTTTCGCCGACAGGGATGGTCCGGGTCAGCCGTTGTGCCCGCATCAGTTCATCGCGCGAAAACACATTGGCAACCGGCGCCTCGTCATTGCCGGTCGTGGCAAACAACATGCGCCGCTCCGATTCAAGGTCCGGGTAAGGCACGTTTATCTCCAGCAGGAAGCGGTCGAGCTGTGCTTCGGGCAGCGGGTAGGTGCCTTCCTGCTCGATCGGGTTCTGGGTGGCCAGTACGTGAAACGGCGATGGCAGGTCATAGCTTTCACCGCCAATGGTTATGTAGTGTTCCTGCATTGCCTGCAGCAGCGCCGACTGGGTTCGCGGACTGGCGCGGTTGATCTCGTCTGCCATGAGAAGCTGGCAAAACACCGGCCCCTTCACAAAGCGGAACTGATGGCGACCGGTATCGCCTTCGTCCAGCACTTCGGAGCCCAGAATGTCTGCAGGCATCAGGTCAGGTGTAAACTGAATACGTTTTTCTTCGAGGCCCAACACGGTGCCGAGCGTGACCGCCAGCTTGGTCTTGGCCAGGCCCGGCGCGCCGACAAGCAGTGCATGGCCGCCACCAAGAATGGCGATCAGTGCCTGAGCGATAACATCGTCTTGCCCGAAAATGACTGATTTCAGCGCATCCTGGGCTTTGCCCAGTCGGTCAGCGGTGGCCTCGAGATCTTCGAGGATTTTCTCGTCAGCGTTGGTAACGGTGCTCATGGGAAATTCAGGACCTCATGTTTTTCGGATACTAACCGGATTCGCTATCATGTGATAACCATATGACATTAAGATTGGCCGTAACATGGCTGTTAGAACAAGTTACCATGATGTAACGATGGCGCTTCCCTGTTGGACCGATTAATGCTTCACAATGTCGTCAGCAGGCCGGTTTTTGGCTGGATTGATCGATTTCATGACTGAATTACCCGACATACGCGGTCTGAAGGCCATTCCGGCAGGCGATATGCCAAATCGCGCGCCGGCACCGGTGGAAACCTGGCATCCCGAACACGCCGGGCCCATTGATATTGAAATCGATATGGACGGAAACTGGTTTCACGACGGGTCGGCCATCCGCCGAAGCGGGCTGGTTGCCTTGTTTGCATCCATATTGCGGCGGGAGCCGGATGGCAGCTATGTGCTTGTTACGCCAGTTGAAAAACGCACCATTCAGGTTGCCGACGTACCATTTACAGCGGTTGGCATCATGATTGAAGGAACCGCCACAGAGCAGGTCGTGACATTGACCACCAATACCGGCGACAAGGTGATAGTCGGCGAAAACAACCCGATGCGCTTTGTGGAAGGCGCTGCTGCCAGTGGCGTTTCCTTGCCATATGTGACAGTCAGGGGAGGCCTTGAAGCCCGGGTTTCGCGCGCGGTGTTTCCGGACCTGGTGGAAGCCGGGTGCGTGGACATTTACAATACAGAGCGCTGGTTCGGCGTGTGGTCGTCAGGCGTTTTCTGGCCGATGATGCCGGCTGATGAGGCAGGTGCATAACCGCAAATGACGATTTACTCACCAGACTGGTTTCGCGAACACGCAGTGCCGCGGCTGCATGCACAGGTACCTGCAGAGGCCCTCGATACAGCGCTGCCCGCGTTGCGGTCCGATGCGGACCTCAATGCTGATGTTGAGACAGATACCGCGTTGAAAACGGTGGAAGAAACCCGTGCAGCTGCCGTCCTCGTCGGGCTGTTGGAGCGTGATGGTGAACTGCATGTTCTGTTGACGCAACGCTCCGATGAGTTACCTACCCATGCGGGCCAGATCGCGTTTCCCGGCGGCAAGATCGATGCTGAAGACGCAGGCCCGGTGGCATGCGCGCTGCGTGAAACCCATGAAGAAACCGGCGTTTCGCCCGAGTTCGTCGAACCTGCCGGGTTTCTGGATGTCTACCAGACGGGAACCGGATTTCGTATCGTGCCTGTTGTGGGATTGCTGAGAAGTGGCTTTGACCTCGTCCCTGAGCCTGGTGAAGTGACTGAAATCTTTGACGTTCCGCTGGCTCATTTCATGGAGCCGGCCAATCATTTCCGGCATTCGCGGGTCTGGAAGGGCCGCAAGCGTCAATATTACGCCATGCCCTATGGCGAAAGATATGTATGGGGGGCAACTGCCGGCATGTTGCGCAACCTGCATGACAGGATAACCAGGTGATGACGTTGCCTTCGCTACATGGTCACCGGATATTTGAGACGCCAGGGCTGCAACCAGTATTGCAGGCCATTTCCGAGGCGGGTGGCGAAGCTCGCATCGTCGGTGGAGCCGTACGCAATGCCCTGTTGGGTGAGCGGATACATGACATCGATCTGGCGACGACCCTGACACCCGACCAGGTGGTTGCGGCAGCCAGCGCCGCCAGACTGAAAACGGTGGCAACTGGCATTGAACACGGCACGGTGACCGTGATTGGCGACAGCAACGGTTTCGAAGTGACGACATTGCGCCGTGACATTGAAACCGATGGACGCAAAGCAACGGTGGCGTTCACCGATGACTGGTCAGCAGATGCAGCCAGGCGCGACTTCACGCTCAACGCGTTGTACTGTTCGGCTGCCGGACAGGTGTTCGACCCGGTGGGCGGTCTTGACGACCTGAACATCAGATTGATCCGGTTTGTCGGTGATCCCGAAGCGCGTATCCAGGAGGATTACCTGCGAATCCTGCGCTTCTTTCGCTTCGTATCGCAATATGGACGGGAAGACGTTGATGCCGATGGACTGGCTGCCTGCCGACGGCTCCAGAACGGATTGAAGCAACTGTCCCGGGAGCGCATAGGCCAGGAAACCCGCAAACTGTTGTGTGGCAGGCGGGCAGGCGAGGTTGCCGTGCTGATGAATGATGCCGGGATCAACCGGACACTGTTCGGGACGGACATGGATGCTGATCTGCTGGCTGCGGTGAGTGTGCGGGCGAGGTCACTGGAAATAGCGCCGGACTACACAACGCTGCTCGCGGCTGCCCTGCCGCTTTCTGCTGACGAACAGGCTGCACACCTCAGATTGTCCAATGCCCAGACCCGGTTTTTGAACGAGGTGCAGTCCGCTCTTCCTCCGTCCCCTCACTTGCGGGAAAATGAACGCAAGGTGGTGTTGTATCAAACAGGGGCCGATACATGGAAACGGGCGGTGTTGCTGGCGTGGGCACGTGACGGCGAGCCGGGAGATAAGGACTGGGCACGTCTTTACAAACTGCCGGATGAATGGGACATGCCGGTTTTCCCGGTGACGGGCAACGATCTCCTGGCGAGCGGCTTCGAGCCGGGACCGCAGGTTGGTGAGACGCTCAAGGCGCTGGAAGACTGGTGGACGGCAGGCGGATTTCTGGCCTCGCGCGAAGAACTGCTGGCTAGACTTACCGCTTAGCGGTGGGGTAAGATTGAGAAACCGGCGCATGCAAGCGACGTATCAGGGCTGCTCCGGGCGCCGAAATTCGAATTCCAAAACAGGCAATCAGACATGAAGAAATTTGCTGTCGGGCAAGCCGTCCGCCGCGTCGAAGATGAACGTTTTCTGAAAGGCGACGGGTGTTATGTCGATGACATCAGGTTGGACAACATGGTCCACGCCGCCTTTGTACGCTCGCCCTTTGCGCATGCGAAAATCGGCAGGATCGATGTTTCGGCAGCCGTGGCGATGCCGGGTGTCATCAAGGTGCTCACCTACAAGGACGTCAAGAAGGCCGGGCTCGGGGCATTTCCGACTTTGACGGCAGTGGACGGGGTTGACGAAAACGGCATCGCCGTGCCGGACCGCTTTGCCCTGACCGGAGATGTGGCCCGTTTCGTCGGGGATCCCGTCGCGATGGTCGTCGCAGAAACCACAGTGCAGGCGCAGCTTGCCGCAGAAGCAGTGATGGTTGACTACAGTGACAAGCCTGCGGTGGTTGATCTGGACTCGGTTCTGGACAGGAAAACCAAGCTGATCCATCCGAAACTGAAATCAAACAGGGCCTATCATTTCCACAAGGGTGATGAGGCAGGTGTCGACACGGCAATCGCGGCGGCTGCGCATGTCACCCGGCTGACATTCGTGAATAACCGGGTTGCGCCCTCCGCCGTTGAGCCGCGTGGTTCCATCGGCGACTACGACAAGGAAAAGGACCAGTTGATCCTGCACGTGTCGGGACAGGCCGTGCATGGCCAGAAAGGCCAGATGGCTGACGTTATTTTCAAGGTAGCGCCGGAAAAGGTCCGCGTGGTCATGCCGGATGTCGGCGGTGGCTTTGGCGCGAAGAATTTCGTCTATCCTGAAAATGTCATGGTGATGCTGGCGGCCAAACTGGTTGAACGGCCGGTCAAGTGGATTGCGCAGCGCTCGGAAAACTTCCTGTCGGAGATCCACGGCCGCGACCACCTGACGACGGCGGAACTCGCGTTGGACGAAGACGGTAATTTCATTGCGCTCAAGGTTGATACCCGCGCCAATATGGGCGCCTATCTGTCATCTTATGCGACGATTATCCCGACGTCGGCAAGCTGGGTGTCGATGGGAGGCAATTACCGCATACCGGCAGTTTCGATGTCGGTGGATGCGGTGTTCACAAACACAGTACCCGTGGACGCTTATCGAGGCGCAGGCAGGCCGGAATCGGCCTATCTGATCGAGCGGCTGGTCGACCTGGCGGCATTTGAAACCGGACGTGACCCGGTTGCGCTGCGCCGGCAGAACTTCATCAACCAGTACCCGCACAAAATGGCGCTGGGCATGGTTATCGACTGCGCCGACTTTGAAGGTACGCTGGACAAGGCACTGGCGGTTCATGATGCTGACGGGTTTGCGAAACGGCGCAAAGCGTCCGAGCGCAAAGGCAGGTTGCGCGGGCTGGGTGTGTCCAGCTATCTGGAGGTCACTTTGGGCATGCCTGCAGACTTCGCCGAATTGCGGTTTGAAGATAACGGCACGGTGTCGCTGATGACAGGTGGCCAGGCGACGGGGCAGGGCCACGAAACCACCTACAAGCAGATTATCAGCTCTGAGCTCGGTATCGATCCCGACAAGGTGCGCTACATCACGGGTGACACTGATATCATCAAGGCCGGTGGCGGCCATGGCGGGTCACGGTCCCTGATGGTCATCGGGTCCGCCTTGCTCAACACCTCCCATGAAGTGGTGAACAAGGGCAAGCTTGCCGCAGCGCATGTTCTGGAAGCCGCGGCCCAGGATATCGAGTTCAAGGCCGGCAAATTTGCGATCATGGGCACTGATCGTGGCATTGGCATACTTGAACTTGCCGCCAGGCTGCGTGCAATGTCCGGCAACCTGCCGGCGGGTGTCCCCGAAACACTGTCTTCTTCAAAGACCTGGGAGCGCAAGCAGTTTTCCTATCCCAACGGTGTGCATGTTTGCGAGGTGGAAGTTGATCCCGATACCGGCATGACCGACATCACCGGCTATACGGTGGTGGACGACTTCGGCCGCATCATCAATCCGCTGATTGCGGGCGGACAGGTTATGGGAGGCGCGGTTCAGGGCATCGGGCAGGCTTTGCTGGAAGGCGTGACTTATGACGAAACAGGTCAGCTTTTGACCGGTTCGTTCATGGATTACTGCATGCCGCGGGCAAACGACCTGCCGTCGATAGACCTGGAATTCAACGAGGATGCGCCCACACAATCCAATCCGCTCGGGGTCAAGGGAGCAGGCGAGGCCGGGGCTACAGGCGCACCGCCTGCCGTGGTCAACGCGGTGGTCGATGCGCTGAAACCACTGGGGATCGGCCACATCGATATGCCGCTTACACCGGTGAAAGTGTGGGAAGCCATACGGTCGGCCCGCCGGAAGCAGGCTGCCCTGTGACGGAAATGTCGGGGTGGACGCGCGTACACATGTATCAATGCTGTTGTCATGACGCAGTGACACATGGTTTAAGATTAGAAATCGGTTTCCTTTGGTATTAGCGTCGGAACTTTGCGATGACATTTCAGTCTATTGCGGACACGGTACTTGAGCATGCAGCGGATGAAGACGACTCCGCTGACCTGTCTTTCGTGGTGTCCGGGCGGTACATGCAGCAACTGGCAGTAACGCTGAGACCCGGGCGCCGGATGGTTGCCTGGGCAAAATCGGTAATCGCCCACGACAACGGTGTTATTCTTGAAGATGCCGGCAACGAAGCGCTGGTCATGGCGTGTAATGTCGGTGATGCCGACTGCCGGCTCATCCTGTCGCCGGGTGGATCTGTCGGTGCTTTTGACCTGAAGAAACTGGCCGGTCGCATTCTGCTGCCGCAGGAAAACTTTCTGGCCGTTGGTCCCGGTGTGCGGCTCAGACCATATAGTCATATCAAGTCGCTGAAATCTCCCAACCGGCCTGACGGACTGGTGCTGTTGCAGGCTGACGGTGAAGGCTGGGTGTTCACTGAGGCAACAGGCGAAGTATCCCATCTTAAGCTTGCAGCCGGAGAAATCCTGGCAGCCAGGGGCAGTGCCATTGCGGCACTCGGAGCAACCGTGGTGATTGAAAAGGCAACTGAAGCGCATGGGGTTGCCGCTGACAACAAATTGAACGTGGCCATATTGCGCGGGCCGGGCAATGTGTGGTTGCAGTCGATGCCTGCACCGGCCAGCGCCACACCGTCTGATGCGAAGCCCGGATCACCGATCGTGATCAGTTTCAGTTGATGCCGATCCAGCCTGACGGCAATTTCGTTTCCTGATGATGGGCCGGTGTTGTGTTTGCGTGATCACCTCCCGCCCATTGCTTTGGTATAATCGATAAATGGATAAAAAGATGACGGGAACAGTCCTGATAACTGGTGCCGCACGGCGTATCGGCCGACACATGGCCTTGGATCTTGCAGACAAAGGCTGGGCGGTGGCGGTCCACTACAATACGTCGGTTGACGATGCCAATGATGTGGTTGCAGAAATCGAAGCCAGGGGAGGACAGGCTGCTGCAGTACAGGGCGATCTTTCGGACAGCGGCGTACCGGAACAAATCGTTGCCAGGTCCGCCCAGGCGTTGGGGCCTTTGACATGCCTCGTCAATAATGCCTCCCGGTTTGAACCGGATGAGGCTGAAACCATGACACAGGAAGGCTGGGACCTGCATCACAACACCAACCTGCGGGCACCGGTATTTCTGGCCAAGGCGTTCGTCGCGCAGTTTCCAGGTGGTGCGCATGGCAATATCATCAATCTCATTGACCAGTGCGTCCTGAAACTGAACCCGACATATTTTTCATACACGGCATCGAAGTCCGCGCTATGGACGGTTACCCGCACACTGGCTCAGTCGCTGGCTCCGCGTATCCGGGTCAATGCCATCGGTCCGGGGCCGGCCTTGCCGCATGTACGCATGAAAGAAGGTGACTTTGCCGAACGCGCCGAGCAGACACTGTTGCAGCGCGGCACCTCGCCTGAAGAGATTTCGTCAGCATTGTCGTTCATTTTGTCAGCCCCGGCCTTGACCGGACAGATGATCGTGCTTGATGGTGGTCAGCATCTTGTCTGGCAAACGCCGGACGTCACGGATGAAATCGAGTAAATGATATGGACAACAATCCGCGCCCGTTAAGTTCAGAATATGCAGATGCCGCGCACGGCTTGCGGCATGTCTTCGTGCGTGATCTGGCGCTGATTGCCATGGTGGGCATCTATGAGCACGAAAAACGGCATCCTCAACGAATTCTGGTGAATATTGATTGTGCCGTGCAGGAGCAGGGCGGAGCGCTGGAAGATGATATCAGGAACGTGGTCAGCTACGAAAAGGTGGTCAAGAACGTCAAGACCATTGTGCAGGATGGTCATGTCAACCTGGTCGAGACACTTGCTGAGAAGATTGCCGACAAGGTGTTGAAGAACAGGGCGATCAAGCGCGTCCGGGTGCGGGTTGAAAAACTCGACATCATTCCCGAGGCTTCGAGTGTGGGTATCGAGATCGAGCGTACGCGAGGCTGACGAGGCCTATGAGCGACCCCCAGATCAATCAGGAACACGAAGCGGCTGAAGACGCTGTCGAAAGTGGGCCGGAGGTTATCAAGCGGTTTGCGAAAACCCTGCCGGGCAGGCCGGGTGTTTACCGGATGTATAACCACAAGGGCGATGTGCTGTATGTGGGCAAGGCGCGCAACCTTAAGAACCGTGTCTCGAACTATACGCGGTTGGGCGGCCATACCAATCGCATCGCCGCCATGATCGCCAACACCTGCTCGATGGAGTTTGTGACCACCAAGACAGAGCCGGAAGCGCTGTTGCTGGAGGCAAACCTGATCAAGCGGTTGAAACCGCGCTACAATGTCATCCTGCGCGATGACAAGTCGTTTCCCTATATCCTGATCGCCAAGGATCACGATGTGGCCCAGATCACCAAGCATCGAGGTGCACGTAGCCGCAAAGGCAGTTATTACGGTCCGTTCGCATCGGCCGGGTCGGTCAACACCACCGTCAACCTGCTGCAGAAAGCGTTTTTGCTGCGCTCATGCTCCGATAGTTATTATGAAAACCGCACACGGCCCTGCCTGCTGTTTCAGATCAAGCGCTGCGCAGCGCCATGTACCGGCGAGATTTCCGTAGATGGTTATGGCGAACTGGTAAAACAGGCGGAAGCCTTTCTGTCCGGGAAATCCAATGCGGTGAAAACAGCCCTGGCGAAACAGATGGAACAGGCGTCGGAAGATCTCGACTTTGAGCGTGCGGCTGTGTGCCGTGACCGGATTTCCGCGCTCAGCCACGTTACCGCATCACAAGGCATCAACCCGCAGGGCGTGGCCGAAGCAGATATTTTTGGCCTGGCACAGGAGGGAGGGCAAACCTGTATTCAGGTGTTTTTCATCAGGGCGGGACAGAACTGGGGTACACGGGCCTATTTCCCGCGAGCCGACAAATCCGTTGAACCCGCTGACGTGCTGGCTGCCTTCATCGCCCAGTTTTACGACGACAAACCGGTGCCGCGCCAGATCCTGTTGTCCGGCGACGTCAGCGAACTTGACCTGCTGAGCGAGGCGCTTTCAGCCAGGGCCGGGCGCAAGGTGGACGTCCTGGTGCCGCTGCGTGGAGAAAAGCGCGAACTGGTTGGCCATGCCATGACCAATGCGCGGGAGGCGCTGGGCCGCAAACTGGCCGACACCTCATCCCAAAAGAAGCTGCTGGAAGGAGTGAAAAACGTATTCGGACTTGAACGCATGCCGCGGCGCATCGAAGTGTACGACAATTCGCACATTCAGGGCACCAACGCAGTGGGCGGCATGATTGTCGCGGGACCGGAAGGACTGGCGAAAGCGCATTACCGCAAGTTCAATATCAAGACCGAACAGGACACCGGCGGCGATGATTTCGGTATGATGAAAGAAGTGCTGACCAGGCGGTTTTCGCGTTTGCTGAAAGAACACGGTGATCGTCCCGCGCAATCCGAAGAGGTTTTGCCACCGGCTGATAAGAGTGCCGATGACACAAGTGTCGATGACACCAGCGTCGGCATCTGGCCGGATCTGTTGCTGATTGACGGCGGCAAGGGCCAGCTTTCAGCCGTCCAGGAGGTGTTGAAGGAATTGGGTGTCAGGGACGTACCGGTTGCCGGTATTTCGAAGGGGCCGGATCGCAATGCGGGGCGTGAACAGTTCCATGTCTCGGGTAAAGCGCCTTTCATGCTCGAACAACGTGACCCGGTGCTGTATTATGTGCAAAGGTTGCGTGATGAGGCGCACAGATTTGCCATCGGCACACACCGTGCCAAGCGGGCCAAGGCGGCGCTTGCCAACCCTCTTGACGAGATTGGCGGCATCGGACCGGGACGCAAGAAAGCGCTTCTTCGCGCCTTTGGGTCGGCTCGGGCTGTCTCAGGCGCTTCGGTGGCTGATCTGGAGCAGGTTGAAGGAATCAGTAAAAGTCTGGCAACTGCCATATATGGCTATTTCCATGAGGGTGAAACTTGAGCGCTGGCGCTGAAAAGATCAGGCATCCAAACCGGCGCGGCAACGTGGCCACCTGGCTGCCCAACATCCTGACCTATCTGCGCATTGCAGCGGTGCCGATAGTGGTGGGCCTGCTGATCTATGGTGGTGACACCAATCACTGGATTGCAGTGGCGATCTTCATTATTGCCGCGATCACCGATTTTCTTGACGGATATCTGGCGCGCATCTGGCAGCAGCAGTCTTCGCTTGGCAAGATGCTGGACCCTATCGCCGACAAGCTGTTGATCGCGTCGGTTCTGCTGGCGGTTACATATACCGGTGAAATCAAGGGCGTGCACATCTGGGCTGCGATCATCATTCTATGCCGCGAGATACTGGTGTCCGGCCTGCGCGAGTTTCTTGCCGAAGTCCGGGTGTCTGTTCCGGTGACACAACTGGCCAAGTGGAAAACCACCTTTCAGATGATCGCCATCGGGTTTCTGATTGTCGGGCCTGCCGGTGACAAGGTGTTTCATCATACGTCCACGATCGGGCTGACGTTTTTGTGGATTGCCGCCGTTGCAACGCTTTACACAGGCTATGATTATTTTCGTGCTGGTGTGAAGCATGTCATGGAAGAAGACGAATGAAGGTGATGTATTTTGCCTGGGTGCGCCAGCGTACCGGGACGGGCGAGGAAATGATTGACGTGCCTGCCGATGTGACCACGGTGGCTGATCTGGCGGCCCATCTGGCAAGTCGTGATGAAGGCTATGCGGCCGCCTTCGCCGATATGCGGGTTATCCGTGCAGCCCTTGACCAGGAACATGTGGCTCTGGACCATCCGCTCGGTGATGCTCGCGAAATAGCATTTTTTCCACCCGTTACCGGTGGATGAAGCAATATCATCCGTGTACAATTATTGCCACGGTTTAGGAATAGTCCTGAACGATGAAGCCTGTACCTGGGATCAGGGATCGGCATCTGTGCGCTTTTAAATAAGGGGAAACGCTCGTGGCAAACCGCATGGCACGGAATGTTGCCAATCGCTTTGACGAGGAGATCAGGTTTTTCAAAACCTGGATAGACAAGCCCAAGGCCATGGGCGCGGTGTTGCCGACAAGCAGCATAACCGCCAAACGCATGGCAAGCCTGATTACACCGGACTGTGATGATCCAGTGCTTGAACTTGGTCCCGGCACAGGGGTTATTACCAAGGCAATTCTGGCACGTGGTGTGAAACCGGCGAAGCTGTTTTCCGTCGAATACACCGAAGCGTTTATTCCGCAACTGGTGTCTGACTTTCCCGAGGTGAACATCATCCACGGCAACGCTTTTCAACTCAACGACGTCTTGCCTGACATGGGCGAAAGCCGGTTTGACACCATCATCTCTGCCATCCCGATGCTGAATTTTCCGGTTGAGAAAAGGGTTGAATTGCTGAACGAACTGTTTGACCGGCTTAACCCGGGTCGTCCGATCGTGCAGATTTCCTATGGTCCGGTTTCGCCGATCCCGCCGGACTGGCAAACCTATTCGGTGGAACCGTTTGACTGGATGGTGCGCAATATTCCGCCGGCCCGTCTGTGGGTCTACCGCCGGATACTTGCGGCGTAGCTCAGACCAGCCTGCATTTTAGTGATTGTCGGCTTCGGCGAACCTGCCGCCGGTCAACAGGTGTTCAGCCAGGGTCTCATCGCGCCCGTAAATGTCACGCCGGAAATTGGTGGTGCCGTCCTTGTTCACCCAGGCGGTGATATAGGTGACATAGACCGGCACCTTCTGCTTCAGCTTGACGATGCGCCGCTTTCCCGATGCGATCTGATTGTTGATCTTGTTCAGAGTCCAGTTTTGTTTTCCAAGAATGACTTCAGCCAGCCTGGTCGGATCCTGCACCCGCATGCAGCCATGTGAAAACACCCGCAAATCCTTTTTGAACAGGCTCTTTGACGGCGTGTCGTGAATGTAGACATTGTACTTGTTGGGGAACATGAACTTGATGCGGCCAAGCGCGTTCTTGTCACCAGTATCCTGGCGCAGCCGGAATGGCATCCGGCGCATACCGCCCCAGTTGACCGAGTAGGGGTTGACCACCTGGCCGGACTTGTTGAGCACCCGGATACCCTGACGCTGCAGGTAGCCTGCGTCTTTCTTCAACTTTGGCAGGTATTCCTTGTTGGCAATGGATGATGGCACGTTCCAGTACGGATTGATGACAAGGTAAGTCATCTCTTCGGTAAACACCGGCGTCTTGTGATAGGTCTTGCCGACAACAATGCGTGCGGTGTGAACGGTCTTGCCATTGTCCACCACTTTCAGTTCCTGGTCTGCCAGATTGGCAAACACGTAAAATCCACCAGGTTCGCGATCAAGCCAGCGTCTGCGCTCCAGATTGACCTCAAGTTGCCTGATCCGTTTTGCGGTTGGCACGTTCATTTGTGTCAGCGTTGTGGGGCCAACAACGCCGTCATCAGTCAGGCCGTGACGACGCTGGAATTTCTTGACTGCAGCGACAGTCACTTCATCATAAACGTCGTCTACTGGCCGGGTCGCCGGGTCCATATCACCTGTTGTCGTGAGAAATTCTCTCAAGACCGGCAGGCGAACATCCGGTTTGCCCGGCTTCAGGGCTTTGCCGGCAGGGATGGATGTCCAGCCGCCGGCTGCAGCGATGGCGCGGTATTCCTTCAGCTTTGCGACCAGCCGGTGGTAACGCTTGTCTTCGGGCATCAGAGTCTGGATATAGGGCAGCAGATTTTCGGCTCTTTCGGCTCCGTCCAGCAAATAGGCAGCACCGAGTTCGCGGACTTTTATTTTATTGTCTCGGGTCACGTCCTTTGGCGCCACACGCCCTCGCGTCAGGTCGCGAGCCATGTCGATGAAGGCGCTGGTCAGGAGCATTTCCAGTTCGGCCAGCGCGCGCGGATGCGGGTCTCCAACCAGGGCGCGAATGTCTGCCAGCCTGTATGTAAACTCGCGAAGTCCGTGGTTTTCTATATTGCCGAGGAAATCCAGCAGCATGCGTCCCTTGGTTTTCATGCCGTTGTCGCGCACCCAGATCGGCTTGAAAGAGCGGTCGGAATAGTAGGTGAAAACCTGGATCAACCGGTCGTCATCATCCAGGGAACCGATATTGCTCTCGCCGTTGATAATAATCGATTCAATGGTTTTGCCGACAATTTCATTGCCCGCAGCATGAGCAGGGATCTTTGCCAGCGAGATGCCTGCAGCAAGCATCAGAACGAAAAGCAGGCAGTGTGCATACGACCGCATGTTGGATATCTCCATCTTTGCCCCCGATGCAAGTCAGTATAACGCCGACAAACCAAATTAAAACGGTGAAAAATTCAATTTGGTTCACGCATTTCTTTGTGACCGGTCGCAGGAGATCAGAACGGCTTCGGGATCAGTAAACCCGGGCAGGATCGAGCGAGGCCAACAGGCAACTGGCCTGATCCGCCGATCTGCTGGCGAGGTGAACATCTCAACTGCGGCGTGGCCGAACTACCGGCTGCGGTCATCCATTCATGAAGCTGTTACTCGGCAGCCGCCACTTTGGGCTGAACCGTATTGGTGTAGTCATTCATCAGCGTTGTCGTGATGTCGCCCACGGTAAAGTTGTAAGGTCCGATTTCAGAAACAGGTGTTACTTCTGCTGCGGTCCCGACGATGAAGCATTGTTCGAAGTCGGCCATTTCTTCCGGCATGATGACGCGCTCGTTGATCTTGATCTGGCGTGTGCGTGCCAGTTCCATGACGGTCTGGCGGGTGATGCCGTTCAAGAAGCAGTCCGGTATTGGCGTGTGCAGTTCGCCATCCTTCACGAAGAATATGTTGGCTCCGGTCGCCTCGGCCACCCGGCCGCGATAGTCGAGCATCAGTGCATCGGCATAGCCTTCGCGCTCGGCAGCATGTTTTGACAATGTGCAGATCATGTAGAGGCCGGCGGCCTTGGCTTCGCAAGGAATGGTTGCAGGATCGGGACGGCGCCACTTGGCCATGTCCAGCCGGATGCCCTTGAGGCGTTCCTCGGCATCGAAATAGCTCGGCCATTCCCAGATTGCGATGGCGACATTGATCTTTGTGGTCTGGGCCGACACCCCCATCATCTCGGATCCACGCCAGGCAACCGGGCGCACATAGGCATCGCGCAGGCCCTGACGGATGAGCAATGCCTTGCAGGCATCGTCCAGTTCGGCAACGGTGTAGGGGATTTCCATGTCGAGGAATTCCGCCGACCGAAACAGGCGTTCGGTATGTTCGGTCAACTTGAAAATCTCGCCGCCATAGGCACGTTCGCCTTCAAACACCGAAGATGCATAATGCAATGCATGGGACAACACATGCAGCTGTGCGGAAGACCACGGTACAAATTCACCGTTCAACCAGATATCACCATCACGTTGATCAAAAGGCAGTGACGCGGCCATGGCAAGCGCTCCTCATGTGGCCGGTATCGGATGTTGAATTCACGCACCGGGAATGTCTTTACTGACGCAGATATGCAAAAAAATCGATTATGGCACTAACAACAGCCGTAATTTATGTCAATATGGCTGACATAAATCGTGATAGCCAATACGGATCCGGAAGTGACTTTTGCCATGGACGCACAGGCAGACCAGAACGCTTTGGAGCGGAATGTTTCGCGCGATGCCGTCATTGAACTGATCGAGCTGCTGTATTTCGGATACCGTGACTTTACTTCTGATCCCGACGTGCTGCTGCTGGATTTCGGGTTTGGCCGCGCGCATCACCGTGTCGTGCATTTCGTGGGCCGCAATCCCGGTATCAGTGTGGCGGAACTGCTTGAAATCCTGCGCATCACAAAGCAGAGCCTGGCGCGGGTGCTGAAGGAACTGCTCGAGCGCGGGATCATTGAACAGCGCTCCGGGCATGCCGACCGGCGCAGGCGTTTGCTGCATCTGACAGAAGATGGCGTGTCGCTGCACGAGAGGTTGATGCAGCCGCAAATTGAGCGGGTGGAGGCTGCAATCAGACACGCCGGCGGTGATGCTGCGCCGGTTTTCCAGCAGGTGTTATACGGCTTGATCAATGAAGACGAGCGCGACCGGGTGGAAAAGGTGGTAGCCCCATGACCGGACCGCTCGATGATCTGCCGCATGTGCTGATTGTTGATGACGACAGGCGGTTGCGCGAATTGCTGGGGTCGTTTCTGTCGGCCAACGGGTGCCGGGTATCGGCAGTGAAAGGGGCTGCGGAAGCGCGCGGGCGCATGCAGGGCATGTCGTTCGACCTGCTGGTGCTGGACGTGATGATGCCGGATGAAACCGGTCTCGACTTTGCAGCATCGCTGCGGACTGCCGGTAATGATGTGCCCATATTGATGTTGTCGGCGCGCGCCGAGATTGAACACAGGATCGAAGGCCTCAGCGCAGGCGTTGATGACTACCTGACCAAGCCGTTTGAACCGCGTGAGTTATTGTTGCGGGTGCAAGCGATCCTGAAGCGCCATGCATCGACACAGCCGGAAAGCACAGAATTGGCGGAGGTGAATTTCGGGGCATTTTCTTTCAACCTGTTGCGCGGTGAATTGCGCCGGGATGGCCAGCTTGTTCACCTGACCACACGCGAGCGCGATATACTGCGCATACTGTCGCAACGAGCCGGAGAACCTGTGGCGCGTGCGGACATCATTGAGCCGGCCCAGGAAGATTCAAACCGGGCGGTGGATGTGCAGATCAACCGGCTCCGGCGCAAGATCGAGGATCAGCCCGCCATGCCGGTTTATCTGCAAACCGTACGCGGACATGGTTATACTTTGCACGTGGACTAGTTTCGAAAGGTTCTTCACATGTCGGCCATCGCCAGCCGTGACGATACCCCGCTTGAAAAGCGTACCCTGTATTGGCATTTCAACCGGTTTCTCGAGCGCTATATGCCGGAGCGGCTCTACCAGCGCTCGCTGATCATTGTTATTGCGCCGGTCGTTTTGTTGCAGGGTCTGATGGCCTGGGTGTTTCTTGACCGGCATTATGAAACCGTGACCAAGTCGCTGTCGCAATCCTTTGCGCGTGATGTGGCGCTGGTTATCAAAACCTGGGACAACAGCCCGGGCACCGAAGCCGACCTTGCCAGGGTACTTGCCATGGCCAACGAGGATCTGGCGCTTGGCCTCACCGTGGAAAAGAAATCTGAACTTCCCCCGGCGACCAACGCACCGTTCCTGTCTTCAGTGCACCCCAAGCTGGTGCGCTATCTGGAAGGCGGGATAACACAGCCCCTGTGGGTCGATACGGTTGGCAAGAGCGGATATGTCGACGTCCGCGTTCTGACGCGGGATGCATTCGTGTTTCGGTTTCTCACCGATCTGGACAGGGCGCATGCATCCACCACACCGATTTTCATTGCCTGGATGATAGGCGGTTCGCTGTTTCTGTTGCTGATTGCTGTCGTGTTCCTGCGAAACCAGATCAAACCGATCGTCAAACTCGCAGATGCGGCGCAGAGTTTCGGCATGGGACGGGATGTGCCTGATTTCCGGCCTGACGGGGCGGCCGAGGTGCAATCGGCCGCGCGCGCCTTCCTGAAGATGAAAACCCGTATTGAACGCCACGTAGAGCAAAGAACTGCCATGCTGGCAGGGGTCAGCCATGACCTGCGTACCATACTGACCCGGTTCAAGCTGGAACTGGCCTTGCTGGAAAAATCGCCGACCGTGCATGCCCTGTCGGAGGACGTCGGCGAGATGCAGCGCATGCTGGAAGGCTACCTGGCGTTTGTGCGCGGCGATGGCGGTGAGCCGACAGCAGCGACCGAGATCGTCGATCTGCTCGGCGACGTGGCAGATGACATGAGCCGGTCGGGTCACCCGATCGTGCTCAACACTCCGCGCAAGCTGATCGTCGCGTTGAAACCGGACGCCTTCAAACGTTGCGTCGGCAATCTGGTGCAGAATGCATCCCGGTTTGCTGATCATGTGGAGATCACTGCCGTACACGACGGTGACTACCTTCGCGTGGTTGTGGATGATGACGGCCCGGGCATTCCGCCGGAACAATATGATGAGGTCTTCAAACCCTTCGTCCGTCTCGATGTCGCCCGCAACCAGGATTCAGGCGGAACCGGGCTCGGCATGGCAATCGCACGCGATATCGCCCAGAGCCATGGTGGTGATATCGCCCTGTCGCCGTCGATGCTGGGGGGCTTGCGTGCAGAAGTCCGGATACCAATCTGAGATGAATGTCGTGCAGGTGTTACATTGGTTCGGGAGTTCAGCGTGTCCACACTAAAGTCCTGTCTGTTACTTTGCGTTCTGGCCCTGCTGGTGATGGTATCGCCGTCAGCCGTGCCGCCAGCCGGTGCGCAGAACTCACCTCCGGTAGATTTCAAGCTGATTTACAGGGCTGCACAACTGGCCAGGCATGCCTATGACAAGGAGCCGAAAATACTGGCCAGGTACGGCGCAAATATCACCCGGGTCGCCACACCCGGCAAGACCAACGTACAGTATGTTCTGCTGCACGATCACCAGCGCCGGCTCCAGATCATTGCGGTTCGCGGTACGGTAGATGACGTCAACTGGAAACTGGACCGTGACAGGCGGGTCGTTCGGGACGGCAGGTCAGGTGTCATGCTGCACCGCGGGTTCCGGCGGGCTGCCGACACGATTTTCAAAGACGTCAAACCGTGGCTGAAACCTGACTATACCACGTATCTCACGGGTCACTCCCTGGGCGGCGCGGTCGCTGCAATTTTAGGGATTTACATGTGGGACGAGGCGATCAGTCTTGGCGGGATTTACACGTTCGGGCAGCCGAAGTTCACCAATTCACAGGGTGCCAAGACTTATAGCGACCTGCCACTTCTGAGAGTAGTCTACCAGAACGACACTGTACCGCTGCTGCCGGATCGCACCCGTGGAGACAAACAGCTGTTCGTCCATATCGGTCCGGTGCTCAATCTTCTGACCGGACCTTACTATCTGTATGGCACGGCTAAGCAGGCGACGCAGTTTTCCAAGCGATCGTTTCGCAGAATGCTGTTCCAGATCAGTTTGCCCGATCACAAGATGAAGTGGTATCTGCAGAGCCTTCGCGACAAGCAAGCCGGCACCAAGCGGGTTCGTTTCAGGGATCGCAACCGGCACATTACAAGACACAAGTACGGTTCAGGTGTGGATACCAGGCCACCCAGGCGCCAGTATAATTTCAATCACCACAACTGATACCGGGCTGCACAATGCCAGCGGGATCTGAAGGGCTCTAATGCAGGCGTGAACCGTTTGGGGCGTCCTTGTCGATGCCGACCAGAACGATATCGCCGTTATCGTCAGAAAACCCAAGTGTCAGCACTTCCGACATGAACGGACCGATCTGGCGGGGCGGGAAGTTGACGACGGCCGCCACCTTGCGCCCGGCAAGGTCGTCGCGGGAGTAGTGAACGGTTATCTGGGCTGATGACTTCTTCACGCCGATCTCGTCGCCGAAATCGATTTTCAGCTTGTAGGCGGGTTTGCGCGCTTCAGGGAAATCCGACACCTCGACAACCGTGCCGATGCGAATGTCGACCTTCATGAAATCGTCGAAGGTAATGGTGCTCATGGCGCTGTCGTCTCCGGGGCTGGTGTCTCCGGTGTCGGAGGCGGGGGTGTGGCAGTGTCGGTCTTGTCGTTTGCGTGCGACGACGGTCCGCGCCTGGCCTTCATGAACCCTCGTGCCAGGCTCGACAGGGCGGTTGCCAGCGTCATCGGTGTTTCAAGCCGCTTGATCCAGTCAGCGCCATCGCGCAATGACCGATCGAGCTGTGCCATGGTGCGCGCAAGCCCGGCGTCATCGTCATTGGCCCATACTTTCAGCGTACGTACATAGACCAGCGCCAGGCCGGTGGTTTTCATGGCGCCGCGCAGGCCGGTGTCTTCAATACCAGCTGCCGACAGCACCCAATCCTGCGACTGCATCAGGGACCCGGCCAAACGTGCATAATCGGGCAGGGAGGCTGCTGGTGTCTCAACAATGGACCGAATGGCGGCTTTGTCGCCGTCCATCAGTTCCAGGCGGCGCATGAGAATATCGAACACCCGATCATGTGCCGAACCCGATACCGGGTCGGTTTCCAGCGCAGTCAGCATTTTCGCATCAAGCTGCCGACCATAAAGCTGCAGGATATCTGCCTTGCCGCCTATGACGCCGGCAAGGTCTGCCAGTGATATCTCGGCCTCTGCGGCAATGTCTGCCAGTTTTACTTCGCTCCAGGCCCGCGTGGCGGCCAGCCGAAATGCAGCACTTACAATCGCGTTTTCGCGCTCTTCCATGACAAGGCTCCTGTTGGCTCCGTCTATCGATCTTCAGACTGCAATGTGGAAACGTCGAACACAAGCGGGCGGATTGGCGCGTGCTGATTTATACCCCAGGTATCAACCAGCCAGCTCGCGCGACCGTTTTTCAGCTTCAGCCGTTGCCCTGATCATCAGTTGCTTCATGCCGTCTTCATCCGCCATCAGGACCTGGAGCGCAGCATGGGTTGTGCCCTTGGGCGACGTGACGTTCTCCCGCAAGGTCCCGGCAGGTGTTCCGGTCGCGCGCATCAGTTCGCCGGCACCTGCAACAGTGGCGCGCGCCAGCTGTTCTGCAATGTCTGCCGGCAGGCCCAGTTTGATAGCGGCCGCCGTCATGCATTCGGTCATGTAGAAAATATAGGCAGGCCCTGAGCCCGAGATCGCCGTGCAGGCGTCAATCAGGGCCTCGTCATCGACCGTCACCACTTCGCCCAGTGATGCCAGCAGCGCTGTTGCCAGTTCTGACTGTTCGGTTGAGACGCCGTCACTTGCCGCTATCGCGGTAATGCCGCGCCCCACGGCGGCAGGCGTGTTGGGAATTGTGCGGATGACCGGTGTCGTGTCACCAAAATGCTGCCGGAAAGCGGCAATCGTCTTGCCTGCCACGACAGATACAACCAGCGGATCGTTCTTTGCCAGATCTCTCATGGCCGGCAGCACATCGTCCACCATTTGAGGCTTTACCGCGACCAGGATGGCCTCGACACTGTCAACGGTGTCCAGCGCAGGGTTGTGACTGATCGAGTGCTGTGCAATTACCGCCATGGTTTCGGGCGGAGGTGCCGGGTCAAAGATGACCACCTGATCGCCTGTGACACCGGCTTCCAGCCAGCCCTGAAGCATGGCCGTACCCATTTTGCCGGCACCGATCAGAACGAGACGTCCTGAAAGCTTGGCTGCAACAGACATGGGCTCAGGCCTCTCCGACGGTTTCCAGCAGGCTGGAACGGATGGCGTCTTCTGCGGACTTGCCCGCCCAGATGGCATACTGGAAGGCCGGGAAGTATCGCTCGCAGGCATCAAGCCCGGTGTGCACCAATGCCTCGCACTGGGCCTCGTTGAGATCGGCCTGCCCGGTCAACAGCAGCGAGTTGCGGAACATCAGTGATCCTTCGTTGCGCCACACGTCGAAGTGGCCGAAGAACAACTGTTCATTGATCAGGGCCACAAGCCGAACGATTTCATCGCGCCTGCCTTCGGGGACCTTCAGGTCGAATGAACAGGCCAGGTGCAGTCCTTCAAGCTGGGCATTCCAGTTGAGCGACAAGTGCAGATCCGTCCACGAACCGGCCACGATCATGTTGATTTCATCATCGGCTGAACGGTCGACAAACCATTCATTGCGCGAAGCCAGCAGCTCCACGGTCTCCAGCGGATGAATGAGATCATGCTTTATTGCCAGTGCTGCTGTCATATCCGTCGCTCCCGAGAGCAATCTGTGTCTGCAGGAACACATGGAGTTGCTCAATCCTCTGGTAACCGGGCATCTTGTCTGCAATCAGAAGATATCAAGATGCTTCAGTGTTGAATCGCTGCCGGAAGCAACGAATCAAGTCGTGTACAGAAATTGACGAATGTTCGACTGCGCCGCAAGAGTCGGCGGCGATAAGCTGTGATTCCTCCACACCGCAATGGGGATAAACCAGTTTTCAGCGTATAGAATTCACTTCTTGGCTGTGGAAGACTTTGCCGCTGCTTTCTTTTTTGCAGCCGGCGCAGGTTTTGACTCCACTGCTTCGAGCCTTGCCTCCAGTTCGGCAATGCGCGCGCGCATTGCTTCGTTTTCGGTGCGGGCCATGCTGACCATGTCGCGTACAACGTCAAATTCTTCGCGCTGCACGATCTGGATGTCTGCCAGAACCCGCTCGATCTGGGCCTTGACGAGATTATCGACTTCGCGCCGTGCGCCTTGCGCTGCACCGGCGGCGTTGGTCATTACCTTGGCTAGTTCGTCAAAGAAACGGGAAGACGGGCTTGTCATGTTTCAGGTGTCTCGGCTGTTGGAAACCAGTGTTGTATCCTTTAGGTAGGGTGCAGCGGAGGCTTTCGCAAGCCTCTTGCACGCGAACTGATGCATCAACCTGTCTGGCGGTCCTTCATGCCCACCCTGTTTGCCATACCCTTTCCGGTGATAGACCCGGTGGCGTTGTCGCTCGGCCCGCTGGAAATCCGCTGGTATGCACTGGCCTATGTCATCGGGCTGATGGTGGCAATCTGGTATGCCAAACGACTGGTCACCAATGACGCATTGTGGCCGGGATCGAAACCGCACACCTCGCCGGTGCAACTTGACGATTTGCTGTTGTGGTCGACACTGGGCGTGCTGCTGGGCGGCAGGTTGGGCTATGTATTTTTCTACAACCCGGTTCATTTCCTGCACAATCCGTCGGAAATTCTGCAGATGTGGAACGGAGGCATGTCATTCCATGGCGGCTTCCTGGGGGTTGTCGTCGCATGTTACCTCTATGGCCGGCGTCATGGCATCGGCATGTGGCAGTTGCTCGATCTGGGCGCAGCAAGTGTCCCGATCGGCTTGTTTCTGGGGCGGATTGCCAACTTCATCAATGCAGAACTGTACGGCAAGGTGACGGATGTGCCATGGGCCATGGTGTTTCCCGGTGGCGGCCCGGATCCGCGCCATCCAAGCCAGCTTTATGAAGCCGCTCTGGAGGGCATCGTCTTGTTTCTGGCGGTGCGGATTGCCACACACACATATAAATGCCTGCCACGCACCGGTGTCGCGTCCGGGGTGTTCGCCACCGGTTATGCACTGTCGCGGATCATTGTCGAGTTTGCACGTGAGCCTGACGCCCATATCGGTTATCTCACGGGCGGCTGGTTGACCATGGGCATGGTATTGTCATTACCGCTGCTGGGCGTCGGCATCTGGTTGTTAACAAGGTCTGGGGCGAAGACCCCCGGGAGTGCGGCATGAGTAAACCAAAGATAGATACAGATGAGCGCCAGTCCCCACTTGGCGCCATCATTGCCGACATGATCGCGGCTGACGGTCCGATGCCGGTGGACCGTTACATGGCGCTGGCGCTGGGTCATGAACGGCACGGCTATTATATGGGCCGCGACCCGTTCGGCCGGGCCGGGGATTTCATAACCGCACCCGAAGTTTCCCAGATGTTTGGCGAGCTGATCGGCATCTGGTGTGCCGCGGGATGGCAGATGATGGACGCACCGGCTGAGTGGAATCTTGTTGAACTGGGTCCCGGCAGGGGCACCCTGCTGGCCGACCTTGTCCGTGCCTGTTCGGTCATGCCCGGACTGCGCGAAGGCATGAAGGTTCATCTGGTTGAAATGTCGCCTGCGCTGAAGACCATGCAGGCCGAAACCCTGAAACGTGCCGGTATCGACGCCACCTGGCACGACCGGCTGGAAGATGTTCCGGACGGACAATCCCTGATCATCGCCAACGAATTTTTTGATGCATTGCCGGTCTCTCAACTGCAGAAACAGGCGGGTCAGTGGCATGAGCGTGTTGTCGGACAGACGGCAGATGGCAAGTTGACGTTCGGCCTGGCCAGTGACCCTGTTGCACCTGCGCTGGTGCCGTCGTGGACGGCAGGCGCGGCAGATGGCGATGTTGCAGAATTTTCGCCGGCACGCGATGCGGTGGCCCGCGAAATCGGGCGGCGCATTTGCAAGGACATGGGGGCGGCGCTGATCATCGACTACGGCCATATACGTTCTGCTGTCGGCGATACATTGCAAGCCATCCGCAAGCATCAGTTTGCAGATGTCCTGGCCCGGCCCGGTGACGCTGACATTACCTCACATGTGGATTTTGAAGCCCTGACAGATGCTGTAACCGCTGATGGTGCGAAAGCTTACGGCCCGGTCATGCAGGGTGATTTCCTGATCAAGATGGGTCTGAAGGAGCGCGAAGAGATGTTGCGCGCGCGGGCCGATGCCCGGCAGCGCATTCGGCTGTCGAAAGGCGCGCAAAGGCTGGTGTCCGGCAACCAGATGGGGCAGTTGTTCAAGGTGCTTGCGGTCACTCATCCCGACATGCCCAAGCCCGCCCCCTTCAATGTGGAGCCAGCATGATCGAAGCTTCAGGTCTATCTTCCATAAACGGGATAGGACACGGGTTTTTCACCCGCGAAGGCGGCGTGTCCGACGGCATTTACGGATCGCTGAATGCCGGCTTCGGATCTGACGATGACGGCGCCAGGGTGGCAGAGAACCGGCGCCGGATTGCCGTGCAGCTGGGCGTGGATACCGACAGGCTGCTGACCATCCATCAATGGCACAGTGCAGATACCGTGCATGCCGACAAGCCCTGGGACGTGCGCCAGCCGCCGCAAGGTGATGCGGTTGTAACCGACAGACCCGGCATTGCGGTTGCGGTCCTGACGGCTGATTGTACCCCGGTGCTGTTCAGTTCGGATGACGGTCGGGTGGTCGGTGCAGCGCATGCCGGATGGAAAGGCGCAATCGGCGGGGTGCTGGGGTCAACCGTTGCGCGCATGAAAGACCTGGGTGCCAAGGATATTCACGCCGCGGTCGGGCCGACCATCAGCCAGTTGAACTATGAAGTGGGGCCGGAGTACCAGGCGCAGTTTGTCGAACGCGATGCCTCGTCGGAGCGGTATTTCATCCCGTCTGCAAAGCCTGGTCATTTCATGTTCGACCTGCCGGGTTTCGTGCGGTCACGCCTGGATGACCTTGGGCTGGCTTCAATCGAGGATACCGCGCTGTGCACTTACGCCGATGAACGGCGGTTCTTCTCGTACCGGCGTACGGTTCATCGCGGCGAGGGGGATTACGGCCGCCAGCTTTCAGCTATTTGCATCAAGGGATAGGCAACACTCATGGCACTGCATTTTGAAAACAAGGAATAC